>NZ_CP114176.1:938130-1250840 GCF_027186265.1 Lentibacillus daqui | reverse complement strand
AGCCCCTTTTGTCTATTTTGATTAAGCCAACCTAATGGTATAAGAATTAGGTATTTTCGTCTATTATTCTGCTCAATCACAACATCCATTGTACATCTTCATATGCCAGCTTTGGGTGTTTTTTGCAACCTTCCTTCCACAGTTCCAGCGCTTTTGCTGCATTACCGGACTTAAACAACGCTGTACTATACCACCGATAATACGAAGGGTGATTTTTTACAATCCCTTTTTTCAGCAAGCGAAAACGGGCCGTTGCATCGGAATACAACCCAACACTTGCTAATGTCACCGCGATCCGCAATTTCTGCTGTTCTTGAACAGGATAGATATTTAATAGTGCCTGCACATATTTTTCACCTTCTGAACGCTGATTATAAGCATAATAAAAAATTGCCAAATTACATCGGCTAATCAACGAATTTGGTTCTTTATCCAATAGATCATGTTCGAGTTGTATCGCCCGTTTCGGTGAACCACTATAAAATAATGCCTGTGCATAATCATGATGCACCGCAGTATATTCCGGAAACAATGTGACCATTTCTTCGAGTAACGGCAATGCCTTTTCCCACTCCTGATTCTCCATATGATAAAACACTGTCTCTTGATAAATCAGGAGCTCATCCTCTTCCTCAAGCGCCCATTCCCCATCGTCTTCATCAATATCAAGTATTTCAAGCAAACTTTTGGCATCTTCGCTAAAATCGCCATCTGGTTCACTATCAAGATATGTGCGCGCATATTTTTTTGCATCCTGTAACAATCCTAAATGGGCATAATTGTTAGCCAGTAAATAATAACAGTCTGTATATGCTTCACGGGTAAATTGTAATACATCAGTCAGCACCTGATTCGCCTTATCATATGCACCTATTTCCGTATAGACAATGGACATTTGGCATTGGTATAACGGTTCTTCAGGCTCCTGTTCAACCGCTTTTTGCAACCATTTTAACGAAAGATCAAATTTTCTCCGTCGAAAAGCTTCGACACCTTTCATAAAATAAAAGTCACCCTCAGGGATAAACGGTAGAATATTATCCTGCTCGCTTTTTGTTATATTCTTTAGTTGTTGCACAATTTTCCCCTCATTCTTTAGTAATCATCCGCAACAAAGTATAACACAGATTATCATGAAGATGGGGGGTTGGGGATTATTTTTGCGTAACGAAACAAAAACTCCTATCTTTTACGACAGGAGCTCTTTATCTTGAAAGAAAGAAACTATAAAAATTACCGGGCGCTTGCACCTTTGTCCTTATCCTACAGGTGTAACTGCCTCACGAAGCAGCTGGTCCAATTCATTACGGTAAGCTGTTTCCTGTTCATATGACCATCCCAAAACCTGTGCCATATAAGCAATTACATTGTCTTTGTGCGTTCTTACCCAGTTAATATCAAAGAATAAACCACCTGTGCGGCGGATAAAGAAATCAACCGGTTTATAGGTCAGTTCATATTCCATGGCGTAAATAAGTTGAGCAAAAACAACCGGATCAATTTCAACTTGTTTGGCTTCTGCTTGTTTTTCCTGATAAATTTCGAAAATGGTGTCAATATTTGCCCCATACTTCTTCACAAGCATCAATGCTGTTTCTTCATCAAGACCAAGCGCTTGTGCCTCTTCTATTTTCCGCTGTTTAAATTGCTGATATCCCTTTGATCCGCCAACTTCCCCACCGGAAATAGGCAGATTACGGGTCTCCGAATCCGAATATAAAATGTTTTCTTCTTCTTTTAATTGCTTGACAACCTTATCAACCGCTTGTTCCGCCATTTTTCGATAACCGGTTAATTTTCCGCCAGCCATCGAAATTAAACCAGAATCAGAAACAAATATTTCATCTTTCCGCGAAATTTCATCCGGGTTTTTCCCGTCTTCGGCAATTAATGGCCGTAATCCTGCCCAGCTTGATTCAACATCTGATGCCTTCATATCCATTGTTGGGAACATATAATTGATCGCATCAAGTAAATAATCACGATCTGCTTCAGTCATAGTTGGATGAGCGATATCTCCTTCATAGCTCGTATCGGTAGTACCGACATAGGTTTTATCTTCCCGGGGAATAGCAAAAACCATCCGTTTGTCAGGAGTATCAAAGTAAATGGCCTGTTGTAACGGAAATCGTTTTTTAGGAAATACCAGGTGAATACCTTTGGTTAAATGCAGTGATTTCCCTTTTTTAGAACCGTCCAATTCCCGAAGATCATCTACCCATGGCCCACAAGCATTGACAATCTTTTTGGCATAGATCTCATGCATTTCTCCGGTCAATTGATCACGTACATAGGCACCTATTACCTTCCCGGATTTATCATATATAAATTCTGTAGCCTGTGCATAATTGACAGCATGTGCACCTTTTTGCACAGCCTTTTTGATAACCTCAATGGTTAATCGGGCATCATCCGTCTTATATTCCACATAATACCCGGCACCTCTTAAATTTTCACGTTTGATTAAAGGCTCTTTTTTTAGTGCTTCTTGCGGGCTTAACATTTTTCTGCGTTCCGTTTTTTTAACACCGGCAAGAAAGTCGTAAACGCGCAGCCCAATGTTGGTAGTAAACGGTCCGAATGTTCCACCTTTATGAAATGGAAGCATCATCCATTCCGGCGTGGTAACATGTGGGCCATTTTCATAGACGATTGCCCGCTCTTTACCCACTTCCGCAACCATTTTCACTTCAAATTGTGCCAGATAACGTAAGCCGCCATGGACAAGTTTTGTTGAGCGACTCGATGTACCTGCAGCAAAATCCTGCATTTCGACCACTCCGGTAGATAATCCTCGGGTGACAGCATCCAATGCAATACCCGATCCTGTTATTCCACCACCGATTACCAGGACATCCAGCTGTTTATCTGTTAAGTTTTTAAAAATATGATCACGGTTAAAACTTGAAAAATTTGTCATGCCAATCACTCCCCATAAAATAAAACTTCATTGTGCAGGCCCGAACGAATCAGGAATACGGGCTGTTTCTCCCCTACTTTCGCATTTCGTTCTCTTAAATTGGAGGCGGGGGTATTACAGCCAATAAATGCTCATCATAAATCCACCAATCTATAGATATCAATTCCCGTTTCTATGGAAATTCATGTATCAAATGTGGAATTATATTTTAACAGGACGAAAATACGGAGGAAAAATGCGGATACGTGAAAGTCGAATACGGAGAAGTTCATATATAGCAAATAAAAAAACCACAAATCACATCAATGAATATTATCTACCCATTGATGGTTTGCGGTTTCTCCGTTTTCTCCGTCCAAATTATTAACTTAAATGTATCGTAACATATATTAGGTGTTTTGGAAAGAGGATTGCTCACATAATTGATATTGTTTTTTAGGTTTCATCTTCCATCTGTCGTTGTTCCATTTCTTCTTTTGTATAAATCAGCTGCATGGGGTTACCGCCAACAAACGCGCCGGCAGGAACATTTTTATTTACAAGTGTTCCCGCCGATACAATTGCATGATCCCCAATTGTAACACCTGGCAATATGGTCGTATTCGCGCCGATCATTACCTCGTCACCAATAGTTACCTTACCAATCCGATATTCCTTAATCAGATACTCATGTGCCAATATCGTTGTATTATAACCAATGACAGAATTTGAACCTACTGTTATCTTTTCCGGGAACATAATATCTGGCATAACCATTAATGCAAAAGCGGTTTGTCGCCCAACAGACATATGTAAAAATGTACGATACAGCCAATTTTTCATTGCCAAAAATGGTGTATAGCGGGCTGTTTGAATGACGATAAAATTTTTGACAACCTTCCAAAAAGGCACCGTCCGATAAATTTGCCATAGGGAATTAGCGTGTTTAACCGGATAACGCTTGGTATTCCGCATGGGTCACACCCCAATGATCGTTAACAGATCCCTGATATCATCAAGTATATAAGTTGGATTATATTCCAGCATTTTTTCCCTTCCCTTTAATGACCATGCGACCGCCGCCGTTTGCACACCAGCATGCTGACCAGCCTCGATATCATGCGAATTATCTCCAACCATTAGCGTCGATTCTCTTTGTGCACCCAGCCGCTTCATGGCCATAATAACAGGTTCTGGATGTGGTTTCGCATGGGTTACATCATCAAGTGTAATCGTTACATCAAAGAATGGTTCCAGAGCCGTTAATTTTACTCCTTTTTCTACGGATTGAAATCTTTTCGTTGTTACAATCCCCAGTTTTAGCCCGTGCTCTTTAAGTTGTTTTATTGTCTCCACCACATGAGGGAAGGCCGTTACATAATCGTCATGGTGCAGTAAATTATGTTCACGATACGTATCAATCATGGCAGCCACCTGTTCCGCTGGTACTAAGCTCGCAAAGGATTCATTCAATGGCGGTCCGATAAATTCAATCGTTTGCTCCCGGGTTATCGCCATTCCATAATGCTTGAATGTATGTTGAAAAGAAGCAATAATTAATTCATTTGTATCAATTAATGTTCCATCCAAATCAAAAAGTATTGTATCCATATTCATTCACTTGTTCCCTCGCTTTTGCTGTAATCTGGTCAATTATTTCTTTCTTGAAGGCAATTTCGTTCCATCGTAATGATATTTGGCCATCCCGGATTTCCGTCGGTAAAAGATTAAGACAATACCGACCACAATAATTACGACAGAGATAACTTGCGCAGCTCGTATACCCTCGGAAACCAGACTATCCGTCCGCATTCCTTCCACAAAAAATCTGCCGACCGAGTATGTCATGGCATAGGCAAGGAATACTTCGCCACGCGCCGGGTTTCTTCTGCGTAGCCATAGTAAAAATAAAAACACAAGTATATCCCAGACAGATTCATAAAGAAAGGTGGGGTGATACATGACGCCGTCGATACACATCTGATTCATAATAAAATCTGGCAAATATTGATGAAAATGATGATACGCAGCCTCCGATATTGGTCCGCCATGTGCCTCTTGATTCATAAAGTTGCCCCAGCGCCCGATTGCCTGTCCCAGGATAAGGCTTGGGGCCGCAATGTCCGCCAACTGCCAGAAGGATACCTTTTTTACTCGGGAAAATATTATTGCTGTCAGTACGGCACCAATCAATGCCCCATGAATGGCGATTCCACCATTCCAAATGGCGAACACACCCCACCAGGGTCCATCTTTATACTGATCCCATTCAAAAACGACATAATAGATACGGGCACAAATAATGGCAATTGGAATAGCAAAGACAACCAAATCGACCATAATATCTTTTTTTAACCCAAGACGGTTTGCTTCTCTGGTGGCCAACCATAATCCAATAAATGCTCCAGCAGCAATAATAACGCCATACCAATAAATTGGAAATGATCCAACGTGTATAAACACACGATCAAGTGTCGGTGCATCACAAGTCAAAAAAACCCCTCCTATTCCGTTGCATCTTTTTCTTGATCAATCATGGTTGTTAGGCGCTCGGAAAATTCTTCTGCAGCATTAAATCCCATTTTTTTCAAACGGTAATTCATGGCAGCTACTTCAATAATCACAGCAAGGTTCCTTCCCGGTCTAACTGGGATCGTTGCTTTTGGAAGCTCCACATCCATAATTTTCATTTTCTCTTCATCAAGACCAAGTCGATCATATTGCTTTTCCTCATCCCACGATTCCAGGTTGATGATAAGTGAGATTTTTTTATAATTGCGTACTGCCCCTGCACCAAACAAGGTCATTACATTTATGATGCCCAATCCGCGAATTTCCAGTAAGTGTTCAATTAATGGCGGGGAATTACCAATTAACCTATCATAATCTTCCTGGCGTATTTCTACACTGTCATCAGCGACCAGTCGATGTCCACGTTTAACTAATTCCAATGCGGTTTCACTCTTTCCTACCCCGCTTTGACCCGTGATCAACACGCCGACTCCATAGATGTCAACTAGTACACCATGAATAGCTGTAAATGGGGCATATTTGGCCTCCAGATAATTTGTCAGCCTGCTAATAACCCTGCTCGTTTTCCTGGGTGATTGGAGAATGGGCACACCAAACTCATCGGCTGCATCAAGCATTGGCTGCGGAACATCCATCCCTCTGCTAATTACGATGCCGGGGGTTATGTCCGTACATAACTTGGCCGCCCGATCTTTTTGTTGACTAGTGGTAAGATCTAAATAATAGGCCATTTCCGTCTTGCCTATTAATTGTAAACGTTCTTTGGGATAATACTTAAAATAACCAGTCATTTCAATTCCTGGACGGGAGATATCACTTGTTGGTATTTCCCTATGTATGCCGTCTTTCCCCGCTACAAGCGTTAAATTAAAATTCTCTAATAGATCCTTTGTCCGTACGATTTCCATGTTTTTGTCCTCCAGTTCGGGTACAAAGTAAAACCTGGCTGTTCAAAAATCTTGCAGAATAGCCGTTATCAATATCAGACTCTTTTTTTAAGCATCAGCGTAACTTTCCCATATGCACGCTGTTTAATCGAATTACTGCTTTTTATTGTAGCATATTTTCATTAATGAGTAACAAAAAATCACAGGTATGAACCTGTGATGATTTGCACCTATATTAACGTATCGTATCTTTTACCAACTGATTCAACAAAAGGTTTAGGATGGAAATAATAATAGAGGCAATAACAGCTGTGCCAAATCCTTCAATAACAAACGAGGCATCCATCAGCCCTTGCGTAATCATTAATGTAATCGCATTAATCACAAACAAAAACAATCCCAGCGATAAGACTGTAATTGGCAAGGTGAAAATAATCAAAATTGGTTTTACGATCACATTTAAAATGGATAAAATAACACTTGCCAGAAGTGCTGTACCGAATCCCTCCAAATGAAAAGAATCAAACAGCTGCGCTACTACGATGAGGGCTACCGCATTCAAGAAGACGGACAATATCCACCGCAAAAACATTAATACACCTCACCATCATTTGGCATAATGAAAACAGCTAGCAAATAGATCAGGGTTAAAGTAAAGAAACTCGTTATGAGCAAAATAACAAATGCCAGTCTGACAATAGTCGAATCAATATTAAAGTATTCGGCTATTCCGCCCAAAACACCAGCAACTTTACGGTCTCTAATCGATCTTGTTAAACGTTTGGGCATGGTATTCTCTCCCTTATCTTCGTATTCCATTCTTTTTCTATTATATTCATCATACGACATTCATAAAGCTAAATGTTACTCTTTTTATAAAATATCCCCGCCTTTTTGTTGGCAGGGATTATATAAATGGATGATGTCAAACTAATAGTCCCAAATAAAAAATCGCTCTTTTCCCATTGATCTTTTAGCGATTTCCGATATATCTGTTGCTGTACTCTGATTGTCATGAAATTGTGCCAGTACACCATTCGCCTGTGATTTGTGCGACATAATTGCAGCCATTTTTTCATTGATTACATCTGTCACATCATTGTTGATGTCTGGCTTGCCAAGTTCATCGTAATAGTTATTGGATATTGCCTGAGCCCAAACAACCGGTCGTTTGGCTTCATCCATTTGCCGGACTGCTTCCACAGCTGCTGCACCCATTGCATTATGATCTGGATGTACAGCATAACCGGGATAATGGGTAATGACTAGGCTTGGCTCGATTTCCTCCAGAATTCCTTTCACATGTCCCGCTATCTGTTGGCGATCCTCAAATTCAACCGTTTTATCCCGGTAGCCTAGCATTCGCAAATCCATATCCAGTTCCTTACATGCAGCAATCAATTCTTCTTTGCGTATATCTGGTAATGTTTCCCGATTGGCAAATGTCGGATTCCCCATATTGCGACCCATTTCACCTAGCGTCCCACATAAATAGGTAACGGGTACACCCTGTTTTCGAAACTTGGTGATGGTTCCCGCTGCACCAAATGATTCATCATCTGGGTGCGGGTAAATTACTACGACATGTTTTTCCATGTTTTTCACCCTTTCTTTGAACACGCTCTTACTGACGAAATGGTGTTTCGCTTAATTCCAGCGCAACCATGAGCCGACCTTCTCGATCATGACCCGCCAAAAGTAATTGATGGTCATGAATGGTCCAGTCGGTTAACCCTTCTGCATAAATCCAGCCAATCTCCATCTTCAACCCTGCTCGATATGATTGACCATTACCAACAAGCTTGGCTTGCGAAAATTTAACTTTTGCGTTACGAATATATGCACCAACGGTATAAGCCTTCTCATTTACATGACTTGCATAGGCACCGTTCGTTGTTTCCAAATGAATATAAACCTCTTTATCTTTTAAACGGTCCAAGTGTTGTTGTACTGCATCCATTTCTATCGGCTTCATCCGGCTACTCCTCCTTACAACCTCTTCTTTTACATTACAGAAAAGGATAAAGCACGTCAAAAATTTTGCCCAAGCTATTCCTTGTTAGTTTACGAACGATTTGAAAGGCAAATAACAACAGCAAGCCCCGAAGCCGGGTTTGCTGTTGTTATTTTTATTTTGAAGCCACTTTTTCCTTTTCTCTAAGCATTGTTTCCATCCGTTTGCGGTCACGTTCCAGAATCGGCCGTAAATAGCGCCCTGTGTACGATTCTTCCGTTTCTGCTATTTGTTCCGGTGTTCCGGTGGCAATAATTTCACCGCCACGTTCACCGCCTTCAGGTCCAAGATCAATAATATGATCAGCCGTTTTAATGACATCCAGGTTGTGTTCAATGATTAATACGGTATCCCCATTGTCAACCAATCGTTGCAAAACACTCAACAATCGCTTAATGTCAGCAACATGAAGACCTGTTGTTGGTTCATCCAGGATATAAAATGACTTACCATTCGAACGGCGATGCAATTCACTGGCAAGTTTGACCCGTTGTGCTTCCCCGCCGGATAATGTTGTTGCCGGCTGACCGAGTTTGACATAACCAAGACCAACATCATCAATCGTTTCCAGTTTACGTTTTATTTTCGGGATGTTGGCAAAAAAGTCCAATGCCTCTTCAATGGTCATATCCAGCACATCGGCAATGCTCTTGCCTTTATATTTCACTTCTAATGTTTCACGGTTATACCGTTTACCGTGACACACTTCACATGGTACATACACATCAGGCAAAAAGTGCATTTCAATTTTAATAATGCCATCACCGCGGCATGCTTCACAGCGACCGCCTTTGACATTAAAACTGAACCGTCCTTTTTTGTACCCCCGGATTTTTGCTTCATTCGTCTGGGCGAACACATCACGAATATCATCAAACACACCCGTATATGTTGCCGGATTGGAACGAGGAGTTCGACCAATTGGTGATTGATCAATATCGATGACCTTTTCGATATTATTTATCCCTTTGATCTTTTGATGCTTTCCAGGTTTAAGCTTGGCTTTATTCAATTGTTTCGCCAATGATTTATATAAAATTTCGTTTACCAACGTACTTTTTCCCGAACCGGAAACACCAGTAACAACGGTCATTAATCCAATTGGGAATTTCGCTGCGACATTTTTCAGGTTGTTTTCCTGTGCACCAACAACCTCAATGTTTTTTTTGGTTGGTTTCCGCCGTTTCAATGGAACAGAAACAAATTTTTCACCGGACAAATAGTTGCCAGTCAGGGACTTTTTGTTCTTCATTACCTTTTCCGGTGTTCCGCTTGCAACAATCTCGCCGCCATGATCCCCTGCACCCGGACCAATATCAATCAGCCAATCTGCGGCAAGCATCGTATCCTCATCATGTTCCACCACAATTAATGTATTATCCAAATCCCGCATTTGCTTTAACGTTCCAATTAATCGGTCATTATCCCGTTGATGTAACCCAATCGATGGTTCATCCAATACGTATAACACACCTGTTAACGCGGAACCAATTTGTGTAGCCAGGCGAATCCGCTGAGCTTCTCCGCCTGACAAAGTTCCGGCAGCACGTGACAATGTTAAATAATCCAGACCTACATTGTTCAAGAAGGTCAGCCGATTACTAATTTCTTTTAAAATCATCCGGGCAATTTTTTCTTCCTTTTCCGTTAACTCCAGCGTGCCAAAGAATTGACTTGCCTCGGTAATCGAAAAATCGGTAACCTGACTGATATGAAGGCCATTAATCAATACGGCAAGTGCTTCTTCCTTTAGCCGGTATCCATGACACGTCGGACAATCTTTGTGGGTCATGTATTTTTCCAATGTTTCTCGAATGAAGTCTGACGATGTCTCCCTATATCGTCGGGCAATATTGTTTACGACCCCTTCAAACATAATTTCGTTATCACGAACTTTACCAAAATCATTGACAAAATGGAAATGGATGCGTTCTTTGCCACTGCCATATAAAATAATGTCCATTTGCTGTTTGGACAAATTTTTCACCGGTACATCCATATCAATTCCATAATGGGTACAAACACTTTTCAAAAGCTGGGGATAATATTGCGAACTAATTGGTTCCCAGGCGGCGATAGCATGTTCATTCAGTGTTTTCTCCCAATCCGGAATAACCAGATCGATGTCAACAACCAAATTGGTTCCCAAACCATCACAGGTTGGGCAGGCACCATAGGGACTGTTGAATGAAAACAAACGTGGTTCCAGTTCACTGATGGAAAAACCGCAAATCGGGCAGGCATGGTTTTCACTGAATTTAAGTTCTTCGTCACCGATAACATCAACAATAATGTTTCCTTCCCCAAGTTCCAGTGCTGTTTCAATCGAATCACTAAGTCTCCCGGCCACGCCATCTTTTACAACAATCCGATCAACAACAACCTCAATGGAATGTTTTTTATTCTTTTCCAATTTAAATTCATCAGCAACTTCCCGCATCTCACCGTCTACGCGAATCCGTACATAACCTTCTTGTTTTAGTTGTTCAAAGATTTTCACATGTTCCCCTTTGCGACCGGAAACAACTGGTGCCAATATCTGCATTTTGGTACGCTCTGGGTATTCCAAAATCCGATCAACCATTTGTTGTACGGTTTGCGAGCTGATTTCGATTCCGTGCTTTGGACAGGTTGGCCGTCCTACCCGGGCAAACAGCAAGCGCAAGTAATCATAAATTTCCGTAACAGTTCCTACCGTCGACCGTGGATTCCGGCTGGTTGTTTTTTGATCAATGGAAATGGCCGGAGAAAGCCCTTCAATGGCATCCACATCCGGTTTGTCCATTTGTCCCAGGAATTGTCTGGCATATGCCGATAATGATTCCACATAACGACGCTGACCTTCAGCATAGATCGTGTCAAAGGCAAGCGATGATTTTCCGGATCCGGATAGGCCGGTCAGAACGACAAGTTTGTTCTTTGGAATAGAAATGTCGATGTTTTTTAAATTATGTGCTCTGGCACCTTTTATTTGTATAGCTTTACTAGGCATGATGAACTCGTCATCCTTCCATTTTAATTATAGAAAAGAAGCATAAAAATTTGCGCTCTACTCTGCTTGGGACAAGGCGAGCCCCGTCCGGCTCCAGCACCCAGCGGCTAGTGTGCTTCCTTCACCTTCGTACGATAAGTCAACATCGACTCGGGGTAAAGGAAGGCCGACTAAAAACGGCCTTTGCGGCCAACGTCGGCATACCCCTTTTGCAGAGGCATGTTTCCTTTATCTCCTACGGTTCAGTCCAGCACATACGCCGCTAACCGGGTGCTTACGCCTTTGTTCTTATGATACTTCTGCTTTTAGCTCCAGTACAATATCGCGCAGTTCTGCGGCCCTTTCAAAATCAAGCGCTTTGGCAGCTTCTTTCATTTCTTTTTCCATATTCTCGATTGCCTTTTCCTTGTCTTTCTTAGGCAATTTTGTCAGGTTGGTTCCCTCTGCGTTATATGTTTCCTGATCTTCCGCAGCAACTGTAGCCTGAATAACATCACGTACTTCTTTGCGAATCGTTTTCGGTGTAATATGATGTTCTTTATTATACGCCATTTGTTTTTCACGGCGACGATTCGTTTCATCAATGGCAGCCTGCATGGAATTGGTAATGTTATCGGCATACATCACTACCATACCATTTTCGTTTCTGGCTGCCCGCCCCATGGTTTGAATCAGAGAACGCTCTGACCGTAAAAATCCTTCTTTATCAGCATCCAAAATAGCTACAAGCGATACTTCAGGTATGTCTAGTCCTTCACGTAACAAGTTAATGCCAACGAGAACATCGTATTTACCCACACGCAAATCACGAATAATTTCAATTCGCTCCAGTGTCTTAATCTCCGAATGCAGGTAAGCAACTTTGATCCCGATTTCCTTTAAATAATCGGTCAAATCCTCCGACATTTTCTTGGTCAGCGTTGTCACAAGCACCCGTTCATTACGTTCAGCCCGGGTATTAATTTCGCCAATTAAATCATCAATTTGCCCCTTAATCGGACGCACCTTAATTTCTGGATCCAAAAGTCCTGTTGGTCGAATGATCTGCTCGGTCACAACCGATGAGTGTTCCATTTCATATGGCCCGGGGGTTGCTGATACAAAAATGAGCTGGTTGGACAGCTTTTCGAATTCTTCAAATGTCAACGGCCGGTTATCGAGCGCTGATGGAAGACGGAATCCATGATCAATTAAAACCTGTTTCCTTGCTCTGTCTCCGTTATACATTCCTCTGATTTGCGGTAATGTAACATGGGATTCATCAATAATGGTTAAATAGTCCTCGGGAAAATAATCAAGCAATGTGTATGGTGTTGATCCAGGTTCCCGCAATGCCAAATGACGGGAGTAGTTTTCAATACCGGAGCAAAAACCCATCTCCTGCATCATTTCAAGATCATAGTTGGTTCGCTGCTCCAGACGCTGTGCTTCCAGCAATTTATTGTCATCACGTAATTCTTTTAAACGTTCGTCCAGTTCTTGCCGGATACTTTCCATAGCCATTTTCAGTTTTCCTTCACGGGTTACATAGTGGGACGCCGGGAAAATAGCAACATGTTCCCGATCCCCAATGATTTCACCAGTCAAGGCATCGACCTCGCGAATACGGTCAATCTCATCACCGAAGAATTCAATACGCAGACAATGCTCTTCATGCGATGCGGGGATAACTTCGACGGAATCACCACGCACGCGAAATGTCCCACGTTTAAAGTCAATATCATTTCTGGCATATTGGATATCAACCAATTCACGTAATAATTGATCGCGGTCTTTTTCCATACCCATGCGTAATGATAATACCTGACTGCCATATTCGTCCGGGGACCCCAAACCAAATATGCATGATACACTGGCAACAATTAAAACATCATTTCGTTCAAATAATGCCGACGTTGCAGAGTGTCGCAATTTATCTATTTCATCATTTATACTTGCATCTTTTTCAATAAATGTATCAGATGATGGGACATATGCCTCTGGTTGATAGTAATCATAAAAACTGACAAAGTACTCTACTGCGTTGTTCGGGAAATATTCCTTAAACTCACTGTATAGCTGCCCTGCCAAAGTTTTATTATGGGCAATAACCAGTGTCGGACGATTGATTTCCTTGATTACATTGGATGCCGTAAATGTTTTCCCTGTACCCGTCGCCCCAAGTAAAGTCTGATGCCGTTGACCAGCCAGTATTTTTTGCACTAATTCTTCAATAGCTTTTGGCTGATCACCCTGTGGCTCATAGTTCGCCACCAGATCAAACTGATTTTCCATAAGGCAAGCCTCCGATCTATATTCTCTCTCATTAGTTTACCATAGATATTTAATTATTTTAACATACAAACGAACGAGTATTCGATTTTTTTGCTTAAGAAGTTTAATATTAGTATTTCCAACCTGAGGATATACCAGTCATGAACATGTGCCTATCAAGGTTTATGACATGGATTCTATTCTTGCTTCACATTCGAGTCTTTATTTCTCTTTCTCTCAGACAGCCGATATTTTTCTTTGGCAAACAAAATTCCCAATTCATGATGATCGTGCTGGTAAAAGGCGTGTTGTACAAAACGAATCTCTCCGCCATCGTCAATTACGTCCATTTTGAAGTATGCACCACTAGTCTGTAATGCACGATAAAAGTCGGCCACTTGATTGACACGTTGTCCATTAACCTTATAAATCGTCTCCCCGGTTAACACACCAACTTGGTCAGCCGGCGAACCAGGAATGACTCCCAACACCTTTAATCCATTTTTCTCCATATGAAAATATGGATTGCTTTTATTATCATATACTTGGTGTTTATAACGAATATATTCTCTGCCCAAAATAGCTATAATAACAGCAGTAAGTGACAGCCATGTAATAAATAAACTCCCCACAGCAAGTAATAATACCAATACACCAAGCATCCCAATGGAAGTGGCCAATTTTCTTTTTACCTGATAAGGGGCATGTCCTTTTACAATATGATCAAACCCAAGTAGAAAAGGCACCAGTAATATACTATACGAGTCTGCGCCAATTGAAATAGTCGGCCAAAATGAAGCAAATGGGGTAATCGCCCCGGAAGGTATTAATACAAAGAATGGGATGATGCTCATTTTTTTCAAGTGGTGTTGCCCTACCCACTTACCACGTTTGCTCATTACCAGCTCGGGAAATGATTCATTTCGATTTACATGGTTCACCTGGATCCCTTCGACCAATAACAATAACCCCAATAAAAGCGCTAATCCGGTGAAATTTACAGCCGAAAATAAATCGTTGCCGTGAATGAACGGGATTTCGTCCGTTAGCAGGGGAATAAATAATAGCAATAAAAACGTTATTCCAATAGTGTAACTTGGAGAAAGATAGGTGAATTTTAATGCGACACTAAGCACAATACTTACCAGACTTAATAGAATAACAGTCTCATAAGAAAAGATTACTCCCAACCCTAAACATACTACGGAAACAACCAAACCGGATACAAGCGATATCCGCCATGTGTTTTGCCATTCCGCAAACACATCAAATACTTTTATACCAAAATTGCTTCGTTCCTTTTTGACTCTGGATATTCCACTTAAAACAACTAGTATAACCGCCCAATACAGAAGCGGATTTAAAAACAATTTGCCAATTCCCTTGACCAATTCGAATAACCATGCTTCAGCCAATTTAATCACCTTCTTCACATAACAATTATGTACGTCTTTTCAAGCATGTCAACTGGCATTATTTCTGTTTTGTACATACTCCTTTTATTTTACCATGATACGATATTTTGAACACAACAAATCCGCGGGCTTTTCCGCGGATTTACTATCTTATTTATACAGTTCCTGCAAGGCCTTTTTCATTTGCTGATCGTCATCACCTTCGCGAATATGATCAATAATTTGTGCTTCAATCAGTTCTGCGGTTTTTTCATCAACCTTGCCTGTTTGTTTTAAATCGTTGTCCTGTTGAAACGCCTTGACTGCTTGCTCTGTCTGTTTATTAAAGTATCCATCATCACGGCCAGTATCATAGTTCAATCCCGATAACATGATTTGTATGTTCTTAATGTTTTCACCCGTATGGTTGTAGGCAAGTGGTTTTTTGACCTTGATCGGGTTTGAATAAAAATAATTTGGCTGCTTTTCCTTAATCGTTGGCTCAACTCCTTTGTCGTGAATCCAATTTCCTTTAGGGGAAAGCCATTTATAAAAGGTTAGTTTAATGGTGCTTCCATCCCCCATAGGAACTGCTTGTTGCACGGTTCCTTTTCCGAAGCTTTTCGTTCCCACGACATCATATCCAGCCTCTTTCATCGCCACCGCCAGAATTTCCGAAGCTGAGGCACTCCCCTCATCAACTATAACACTAATTGGGTAATCTTTTTTCTTTTTCAGATCTGAGTAATATGGTGTCTTTTCACCATTTTGATCCTCAATCTGGACATATGGCAGGTCTTTCGGAATGAACATTTTCAAAATATCCTGGACTGCATCAAATAATCCGCCGGGGTTACCCCGAACATCAATAACCAGACCCTCGATTCCCTGCTTTTCCAGTTTCGTTAATTGCTCATCAAATTCCTTCGCTGTATTCTCCGAGAATGTGGTAATTTCTAGTATGCCGGTTTTTTTTCCGTTCATTTTCTTAACATCCGCATTCACGGTCTCAACGGGGATGTCATCACGTACAAGGGTTACATCAAACGGGTCAGAAACACCGGGTCGTTGTACTTTCAAGACAACTTTGGAACCTTTCTTCCCGCGTATTTTTTCCACGGCTTCATATAGTTCCAATCCTTCGACACTCTCATCATTCACCTTTAAAACCTGATCATTAGGTCGTAATCCAGCATCTTCAGCAGGTGAATCTTTGATCGGAGCGATGATGGTGACCTTTCCATTTTTCAAGCTTACTTCAGCACCAATACCCTCAAAAGATGATTCTATGGTTTCGTTAAAGCCTTTCATCGTTTCGGCATCCATATATGTACTGTAAGGGTCATCCAATGTTTTTAGCATTCCCTTAACAGCGCCGTCAATTAAATCTTGATCCTTTACATCCTCTAAATAATTCTCTTTAATTAATTGAAAAGCCTGTTCCACTTTATCCATATTTTCCGGTACTTCGGTATTGCCACTTGCAGTAGATGGCGTGTCCAAATTGGTTTCGCTATTTTCCTTCGCCTGATGCGGTTGTGCCAGTTTCACTCCTGCAAAACCCCCGACAAAAGCGAGAATAAGCGCTAAAGCTAAAATAAGTATATGCTGTTTTTTAAACTTCATCATCTCACCCCAATTAATCATTTTTGGATTGGTGGTTCTTATCTATAAAATATTAAACATTCTCATGTACATTCGTCAAACAGACTAGCCGACCTATTCTATTAGCGTTCCAAGATTGGCCTGTTCATTTTCCTATCAAAAAAGCATCACACCGTAATGTGCGATGCCTTTAATATATAGCCTATGCTTGATTGAGTCAAATCATGAAATCCACCGATTGGAGCTCGATACAAGTTTTCCAGATTCATAACGAGATGGTTATTGTAAATATGGCATTGGGTCGACACCGCTACGGTAGCTCCATTGTCCCTCATGAACTTCAAAGTGACAATGACTTCCAAACGATTGTCCTGTATTGCCCATTAAACCTATCTGCTGACCAGCGTTAACATGATCACCATAACTAACGGACAAACTTGACATATGTGCATAAACCGTTGTCAGGTTAAGATGTGGATGGTAGACATATACCACATTTCCGTAGCTATCCGAACGCTCAGCCCGGGTTACGGTACCCGATTCAGAAGCATGGATTGGTGTACCAGTAGAATTGGCAATATCGACGCCGTAGTGATAGCCAAAACTTCTCGCTCCGTAGCCTGATGATAGCCGTCCGTTTGCCGGCCACGCTAATTTGCCACTACCACCAGTTTGGATGTTTTCAGAGCTGCTGCTCTTACTGGTATTACTGCTAGTACTCGTTGTATTTGCATTTGCACTTGTCCGGGGCTTTTGTGCCTTTTCTTGTTCTTTTGCTTTGGCCCTTCGCTCTTCTGCCTGTTTTTCCAATTTGGCCTTTTGATCAGCGGCGGATTTTTTGTCTTGTTCAATCGCTTGGGCCTGTTGATCCATTACCCGTTCCTGCTCTTCCAAACTCATTTTGTAATCTTCCAGTTCATCGTGTTCTTTTTCGAGCTTCTTCATCATTTTTTTCTTCTCGCCCGTTTGTTTATTCAATTTTTTCTTCAAGGATTCCAGTTCCTTTTTTTGCGCCTCTAATGTAGCCTTTTTGTCTTCTACTTCTTTTTTATTCTGTTGAACGTCGGATCGCTTTTTTTCCAATTCCTTTTTATCAGCTTCCAACGCTTCCATAATTCCCTTATCGGAATCCATGATTGTATTAACTACCGATGATCTGCTAATAAAATCGCTAAAGTTTTGTGAGCCAAGAATAACTTCCATATACTTCATATCTCCACCATTTTGTTGAATGGCTCGAAGTCGCTCTTTAAGCAATGCCTCTCGTTCTTTAATACTTGTTTTTAACTTTTCAATTTCTTGTTTCAATTCCTTGATTTGTTCCTTTAGCTGATTGATTTCATTGTTAGTTTCAGCAATTTTATCTTCTTTGGCATTAATTTTGGTTTTTGTATCAGAAAGTTGATCATCCAGCTTATTCAACTGGTCTGTTACATTATCTTGCTTAGACAGATTATCATTCATTTTTTTGTCGGCATCGTTTTTCTTATTGTTTACATCCCCTTGTTTTTCTGTCAGTTCATCTTTTTCTTTTTCCAACTGATTGATCTGATCGTTCACTTCGTCCATTGATTTTGCATGAACAGGACTGATCGCAGAAAAACTTGATCCCAACATGAGGACTCCAGTAAGTATATATGGTGCTACTTTTTTCATCTCGTAAACCCTACCCTTTCTCTCTACAATTGCAACCATTATTCAAAAAGTCACCAAATATCAGCTGTACATTTGTTTTTTTATTTGGCAACTTTTTGATATGTTTTTTCTATTAACATCGGTCTTTAGGACATCTGCTATTAAACTTTCAAGAACTTACGGACACTCATTGTGCTGCCCCAAATTCCAATCACTGCACCAATTAGTAGAATAACAAGTGATAATTCCCAAGCAAACGGGTTAAAAGGTAATAATGTTACAAAGCTAAATGAGATTTTCTGACTAAGAACATTCTCCAGATAGTAATAACCACCTAAAACAACGGCGATCGGAATTACTGCCCCAAGGATACCTAGTAACATCCCCTCAATGAAAAATGGCCACCGAATGAATCCATTGGTCGCTCCAACCAATTTCATAATGCCGATTTCCTTACTGCGCGCCATAATCGTGAGTTTAATAGTGTTTGAGATTAGGAATGTCGCGGTAAATAATAATCCAACAATCAAGATAATCCCAATAGTCCGGGCATATTTGTTAAATTGGAATAATCGCTTGACTACATCCTGGCCATAGTTCACTTCTTGCACACTATCGAACCCGCTGATTTCTTTGGCAACATTGATGGTGTCAACTGGATCTTTTGTTTTGACCACAAACACATGGTTCAGCGGATTATCCTGTTCAAATAACTCCCAAGCGTCTCCTTGTTTTCCCATGCTTTCAATAAGTTCCTTTAACTGTTCATCCTTTGATGAGAACCGGACACTTTCTACCTTGCCAATGTCCTTAATTTCCCCATTCAATTGTTCAATTTGAGCTTTATTTGCTGTGGAGTCAATCAGCACATTAATTTCAACGTCGCCCTCAATGTTATCGGCCATATTATTCAAGTTGAACATTATTGCAAGAAAGGCACCGACCAAAATCAATGTCGTTGTGACGGCACCAACCGAGGCCACTGTCATCCAGCCGTTGCGAAAAATATTTTTAAACCCTTCACGAACATGCCGTCTTAATGTTCTAAATCTCATAGCCGTATTCACCTCGATGTTCGTCTCGTACAATTAAGCCATCTTCTACGGCTATAACACGTTTTTTTAAGGTATTGACGATTTCTTTATTATGCGTAGCCATGATAATGGTCGTACCACGCAAATTGATTTCTTCAAAAATGCGCATAATCCCCCAGGAAGTGTCGGGATCAATATTACCTGTTGGCTCGTCTGCGATCACTATTTTAGGTTGATTGATAATTGCCCGTGCAATAGATACACGCTGCTGCTCCCCACCGGATAGTTCATCCGGAATAAACCTGGCTTTGTTTTTCAATCCAACCATTTCCAGTACTTCCATGACCCGTTTACGAATTGTTTTAGGCGGCTTTTCGATTACTTCCAATGCAAAGGCAACATTTTCATAGACTGTTAGTTTGGGTAACAATTTAAAATCTTGGAAGATCACACCGATGTCACGGCGCAGATAGGGGACTTTTCGTTCTTTTATCTCGGCTATATTTTTATTGTTGATAATGATTAATCCTTCAGAGGGTTTTTCTTCGCGATAGATAAGTTTAACAAAAGTGGATTTCCCTGCACCACTCGGACCGACTATGTAAACAAACTCTCCCATGTCGATCGATACATTAATTCCATTAAGTGCAGTCACACCGTTGGAATATGTTTTATATACATCTTTCATCGTTATCATATTTCAAATCACCTTTTAAATTATTTAAATTCGTTTAAGAGGATGTTCAAAAAGTCCGGTAAAAATGACATGCCCCTTCAAAAGGGGTATGCCGACGCCTGAGCGCAAGCCCGTTTTTAGTCGGCCTTCCTTTGAAGCTCGTTGGCTTGCTTTTCCGCTCCTCATGTACCTTTTATGTACACTCCGGTGCTCAAAGCTACGCCGCCTAGAACTTCTCGGTCCTTTTTGAACACGCACTTTAAGTTGGGATGTGTGCCGGGGTTCATTATCGGTAACTTGCAACAGTATTTTATCATACTTTCCATAGTATAACATTTTTCGACGACATTTTTAGGCAAAAAAATATTACATTTTTATTTCAAATGCAATATTTTAATTGTAGTCACTGCTTCATGTCAACACTTCATTAGACCTATTTATTAAAAACTTATGAAAAAAATTTAAAAAGCTTGACCAACCATATAAGGTTGGTCAAGCTTCCCTAAAATCTTCTTATTTCTTTTGTGCCAGCCAAGAAGCGATTAGATCAACATCGTCACCAGTAGCCATTCCTGCTGGCATTGTTCCTTGGTCGCCTTCTTTACCATTTTCAATAATGTCAGCAATTTCATCCTTGGAATATTTTGATCCTACTTTTTGCAAGTTAGGACCGCTTTGGCCAGATAAATCAGAGCCGTGACAAGAAGCACAATTACTTTGGAAAGCATCCTCTGCAGCTTGCTCGTCTACATTGCCACCATTATTTTCTTCCTTGGCATTATTGTTCCCGTTGTCATTGCCTGCGTTGTCATCCCCGCCGCCACCGCAAGCTCCGAGTACAAGGGCGGTACCAAAAAGAACCGCTAATAACCATTTCTTCACTTTAAAATCCCCCTAACAAAAAGAATTTTACTATCAAGGATATTGTAACCCATTTGCCAAATTTTAAAACCCTTGATTTTCCATTGGGCATTGAAAAAGCGACCAAAATGCATCAATAGCAACACTTATACAGATTATGACAAATTACCGACAAATTCACGTATATGCCGGGAATGGTTTTCACTTCATTTGCGAGCGTAAATATGCATCAATAAATGGATCCAAATCACCATCAATAACACCTTGCGCATTCCCGACCTCTACATTGGTTCGATGATCCTTGACCATGGAATACGGGTGAAAAACATAGGATCGAATTTGACTGCCCCAGCCAATTTCTTTTTGTTCACCGCGAATTTCATTTAATTCTTGTTGCTGACGTTCGATTTCCAATTGATACAATTTTGATTTGAGCATTTTCATTGCTTGTTCCCGGTTTTGTATCTGTGAACGTTCTGATTGGCAGGTCACCACGATATTGGTTGGCAAATGGGTAATTCTGACTGCAGAATCTGTCTTGTTTACATGCTGGCCGCCTGCACCGCTGGAACGGTACGTATCAATTTTCAAATCTTCATTGTTAATATCTATTTCCACTTCATCATTAAACTCAGGTGTAACATCGCAGGAAACAAATGATGTATGTCTTCTTCCGGACGAATCAAAAGGAGATATTCGTACCAGACGATGAACGCCCTTTTCCGCCTTAAGATACCCGTAGGCATTATGACCTTTAATAAATAGCGTTACACTTTTAACCCCTGCCTCATCCCCAGGCAAATAATCAAGTGTTTCAACCTGAAATCCTTTACTTTCGGCCCAGCGCTGATACATCCGCAGTAGCATGCTGGCCCAGTCCTGTGATTCTGTTCCGCCAGCACCGGGATGAAGCTCAAGTAAGGCATTATTGGCATCATATGGTTCACTTAACAACAATTGCAATTCAAACTGATTAACACTTTCCTGCAGGTCATTCATCCCATCTTCTAGTTCAGCAAATAGATCGGGATCATTTTCCTCTTTTACTAATTCATAACTAACCTCCAGATCGTCCAGTTTTGCCTCCAATTCAGCAAACCGGTCAACATAATTCTTTAGCCCGTTTGTTTCATTAATCACTTTTTGCGCCTCGTTGGGATGATCCCAAAAACCAGGGTCAGTCATTTGCAATTCCAACTCTTTTATCCGGTCCTCTTTTGCCTCTAAGTCAAAGAGACCCCCTAAAATCGGCAATACGCGCCTTTATTTTTTCTAATTCATGGTTGATTTCTGTTAGTTCCATCCTGTCACCTCATTATTAGAGGAAATTCAAAAAGTCCGGTAAAAATGACGCTTCGAATTTCAGCGTTGGCTTGCTTTTCCGCTCCTCATGTACCTCTATGTACACTCCGGTGCTCAAAGCTACGCCGCCTTGAACCTCTTGGTCCTTTTTACCCTCCTTTTGAACACCCCTATTAGTTTTGTATATTCTCGGAAAAACACTCCCTTGATTCGGGAGTGTTTTTGAGCTATTGCGTGAGCGCTTCGGCCTTGTCTATCTATTTCCATCCTTAGCGACCATGGCAATTTTTATATTTTTTGCCGCTTCCGCATGGACATGGGTCATTCCTACCTATACGTTCTTTTTTCACATACGGTTTTTTTGATTTCTTTTTATCATTATCTTCTCCACCGGAAACTGCTTGGGTGTTTTTGACAACTTCCTGTCGCTGTAGGTTTTGGCGAATTTGTGCCTTCATCACATATTTGGAGACTTCTTCCTCAATTGCTGTGACCATTTGTTCAAACATGTGGAATCCTTCCGCCTGATACTCCTGTAAAGGATCATTTTGCCCATATGCTCGTAAATGGATACCTTGTCGTAATTGATCCATCTGATCGATATGATCCATCCATTTGCTATCAACTGTCCGCAGCAAAATGACTTTTTCAAATTCGCGCATTTGTTCCGGTGATATTTCTTCTTCTTTCTCATCATATTTCCTTTTCAGAATCTCCATGATTTGCTCAACCATTTCCTCTGGTTCTTTACCAAGCAAATCATCTGCTGAAATATCTTCCGGATCCAATAGGTTTCCATGTAAATAATCAACAATTGCAGTTAATTCCCAGTTTTCATCCAAATCATCTGCTGTGTGTGACTGGACGACACGTTCAACGGTAGATTGGATCATTCCTTCAATGATTTCCCGTAAATTTTCTGAGTCAATCACGTCAAACCGTTGCTTGTAAATGATTTCCCGCTGTTCACGAAGCACATCATCATAGGATAACACCGTTTTACGTGCATCAAAGTTATTACCCTCTACTCGTTTTTGCGCGGATTCAACTGCCCTGGAAACCATTTTGCTTTCAATTGGCTGTGTATCATCCATCCCCAGCCGCTCCATCATTGAACGGAGATTATCAGAACCAAATCGGCGCATTAACTCATCTTCCATGGATAAATAAAACTGTGTAATTCCTGGGTCGCCTTGTCGTCCGGAACGACCACGCAACTGATTATCAATCCGGCGTGACTCATGCCGCTCCGTACCGATGACCGCCAGTCCGCCAAGTTCCTTGACGCCTTCACCAAGTTTAATATCTGTTCCACGTCCGGCCATATTGGTAGCAATTGTTACAGCGCCTTTCTCACCGGCATTCTCAATAATTTCCGCTTCTCTAAAGTGGTTTTTGGCATTTAAGACATCATGTTTAACACCCATTCGCTTTAGCAAGTTGGAGATTAATTCTGATGTTTCAACAGCTACAGTTCCAACTAGAACAGGCTGTCCTTTTTCATGCCGCTCCTTAATATCTTCTGCAACCGCCTTAAACTTGCCATCCATTGTTTTATAAATTAAATCGGCCCGGTCCTCACGGATAATTGGTTTATTGGTTGGAATCGTAATAACATCCATATTATAAATGCTGCGAAATTCCTCTTCCTCCGTTTTTGCTGTACCAGTCATCCCGGACAGCTTCTGATACATCCGGAAATAATTTTGGAAGGTAATGGATGCAAGGGTCATGCTTTCATTTTGAATTTGCAGACCCTCTTTCGCCTCAATTGCCTGATGAAGGCCATCACTATAACGACGGCCTTTCATCAGTCGGCCAGTAAATTGATCAACAATGACAACCTCGCCTTCCTGAACCACGTAATCCGTATCTCGATGCATGGAAACATGTGCCTTCAATGCTTGGTTGATATGATGGGTCAATGTGACGTGATTTAAATCAAACAGGTTATCAATCGAAAAATAACGTTCTGCCTTATTGATCCCTTCCTCTGTCAATTGTACACCCTTCGTCTTCTCGTCATACGTATAATCAGTTTCATTTTTCAACGTACTGACAAAGGAATTTGCCTGTTGGTACATCGAGGCAGACTTTTGCGCTGAGCCAGAAATAATTAATGGCGTTCTCGCTTCATCAATCAAAATGGAGTCGACCTCGTCAATGATAGCAAAATTGAGCGGACGTTGTACCATCTCCTCTTTGTAAAGCACCATGTTATCACGCAGGTAATCAAATCCATACTCATTATTGGTTCCATATGTGATATCACAATAATAAGCATCCCGTTTTTCTTCTTTTGACAGCCCGTTACCGTTTAAACCTACTGTCAAACCGAGAAATCCGAATAACTCTCCCATTTCCCGTGCATCACGGTCAGCCAGATAGTCATTAACGGTTACAATATGAACCCCTTTACCGGAAAGTGCATTTAAATAGGCTGGCAATGTTGAAGCGAGTGTTTTCCCTTCCCCGGTTTTCATTTCGGCTATATTTCCTTCGTGAAGAGCAACCGCACCTAGTAATTGAACCGGAAACGGACGCATACCAAGGACACGTTTGGAGGCTTCCCGTACAACGGCATATGCCTCTACCAACATGTCGTCAAGTGATTCGCCGTTCTGATACCGCTCCTTAAATTCTTCCGTCTTATTTTTTAAATCATCATCGGTAAATTTTTCATATTCTGGTTCTAATGCATCTATCTTATCTACTGTTTTTTGATATTTGTTAAGTTGTTTTTGATTTCCATCACCAAAAATTTTTTGCAATAATCCTGGCATAATAAAACGCTCCTCGCAAGGTAAAAATCGTCACTTAAAGAGACTGTTCAAAACATCCGGGTAAAAATGACATTTCGAATTTCAACTGTCCCGAAATTCGACGTACTATTGTCGGCGTAGCAACAGAACGCCCGAGACCTTAGCCGGCCTCGATTTTTTTATCCTCCTTTTTGAACACACCCTTATACTACGATAGTCCATGATCAATAATAACACTTTCTTCATAAAAGTGACAACTGAATCGTCTATCATATGTTCGTCATTTGCATGTTTGGGCGCCTATGAAAACAAAAAACAGCCCGGTGCCGGGCTGTTTTTTGTTCGTGAAGATACCTTTCGAGGAAACATAGTGGAAAATCAGAGGCTGGTGTTGCGTGGAACTCATGAGAGTGTATAGTGATGTTCTTTATCATACTTACGTGATAGTTCCATCATTTTCCGGTTTGTCGTCGCCACCATTTCCATTAATTGAGTAATCGTTTCTTCGTGTTGCTGTACTTTTACAACAAGCGCATCAAACGCAATCGAATCTTGATGGTTCATATGTAATCCTCCTTCGCATTTCTGTATATTACTTATACCATGAAAAAGAACAAATAGACCAATTGCCATTTTTCAATTTTGGCATTCAATTCGACAGTTTTTTGCTAAAAAACAACAAAATTCGACATGTATTTTCATTAAAAACTCGATTTCCGCTTCATTTTTCATGCCCAAAACAAAATTTCAGTATATTGATCGACAAATTACGACATTTTTTCTTATTGCTTTACAAAACTGCAGCAGTAGGGCAGAAAACAGAAATTAAAAATCGCCCTTGGGGTCCGATTTTTTCCGTCTTGCTAAACAATACTAACAATAACCCAAAATTCATCCTTACTTTCCCATTAAAAAAAGGCTGACTCCTTTGTCAGCCTTTTTACTATCCCGTTTAACTATTTGGTTCGATTAATCCATATTTCCCATCTTTACGCCGGTAAACGACGTTTGTATCACCGGAAACCGCATTTGTAAAGACATAAAATGCATGGCCAAGCATATCCATTTGCAGGACTGCTTCTTCTGAATCCATCGGCTTAAGATTAAATCGTTTTGTTCGGACAATATCTATTTCATTATCATCTTCATCTTCATCGAACTCATTTGCTTTCGTTTCTTTTTCCATTTCGGCAAATATATGCTTTGGTGAACCATTTTGCCGGGATTTACGATTTACCTTTGTTTTATATTTCCTTATTTGACGCTCCAGTTTGTCAACTACAAGGTCGATGGCAGCGTACAGATCCACATGTTGCTCCTCGGCACGAAGTAATAAATCCGTCATTGGAATGGTCACCTCAATGCGCTGCTCATCATGATAGACACTTAAATTAACATGCACTTCTGATGTTGGTGGTGTATCAAAATATCGTTCCAGCTTACCAATTTTCTTTTGCACATAGTCACGTATGGCCCCAGTCACTTCAATATTTTCACCACGAATGTTGTAATTCATAAAAGTGTCCTCCTTTTATTCTTATGTACTTCTTATTCTACAATACCCTTCCTAATTCCTGCCTAAACAAATAAATAGTCGGGAAAATTTAATAGCATCTTGTCGGACTACGCCAAACACGCACTTTCCCTTTAAGGATATGTTCAAAACAGCTATTTTTTTCGATCCAAAAACATACCGTCCATTGTACCGACATTGACATATGGATTTATATACGTCTGATGAATATTTTTGTTTTTCGCCTCATCATTTTTTTCGTTTAAATCATTGATGGTCTGCTTGATAAATTTAATACAGCCATTGTACAGCATCAGTGTCAATTCACCGCCGGATGCTGTATTAATCGCATTATTCTGATAAGGCTTAACATGTCACCCCTTCTTGTGTCTCGTTATGGTTTTTTCTCCTTCAATTACCAAATTGCTGCATTAAATAATCAGATTGCTCATTCATTTGTGAGATTGCTTTTTCCATTGCGGTAAACTGACGCCAATACCGGTCCTCGATTTGGGTTAACCGGTCCTGAAACGTATCAATTTGTTTGTTTAACTGTTTCATCCGTTTACCAAAGGAAGTAATCTCGCCACCGGTTTCCACATTGACATACCAGCTTTGACACACTGGTTAATAAACTCCATAATGGAATAAAAGGCAGCGTCGGCATCATTCGTAACCGTTAGCGTTACCTTTCCTGCCGTTACATCCTTGAATTGGTACGTAATGTCACTTAATGTGTATGAATTATCTTTGGAAGTTATGTTTTAATGCCGTTATAATTGAAGTTCGCGTTTTCCCCACCTTAACTCAGGCATTTCATCCAGAAGCTCCCCAAACGTTTTATTTGAATCATCAATATTCATACCCGAAGCTAATCCACCTATTCGCATTTCAGGTTCCCTTATTGATGCTTTTTCCAAAAATCTATCATCTTTTTCGCCGTTTTTTGCGGATTGACACGATATTCGCCGGAATCGATAGTTTGTTTAATATCCTGAACATATTTTGCGCGTTTGGCACCTGGCTGGCTATTTTTCTGAAGCTGCTTGGTTTGATTCGATATTTCAAAATGACCAAGATTACTTTGTATCTTTTGAATTCACAGTTTGTTCTTGCATTTGCTGTTGATACGTATTAAAGTTGATATGATTCGAACCATGGATTTTCACCGCTATCCCGCCTTTCCTCTGACTTATCTATGATCGGCACTTTTCGCTTTATATAAACAGATTTACCCGCGAACTAATGTTAACGCATATACATCAGGACAACCATTTTGCTTTAATAAACTTGCTGCATGACGCAATGTTGTTCCTGTCGTATATATATCATCGACAAGCAGAACTGGTTTGTTAACCTTTTTCAACAGATAAAAAGGATTTTTTGATGATAAGCGTTCTTTTCTCGTTTTCTTTGATTGTTTTTCACCATGAAGTCGATGAAGCAACTCTTCCTGCTTTAACGGGAGAAAATTTGCCAGCATTTTTGCCTGGTTGAATCCTCGCTCCAGCAGTCGCTGTCCACTTAGTGGGATTGGCACAGTTATTATTTGATCCGGTAATGAAGATTTATGTTGTTTATATGTTTGATAGATATACTGTTTAAAAATGTTTCCCAACACATAATCTCCCCGGTATTTCCATTTGGTCACGATGTCCTGGATGACGTCATTATAAACAAAGACAGAATAATTTCTCGTTAAAACATCCCTATCATAATAGTACGTTGCCCATTGTTTACAGTCATTACATACTGGATCATCACACATTCGACTGCAACGGCTGCAACGCTTTCCGGTCAGTGGTTTTAATTGTTGTTGACATGTCTGGCAAAGGTGTCTCTGCTTGGATAAAAACAGCAACTTGCTCCAGTTCAAATCCAGAATGATCTGTTGATTGCACCATAAACAAAACATCAGCGAAAGCCTCCCCGTTTATTCATAGCTTTAACGGATGAAACTGCCTCAACCATCGCGTCCGTTTTACCGTCATGAATGAACAATACTTCTCCGGTTGGGTCATCGGGACTTCTACCTGCACGACCGGCTATTTGTACTAACGCCGCTTCATCAAATACATCATGCCCGGCATCCAGCACCACAACATCTACGGAAGGAAAGGTAACGCCACGTTCGAGAATCGTGGTGGTAAGTAACATAAAGGTTTCTTTCCGTCTGAATTGTTGCACCTTTTCTTCCCGATCCGGATCAGATGCATGTACAAACGTGATAGCTTGTTTGCTAGGCAACCACCCAAGTTGGATGAACTTCCTGGCAAGCACCATTTCCAATTTTTCGGCCAGTTCAATTGTTGGTACAAATAACAAAAGTTGGCGTTCAGGATTTACACGCTGTTTTAGCCATTCCGTTAACAATTTCGGTGGTGCGGGTCTTGCCAAATCTTTTTTTAAAGTCCGACACATCTTCAGAGAAGGTACAGGAAGTGGATAACCGTGAAAACGGGTCGGCACAAACATGTGGTTCAGTTGTTTTTGGAGCATTCTTCTACGTTGTTCTTTCCTGGGAGTAGCTGTTAAATAAATCATTGTACTGATCTGCTTTCGGGAACGATTGGCAGCAAATGATAGGGAGGGATCTTTGTGGTAAGGAAAGGCGTCAATTTCATCAATAATCAAGACATCAAACGCTTGACGAAATCGAAGCAACTGATGGGTTGTGGAAAGGATTAGTTGGGCAACTTTTTCCTTTTCATCGCTGCCACCATACAACCCCTGAATCGATACCCCGGCAAATACCTGTCTAAATCGCGGTAACAGTTCTCGTACTACATCTGCCCTTGGCGTTGCTAAACATACACGTTTACCTGACTGAAGCGCCTTTGTAATCCCGGGGAAAAGCATTTCCGTTTTCCCCGCCCCACAAACCGCCCAAATTAACAGTTCCTTCTCCTGTGAAACAATTGCCTGGGTAATACGATCAGCTGCCAACTGTTGTTTATCGGTAAGCTCTCCATCCCAGGAACAAGGATCAGCTGGTGTCGCCCAAGCCGGTTGATCTCCATTCCAGTAATACAGTGGCTCACATTCCATAACTCTTCCCATTTCAATACACTTACGACAATAATGATGTTCTCTATGACAGATTTGGCAGGGTATTTTGGCAAATAAACCGGGTTCCCTATTCCCACATCGATTACATTGGCAATACAATAGATTTTTGCTGATGGAAGATACCGCTGTAAAATTTCCTGATGAAACGCAATGTTGAAACACATCCTCACTCAATGGAATTTCACTACGTAATAATAATTTCCCCGCAAATTGATTGGCTAACTGATTTGTAGTTTCTGAAGCCATTTTTCACGCTCCTATTATTTATATATAGTAAAAGTAGAAATTGATAACGGTTAGTTCAACGGATAAAAAGCCTGTAGTTAACTAGGTTCAAAATGAATGGATTTAAACAATATGATGAAGGAACTAACCTTGTCTTCAAAGGTTAGTTCAGAGGTTATTGACGCATTCGTTCGGGACTAAACGAGGCAGGTCACAAAGGCGTTGCAACAGGACGTTGCGAATTTAGCCTTTGTTCCCCTGGATCATTGGGGGAGGGAAGGAACCCTCCAATGAATACAGTTTCACTTTATCGAATCTTCATTTGACATACCACGTCATACCAATTGCTCCCTCTCCCAAGTGGGTGCCAATAACTGGACCAAAATATCCAATGGAGATGTCCAATCCGGGGTGGTTTGCACTTATTCGATTTCGCCATTCTTCAGCTGCTTGTTGGCAGTTGGCATGGATGATAACAACTTTCAATGACTTACCTTTCTCCAGATCATCTTCCATCATACCAACAATCCGATTTAACGCTTTTTTTCGTGTGCGTATTTTTTCAAACGGAACAATAACTTTATCAACGAAATGAAGAATTGGTTTCACCTGCAATAGACTGCCGACAATTGCTTGGGCACTATTCAGTCTGCCACCTCGTTGCAAGTTCTTGAGATCGTCTACCATAAAATAAGCACGTATATGTTGTTTCATTTCATCAAATCGTTTAAGTATTTCTTCCGGTGTTTTGTTTTCCTCAACCATTTTTACCGCTTCCAAAACATAGAAGGCTTGTCCCGCACAACTTAACTCGGAATCATACGTATGAACAGCGATGTCATCAACCATTTCACCTGCACTGGCGACAGCATTCATGGTTCCACTAATACCACTAGATAAATGAATCGAAATTACTGCATCATAATGCTTCGCGAGTTCGGTTAATTTTTCGGATATATAGCCAATCGATGGTTGGGATGTTTTTGGCAATTCATCAGCTTTTCGTACCTTTTCATAGAATTGCTGCGTTGTGATATCAATTTCTTCCCGATAAGAGGTATCGCCAAAAACGACACTAAGCGGAATCATATGAATATTTAATTCCTCCCTGGTGTGAGCAGGTATATATGCTGTGCTATCAGTCATGACAGCTATATTCATAATCTTTCCCTCCTCTCTTAATCGTAGTAAAAATATATGTAAAAAGCTGGTTTTATTTACTGGATAACAGCAAAAAACACCTTTCTATTATAGGTGATTGGTATAAAGCTGCCCAGCTTGGTTGCTGGGCACGTTTATGAACAATATATAATTAGCTTTTATAGTACTTCTACCCATCCTTTGCGAATCGCTGATACGACTGCTTGCGTACGATCATTAACGTTCATTTTCTGTAGAATATTGCTTACATGGTTTTTGACTGTTTTTTCGCTGATATACAGCGCTTCCGATACAGCCCGGTTGCTTTTTCCTTCTGCCAGCAATTGCAATACCTGGCATTCCCGCTTCGTCAATAAATGAAGCGGTTTGCGGTATTCAATACCATACTCGGCAATACTCTTCATATTTTCGTGTGCCAAACGACGGTATTCCTTCACCAAATTATGAGTAATCTTTGGATGGAGATAAGACCCGCCTTCACTGACAACCTTTATTGCTTCAATTAACGCATCAGAATCCATCTCTTTTAATAAATATCCCTGTGCCCCTGTTTTTAATGCATGTGTTACATAACTCTCATCATCGTGAATCGACAAAATAATCACACGTGTTTTCGGAAAATGTTTTACCAAATCCGCTGTAGCCTGTACACCATTCATATTTGGCATATTGATATCCATTAAGACCACATCAGGGCGATGCTCTTTTACAAGCTCTTTGGCAATCTCACCATCATCGCCTTCAGCAACAACTTCGAACGTTGGTTCAAATTCCAAAATTCGTTTTACCCCTTCACGAAATAGTTTATGGTCATCGATTAATATGATTTTCGTTAAATCTGTTTTGCTCATGCCTTGGTTCCTCCCAGATATCGAATACTCCGTCTATTACCCCATAATCGTTACTATGATAGATTTATCTTATTCTTTATACAAATTTAAATCAAGTGATTATAAAGTGAACTTCATCTGCCAACCCGAAAATTATTCCAGATTATATGGTACATGGATCAAAATGGTGGTTCCGTCGCCGATAACGGAATTTATCTCCAAGGTGCCTTCCAGCATTTCCACGCGCTCACGCATACCCATCAGTCCGAATGATTTATCCTTTTTCACTTTGGTGTCAAAACCCTTCCCATTGTCTTTAATCGCAACAGCGAGAAGGTTTCTATTAATCTCCATTTTCACCTTGATCAAAGTTGCCTCCGCATGTTTAATAGCGTTTTGGACTGCTTCTTGAACCAGGCGAAAGATGGCAATTTCATATTTTTGCTGTAGTCGATTTTCACTACCCAGCGAAATAAATTCTGTTTTAACAGCATGATAATCCTCAATTGTAGACAGGTACTTTTTTAATGTTGGTACCAATCCCAAGTCGTCCAGTGCCATCGGACGGAGATCATAAATAATCCGGCGTACCTCGTAAAGGGAGGAGCGAATCATTTCCCTAACACTCTTTATTTCCTTTAAGGCATTCTCCGTACTTCCTTCCCGAAAGATCCGATCAACTAGTTCCGAACGTAGTAATATATTTGCAAGCATTTGCGCAGGACCATCATGAATCTCGCGGGATATTTTACGGCGTTCCTCCTCTTGCGCTTCAATAATCTTTAAACCAAATTCTTGTTTTTCCTTTGCCTCTTCAATCATTTCGTTTACTTGCTTAAAATCATCATTTAGGTAGGTTAGGATGACAGAAATCTTTCCGGCAAGCCCCTCGGCACGTTCAATTGTCTGGTCAAGCGAGATTAGTCTGCGTTGCAAATCGTCCCGACGCTCGCGCAGTACTTTTTCTTCCTGGCGAAGCATTGCCAACTCTGTTTGCATTTTATGTGTACGTTCATATACTTCTCGTATCTCCGTTTCAGAATAACGATCAAAGTATTTACTCACTTCAGATAGACGTTGTCTGGAAAAACGTACTTTTTGTTGGAGCTTATCTCCATCATCGATGTGTTTCACAACTTTTTTCCTGATGATTGCCAATTCTTTTTGTAACTGCTCATAGTCCTTGCGTGCAGCCTCACTAATATTAAAAATCTCATCCTTGCTATTTTCCACTACATCGATCATTTCATCAATAACTGTGTCTAACGCCTTTTCAGAAGTTTTCAGTACCATTCTGTAAAACCACCAACCTATGCTATAATTGTTCGCAAGCTCTATTTGTTTTTGTAGGGTCTTTTTGCACGCTTTCAGGAAAGATTATCCTTTTTACTACACATTTTTCACAGTGTCGAATCAGCTGTTTTTTCTAATTTGATAATCTATCATCATATTGACCCGGGAGGTATAAAATAATGCTGTCTACTTATTTCACCGTAAAAAGAGAGGGATCTGATCAACAAATCATCCAGAAATCGCGTTTTATTGGCCATGTCAAACGTGTTGAAAGTGAGGATGCTGCACTTGAATTTATCCAGGAAATAAAAAAGAAATATTCCGACGCTACACATAATTGCTCTGCATATCTTATTGGCGAACATGATCACATTCAAAAGGCTAATGATGACGGTGAGCCTACGGGAACTGCGGGAGTTCCTATTCTGGAAGTTTTAAAAAAGCAGAACTTAAAAGATACTGCTGTTGTTGTCACGCGTTATTTCGGTGGTATCAAGCTTGGTGCTGGCGGTTTAATCCGCGCCTACAGCAGTACGACATCAAAAGCTGTCCAAACAACTGGCATCGTTAAACGACAATTGACACAAGGGTATTCTGTTACTGTTGATTATACCATGTTAGGCAGGCTTGAGAACGAAATACGTCATTCTGAATATATTTTATCCACCATTCACTATTCCGAAAAGGCGGAATTGATCATTTATGTAAAAAAAGCAGCTACAGAATCATTTATGGAATGGATGATTAATTTAACGAATGATCAGGCCATCATAAAACAGACTGATCTACGCTACTTTGAGATTGATGTATAACGTATGTAAAATTAAGAACAAGCGCTCATCTTAAGATAGCTGGATATAGGACTGTTATATTCTTATCAAAGTTGGCGGATTGTAATACCCCCATCTATACATGCACGTAAACCAAAACGAAGGAGATGGGGGAATAGTCATAAAAACCATATAGGAACATAGACGAAATTGCTACGTCTTTATGTCTTGTTCTATACAACTCATATTAGAACGTTTTGTTCAACGAAGTCCCATTGAATGAAGTTTCGCTGTATTATTTCACATTTTTAAGTGCAGCTTCATCGGCAATCAGGATAACATTATCATGTTGCTTTAAAGCGGAAGCAGGAAAGTCTTCAGAAACCTCTCCATTAACCAACTTTTCAACGGCATCACTTTTCTTCTCACCGGAGACTAGCAGAATAATTTGCTTGCTTTCCAAAATTGATTGAATCCCCATTGTAATAGCCTTTGTCGGAACATCCTCCAACGAAGCAAAGAATCGGGCATTTGCCTTTCTTGTCGATTCGTCCAGTGTGACAACATGGGTTCTGCTGGAAAAAGATGTTCCTGGTTCATTAAAACCAATATGTCCATTCAAACCGATTCCCAACACCTGTATATCTACATGACCAGCTGCCTTTATTGCATCCTCGTAATCTTGACAAACAGCAGTTAAATCTTTGCCCTCTCCATTTGGCACGTGGGTTTGATCTTGTGGAATATCAATATGATCAAACAATTTATTACGCATATAAAAATGGTAACTATTCGGATCGCTCTTTGCCAATCCAACATACTCATCCAAATTAAACGTAGTAGTATTTTTAAATGAGATTCCGTGTTTGACATGTTGTTCGATCAATTGCTGATATAGACCTTCTGGCGTGGACCCGGTTGCCAATCCCAGAACTGGTTCTTCCAGTTGTTTTAATTGATCCACAATTAATTGACAAGCTTTCTCACTCATTGCCTGATAATCTTTCACCTTTAAAATTTTCATTATCTATTCCCCTTCCTGTAAGCTATCACACCACGACACATTGTCATTTCAAGCATTAGCGCATCATCAACGAGTAATATGTCTGCATCTTTGCCAACAGCGATGCTACCTTTACGATCATATACCCGTAACTGTTTGGCCGGATTTACAGCCGTCATTTTGATCACTGCTTCCATGTCAACATTGGATAAATGCAACATATTTTGTGCGCCTTGATACATTTTTAAAATACTTCCAGCCAATGTACCGTCATCCAATAGAGCCCGATCGTTTGTCACTTTTACCGGCTGTCCGCCCAATTCATAATCACCAGGTTGTAAACATTTAGCCCGCATGGCATCCGTAATAAGCATTAATCGTTCACTACCCATATTATCATATATTAGCTGTAGCATTTCCAGTGAAACATGAATTCCATCAGCAATTAACTCCGCACGTAATTCATCCAGCTGTAAGGCGGCTCCCACCGCGCCAATATCCCGGTGATGAATCCCTGACATCGCATTACATAAATGGGTTAACTGTCGCACGCCATAAGTAACCGCTTTGTTTATTTCTGCAAAATTTGCCCCAGTGTGTCCCGCTGAAACATTTACACCTGATTGGGCAAGATAAGAAATAAACGCTCCGTCTTGATCATGTTCCGGAGCCATGGTAATGGTTTTAATCACGTTTCCGGAAAGCTCCTGCCAATGTTGAAATTGTTCAAGGTTTGGTTCCATAATATATTCCAGTGGTTGCGCACCTTTTTTGCTTTTTTCAATAAACGGGCCCTCCAGATGAACACCGATTATTTCCGCTTGGCCTGGTTTATTGACATAGTTTGCTACATTGGTTAATGCCCGATCAATATTTTCCGGTGACTGGGTAATTGTCGTCGCCAAAAAACTGGTTGTTCCTTCCTCAGGCAAAACTTGCGCCATTGTATCTAATGCTGTTTCCGTTGCATCCATCACATCCGCCCCGTTCGCCCCATGGATATGCCCATCAATAAAACCCGGAATGAGATTGTTAAATTGGGCATCTATTATTTCAACCGTCTCAGGGAGATGATTCGGAAATTCTTTTTCTTCATATATTTTCTCGATTTTTCCATTTTCAACTAATAAAGATCCATTTGAGATCCAACCTTGTTCTGTATAGATATTGGCATTTTTTATGTAAAGTAACATATCACGCTGCATGCTGTGCCATCCTTTCTACTAATAATGCGTGTTCAAAAGGAGGGTAAAAAGGACCGAGAAGTTCTAGGCGGCGTAGCTTTAAGCACCGGGGTGTACATAAAAGGTATATGAGGAGCGGAAAAGCAAGCCAACGAGCTTCAAAGGAAGGCCGACTAAAAACGGGCTTTGCGCCCAATGTCGGCATACCCCTTTTGAAGGGGCATGTCATTTTTACCGGACTTTTTGAACATCCTTAATATGTATCCATTATAACATAGCACAGAGCTTCTCAACCTATACGGCCGTTCAAATAAAAAACTACACCCGCCAGATTCGGCAATGTGTAGTTACATTTTTTTTATTTGTTGACCAAACTATCACTTGAAATGGCGCTGCTTTTAAGTTCATTTACCAGAACCTGAATCAATTGTTCAGACGTCTGGATTTTGAGATTTTCCGCTTGATCAATTATATTTTTCAGGATTTTTTTATATTGCTCTTGCTCTCCCACAATCTATTCACGCCCTTTTCAAAAATTCGATCCATAAGTCAATTATACTACAAAATCCGCAAATGTTGTGCCTAATAATGGAACTTGCTATATATAATTCGTTATGTTTTTATTATTTTTGTCGCCTTCGATCACTTTTTGTTAAGCCCCATGCAGCAGAATTAACTATCTGTTATAAAAACATTGTAAATAAGGGCAGCTTGTTTCCTTAACATTGACCTGCCCTTTCATTCAACATATGAAATGAATGTGCAGAAGTGTGTGCGCAAAAGGATCGCAGGCGTTGATTTTGGCAGGAGTCCCCTTGATCATTCACTCAAATGATAAACCGCATACAAAAGTGAGTTGTTCAATTTATTAACTATTATTCTGCTTGTTTCTCCATTTATTAAATTCCAGGAAATCGCGAAATTGCTCTTTGGTGACACCTGATTCCATAGCTTCCTGGACAATTTTCAACCAATCATCATCCAGTTCTTCTGCTGTAGGCACATCGTCTTCTCTTACCAAATCGTTAACGGAAATTTCTAGTACTACACTTATTTTTTCGATAAATTGAATGGATGGATTTGTTTGCAGGCCGCGCTCAATGGAACTCAAATAGGATTTTGCTACGCCCGCCTTTTCAGCCAACTCCGATATGGACATTTTTTTGTTTTGTCGTAATTGTTTTATTTTCTCACCGATCAAGCCCAAACACCTTCTTTCTTAGAAGATTATACCATAGGAAAGGTGAATGGTTCTATATTAAGCACAATTCTTGAAAATTTTATTTTTTCTTTTGACTTTTAAGGAATAAGCGGATCTCCTCTTTGGTTATGCCAATCATTTTCGCTTCCATAATTAACCGAACCCATTCAACATCCATTTTACGTTTCCCAACAAATTTTAACATAGCCGCCATCTCCTTCACTATATTACCGAACAGACCTGGCATAATTCGGTACTACAGATTAGTAGTTATATATACCTGGTAAATTTTACCCTTAACAAGGCTCTGCTTATGAATAATATACTATAAAACCGCCTGTAAATGGATGGCTTATTTTGTCGAATTGAAACTAGTTTTGTAACCGACTATACGGTATTCTACAAAAAATGACATCTCCATACATATGGTAATTTATGCACTGATTTTTGTTCGTGTTTTTTTAAACTTTTTACTTTTGTCCGTCAGAAAAAGTGTTAAAATAAAGTAAGATTTATTTATCTAGGGGGAGTCCTATGAAAAAGATAACAGTGATTATGTTCAGTCTCTTGTTTTTATTTCTTCTCAGTGCTTGTTCAGATGGAGCATCACCAGAGGATCAGATGGATTCATATGTAAAGCAGTGGAATGAACAAAACTTTGACAAGATGTATAACCTGCTTTCGGATAAATCAACTGAAACCTATAAATCTGAGCAATTTGTTGACCGCTACAAGAAAATTTATAAAGATCTTGGGGTAACAGACTTACAAGTTACCTATAAAAAGCTAAGCAAAAAAGAGCTCAAAGATGCGAAGAAAAATGGAAAAGCAACATTTCCCATAACCGTAAAAATGAATACCATTGCCGGTCCAATTTCTTTTGATTATCAGGCCACTTTAGTCAAAGAAGAAAAAAATGATGAGGAAAATTGGTTTGTGCAATGGGATCCCGGATATATTTTCCCGCAAATGAAAGACGGCGGAAAGATACATATCCAAACCAAAGAGCCTAAACGCGGGGAAATACGTGATCGAAACAAAATGCCATTAGCACTTAATGATACGATCAGTGAAATTGGCATTATTCCCAATAAAATGGGAGACAACCCAGACCAAATGAAAGAGAAAATTGCCGAACTTTTGGACATGTCAGTAGATGAAATTAATACGGCTTTGGACGCTGACTGGGTTGAACCTGATGTTTATGTTCCGTTAAAAGAGATTTCCAATTCTAAAAAAGATAATCTGGAACAACTATTGGAGCTGGATCCAGTAATGAGTCGTGATGTTACCGGACGGGTTTATCCTGCTGGAAAGGCAGCAGCACATTTGGTTGGTTATATTGGCAAGATTAACGCCGAGGAATTGGAAAAACAAGACCCTAGTACGTATACTGCAAACGATATGATTGGTAAACGCGGGCTTGAACAACTCTATGAAGATAAACTAAAAGGTGAACCGGGGGTAACCATTACCATATCCAATGAGGACGAGGAAAATAATGATCCGGTGGTACTGGCGGAAAAACCGGTAAAAGATGGAGAAAATATTCAAACAACCATTGATATCGATCTTCAAGAGAAAATTTACAAGGCTTATGATGGTGAAGCGGGAACAACGGCTGCAATCGATCCAAAAACCGGTGAATCTCTGGCGCTTGTCAGCAGTCCCGCCTTCGATCCGAACGATTTTATGAATGGTATCAGTGGGGATGAACTGAAAAAACTGCAAGATGATCCAAAACAACCACTACTCAATCGATTTTCGCAAACATTTGCACCAGGTTCTGTTATGAAACCTATCTCCGCCGCTGTTGGTTTAAAAGCAGGTAATATTGTTCCAGGTGAAGGTGTTGAAATCAATGGTTTGGAGTGGAGTAACGGTAAGGGTTGGGGTGATTATAAGGTACGCCGTGTTTCCCCTTCCGACGGGCCAGTGGATATCGCCGATGCCTTAATCCGTTCTGACAATATTTATTTCGCCATGAAAGCAATCGATATGGGCAGTGATACGTTCGCAAAAGGCTTAAAGCGATTTGGTTTTGAAAAAGATTTTCCGTTTGACTACCCAATTAAAAAATCAACTATATCTTCAAATGGGAAATTTGATAGTGAGGTTCAATTAGCCAATTCCAGTTATGGCCAAGCCCAAGTTCAGGTTAGCCCACTTTACCTGGCAACAGCATACACAACATTTTTAAATGATGGAAACATGCTTAAACCGACATTGCTCGCTAATGAAAAAACAAAACAGGTGTGGAAAAAGGATATAATTACAAGTGATCAGGCCAAAGTTATCCAGGACGCACTGCGTAAAGTAGTCAGTTCGCCTAAAGGAACGGGAAAGATGGCCAATATATCAGACTTCGCCGTATCCGGAAAAACTGGCACAGCAGAATTGAAAAAATCAGCAGACGAAAAATCAGGTCCGGAAAATGGATGGTTTGTCGGCTACCCTACCAAAGATCCGGATATATTGATTGCCATGATGATGGAGCATACTGAGAAACAAGATGGCGGCAGCGGAATCGTTGCGAAAAAAACCGCGGAACTATTAAAGGATTTTCATAATTAATTGAAAATAATTGAAGAAAAGCTCTCCGGATGAATGATTATCTGGAGAGCTTGTTTTTGATCAAATCAACTGTAAGTAAGGTTTCTGGGCGATTCTTTACCTGAAAGATGTCCACAATTTTAAAGGTATTTCACAAGCTGACGGAATGCTGTCTCATCCTTTTCATCCAACGCACGGTCTATGAGTCTTTTCACATTAAGTTGCTCTAATTCATCGATAATTTCCGTAATTTCATCATTAGATTTTTTCGTTGGTAAGTCTTCGAGATAATACGGATCAGCAATCAAATGAATTTGTATCAAAAATTCAGGAATAAATATCAGATCGGTCATGGCAATATGTATGATTTCCTTCCCCTTTTGAAATGCAAATTTCGCCTTCATATTCATTATTTGCTTTGTTTTTCGATTCACTGTAATCTTTTTGGCATCCACTGGAACAAACTTATAAACGGATTCATCAATACTAATGTTGAAATATTGATAGGCCAAAATAATATGAATGTATTCCGAGTCTACTTTAATGTGATAAGGTTTCAGTTCTTTGACGGTAACCATTTACTTCACCACCTTTGGCTAATTTTTATACAATTCCCCCTATTACACATCTTTAAACCTGCTTGCCATGGGAGACATTTGATAACAGGAAAGCTGCACTAAAATGTCTCCCTTTATCATATTGTATTTTCTTAGTTGCTACTTTACTCGTTGGTTCGGTCTTGTCGAAGTAATGAAGTCAATTCATAAAATTGTCTCTCATCCCGATCGTCTAACGCTTTATCAATTAATCTTCGCAAATTTTGCTGTTCAAGTTCTTCAATGATTTTTTTGTTAACGTTTTCATTTACTGCTATATTGATAGATTCTTGACTCTTTATATATGGATCAATAATTTTTTGTAATTCCGTTTGAAAATCAGGGAGGGTCACAAGTTTCGTCATTGGAATGCGGATAATGTTCTTGCCCTTTTGGAAAGCAAATTGGGCCTCAATATTATCAACCGTTCGTGTTCTCCGGTTAATCCGGATTTCTTTTGCTTCGTTTGGTACAAAATGATACAATTGATCGTGGATAAACACAGAAAAATATTGATATGCTAGGATAACGCGCACATACTCATCATCCGCTTTAATATAATATGGCTTTAACATCTTAACGGTAACCATCATACATCCCCCTTTCGTTTCATACTCCAAATTTTCAGTTAATTAATTTTACACGATATTTGAAAAAAATTCAAGTGGTAAACTTTAGAATTTTATTTTTTATATGGAAAACAACCAAACAAAGGTTAATATATATGCAATTTAAACCCCCGTTTGGCTGTCTCTACCAACAATATTTATTCAACTTTCGTATCCAAATGCATGAAGTTGTTCACTAGTTTATTCATTTCATTTTCGTCTGGTACTGAGTACATCCTTTCCATTTGTTCTCTGTAAACATCCGCATCTTTAAGTTTTTTAATTCCTTGTTTCATGTACGATTTATATTCAGCCGTCAATTTTTTGATTTGTACCGCAAATTTTTCGTCCGTACCGGGAGTCACTGTCTCGTCATACAGGTCAAGGACTTGATCGTCTTTACGTTGTGGAAAATATTCGTGTGGATCTGTACTGTCAAATATGCAGAAATCAAGATCCCTGACAATGACCATATCCAGTCCACTTGGATCAAAACTGCATCGGTATAACTCGACATCCAATCCTTTTGCCGTACATGCGCTAACTATTTTTTTCATAAACGTTGATTTTCCTGTACCCGCACGCCCTTTTATATAGCATACATTGGCAATATCTTTAATAAGTTCCGGAACCACATTGACTGCACCATCCGGCGTGTTGGTACCAAATAGACGCGTGCGTATTTTCCCTTTCACTTGACTGTCAGGCTGGTTTACTAGCAGATTTTGTATAAAATGACTCGCAAGTTCATTGGCACGGTTAAAATCCATTTGATCGACATAGATTTTTTCCAATTTATCGTGGATAGAGAGTCCGGTTGCAAAATTTTCATATGCCTTTTGGGTTGCGCTATCGATTTGTTGCTGTAGTTCATGCTGTGAGATATTTGCCGGGAAAATTTTCTCCAAATCACAAATCTCAATATCCATCTTGTTTGGGGCTATCTGATCGGTGATGATTGCAATTCCTTTATCCCTCCATATTACACCGTCACGATATTTGCCGCCAAGTGGACTTAATATTATCTCCAGTTGGTCTGATGCTTCATATTTTTTTATAATTTGATCAATTACACTCGTCTTCACCTTATTCGAATCATGTTTAAGTACAATAACACGTTTTATATCCTTTATGTTTGAATAGGTAAAATTCACAAAGCCCTCTGAGGTGTTACCGGTTGTGTAGTATCTTTTTGGCATCTGACACACCCTTTATAAAAATGGTTAATTTCATTATATGCGCCCTGCCCAGGATAAGTGCAAAATTTTTATATTACAAAGCCATGCAGAGTTGTATCTCCGCATGGCCTTGTTTTTCAGAACTTAGGTTAATTCTTTCCGCTCTTCTTCGGTAAACACCCTTGACCTGGTCAAAAATCGTTTTCCTTCAGGTCCTTCCAGGGAAAACATACCACCGCGACCATCAACCGCATCAATAATAAGCTGGGTATGTTTCCAGTATTCATATTGATCCTTTGACATATAAAATGGGGTACCACCGATTTCGCCAAGCAGCACATCAGAATCACCAACAATAAATTCACCTTTGGGAAAACACATTGGAGAACTGCCATCACAACAGCCGCCGGATTGGTGAAACATTAGTGGCCCATGGATATCTTTCAATGTTTCTATCAAACTTAATGCCTCATCCGTAGCCGTCACCCGTTCAACCATGTTTCACACCCCCTACTAATGGACAAGGAACAAAAATATATGCCCCCCCCCCGACCATCGTAAGTATTTTATTAGAATAACCCTGCCGTTCCTTCACCATAGCTAATCAACAGGTTTTTCGTTTGCTGATAGTGACCCAGCATCATTAAATGATTTTCCCGGCCAATTCCGGATTTTTTGTAGCCACCAAATGCTGCATGTGCGGGATATTGGTGATAGCAGTTGGTCCATACCCTGCCCGCTTCAATTCCACGGCCAAACCGGTATGCTGTATTAATATCCCTGGTCCAGACACCAGCACCAAGTCCGTACAAGGTATCATTGGCGATTTCCATTGCCTCTTCTTTGTCCTTAAAGGTTGTAACGGCCAGAACCGGTCCAAAAATTTCTTCCTGGAAAATGCGCATGCTGTTATTTCCTTTAAAGATTGTTGGCTGGATATAATAACCATCGGCTAGTGATTGATCGTCTAATTGATTGACTTCGCCGCCAACAAGTACATCGGCTCCTTCCTGCTTACCAATATCCAAATATGATTTGATTTTCTCCATTTGTTCAAGAGATGCCTGCGCGCCCATCATTGTGTCGGTATCAAGCGGATGACCGATTTTGATTTCTTTGACCCGCTTAATAGCACGATCCATGAATTCATCATAAATCGATTCATGCACCAGTGCACGTGATGGACAAGTACAAACCTCACCCTGGTTCAATGCGAACATAACCAATCCCTCGACAGCCTTATCCAGAAAGGCATCGTCTTTATCCATCACATCCGGGAAGAAAATATTCGGTGATTTACCGCCGAGTTCAAGTGTGACCGGGATGATATTTTCTGAAGCATATTGCATGATCAATCTTCCAGTTGTTGTTTCACCGGTAAAAGCGACCTTGGAAATTCGGCTATTGGTTGCCAATGGTTTTCCGGCTTCTACACCAAAGCCATTGACAATGTTTAACACACCTGCAGGAAGCAAGTCTTTAATCAGATCCAGTAAAACATGAATGGACGCCGGCGTTTGTTCTGCAGGCTTTAATACAACACAGTTCCCCGCAGCCAATGCCGGAGCAAGTTTCCATGTGGCCATTAAAATCGGAAAATTCCATGGGATGATTTGCCCAACGACACCAAGCGGTTCATGGAAATGGTAGGCAACCGTATCATTATCAATCTGACTAATGCCGCCTTCCTGAGCACGAATTGCACCGGCAAAATACCGGAAATGATCGACAGCAAGCGGCATATCAGCAGCAAGTGATTCCCGAACCGCCTTTCCATTGTCCCATGTTTCTGCTACTGCCAGTGTTTCCAGATTTTCTTCTATCCGGTCAGCAATTTTATTTAGTATGTTTGCCCGGTGTGCAGGCGATGTTTTTCCCCACTCATCCTTCACTTTATAGGCTGCATCTACGGCCGCTTCCACATCTTCTTTATTAGATCTGGCAATCTCGCAAAATACTTTCCCGGTAACAGGACTAACATTTTCGAAATACTTTCCACTCGAAGGCGCTCGATATTCACCTCCAATAAAATTGTCATACCGTTCTTTAAAGAATACCTTGGCACCTTCCGTGTTTGGATTAGCATACCTCATTACGATCATTCCTCCCCAATCCCTTTTGTTAACGCTTGCAAAAGTTAATTGATGAAGTCATATAGACAAAATCATCTATTAAGAGTATAACAGGAGGTTCCCAATTATTCCAATACTTTGATACGTGATTGTTTTCACGTTTTATATGTCCAGTCCTCCACTATGTAGATGTATGGGAGCTTTCGGAGGACAAAAAAAGAAAACACATTCCAAGGGTGGAACCTGTTTTCCAATTGCTCAATTCAGTTATTTTTTTCCCTAAACAAAAGCCGCTGATCAGACATCTCCACAAATATGAACATAAAAAAAGTCATGTATCAACTCATGTAAAATTGTTCAACTGATGATTTATCAGCCGTATGATCAACTTTCCAATTCCGGAAGTACACGGACTTCCCGCTTCATCGATGAATGACAGAGCGGACACTTTGGTTCCTGCTCGAAACTAAAGGACTCGCGCATCCAACCCTGACAGTCTTCACTAGTACATGACCATACATTGGTTTCCACCTCTGGAACCGGTTCTTTTGGTCCGCGTGAAAATGACATGATAGCAACCCCTTTCTGGTACTATTACCATTATACCCCTTTCCGTCAGACAAAGAAAGGGCTGGCAATTTTCTGGATGCTTTTAGACAATACAAGTTAAAATACGACAATTTAGCCATGTAACTTTGTATCATCCCGGGATTGACTTTATTGACTTTTTTAAATCGATTAAGCCATTCTAAGGTGTTATCTTAAAACTGCCCTTATTACAATACAAAACGTTCTATTGCCATAGCTACTCCATCCTGATTATTCGTATCCGTTACGAAATCGGCGGCCATCTTGATCGCTTCCTGGGCATTTCCCATGGCCACACCGATCCCGGCTTCCTGGATCATTTTGATATCATTCAAACTGTCGCCTACTGCCATGACGTTATCCATCCTCATCCCCAGCCAATCACATACCTTGGTAATGGCCGTTGCTTTGTTAACACCGGCCGGATTGATCTCAATATTGGTTGGAGTAGAATTTGATAATTCCAAGCCCTTGTGATAGGACAGTTTTTCCACCAGGTCATCCAATTTCTCTTTGTTATGGGAGTCGAAGCCGATTTTAAGCCAATCATGGTCATAAAAATTATCCGGACGTGCGTCATACCAGACATCATCCGTTGAGATCATCCAGCAGTTCATATCATTTTCGGCTCCAAGTTCCCACATCATTTCAATCAATTCTGTATCAAGCAAGTGCCGCTCAATTAATTCTTTATGTACCGTCCAGATTTCCCCGCCATTACAGGTCACTAAATACGATGTAAGATTTAGTTTTTCAGCAAACGGGTGACATGAACTAATCCACCGTCCCGTACTCAATACCACTTGTACATCATTGGCAAGCGCCTGTTTAATTGCTTCTTGTGTACGTTCTGATACCTTCTGCTCACTCGTTAACAACGTTCCATCCATATCTAGTGCTACCAATTTGATTTCATGTTTGTTATCCATATGTACGCTCCCTGTCCAATATATTTGAGTTTCGAATATCGCGATTTTACAAACGTATTGTTAAAAACGGAATTAACACCAGTGCCAATTGTACGCCTTGAATGACGCAATTTTATCTATTACCTATTTTACCAAAGGCTGGCCAATAATAATAAAGAAACCATTTATGGCCCATTGGGATTTTCTTGTTCACCGAAGTTGATTCATCCTTACCATAAAGACAATAATCGTAATTAATGGTACCACTATGATCGCAACGATTAACCATACACCAAATGTATCATAACCTTTCGCGGCGCGTACTGTCTCCCATGTTAAAAAAGAAAAAATAGCTACAGTCTCGGCATTAATAATCGTCATAAACAAGCGTGCTGACTGATACAAACGAGGTGCATTTTCCTTGGTTATTTCTACCGTATAATTAAAGGTATGTGGTACCTTGCTCAAAAAATAAAGCGGGATATAACAGATAACTGCAATCACAGGCAAAAGAAAAATAGTTCCCTTATGTCCCCAGCCATCTGCTTCCCCTTTTCCATTAAAATGCGTAGGGACTGTTTCCGGCAGACTGCGATAAGTTAGCACTACATAAACAATGGAACTAAGCAGCATAAGCATAGCTATCAGGTTTAAAAATTGCACCCATTTAGAAGGTGGAAGATCTATTTTTGGACGATCGCGCATAACATATTCGCCCCCTTGCTTTTTTACGTTTATACGTTAAACGCGGATCTCAGGTTTCATTAATTGTCAATTTTGGCCAGGTTTCCTGCCAATTCTTTTGAGATAAACGTTTCCTGTAAAAACCCATGCGCTGTTTATCCAATAAAAAGAAAGGTGTTGGTCTGACTGTCAATTGTACACAATCATTTATTCCATGCGGAGCAGTAAGTACAATATGGTCTTTTTCATTAAGACGGACACCAAGCGATGTTGCCGTCTCCGGGAATTTGGCAATGGCGTCAACCGAAGATATATACGGAGCGATCTGATTTGTGATATGCATCCGCGCTTCGTTTTTTACTGACCAGGGATATTCTGGTGCAGCAGCTTTCAATATGGTTTCGTAACGTTTCTCTGTTGTTTCCTTCAAGTCATTCTTATCGAAATAAATAACATCAATATCTTGAAGTGGACTTCTCTCCTCATAATAGTGCAATGTATCCCAAATTTTAGTCCGAACAAAACCTGCGCAAATCCACCAATCCGGTAACTGTAATTTTTTTGCCGCCTGTAATGCCTCCATCATCCATACATCTTCGTGTATCATACCTACAATGTCCTGTTCCGTAAGCCACTTCATCTCCCTATCTCCAAACCGACACGAAAGGTTTCCAACCGCTCCAGAAATGCTTCCCTTTTGACTAGTCGTTGCTGTGCATCTTCCACGGAAATGGAATAAAAGCGGATTTTCCCTTGCGGGGGAAGCTGGGCAATGTTTGGGAGGTCAGTAGAAATGACCGTACCAATCCGCGGGTAGCCACCAGTCGTTTGCCTGTCTGCCATCAATATAATTGGCTGACCATTTGGTGGTATCTGTATTCCTCCAAATGGCGTGGCATCCGACCAGATATCCCCTGATGGAGTAATTTGAAAATCGGCTGCCTCCAAACGGTATCCCATACGATTGGAATTAGCTCCAACGATAAATGTTGTTTGGTAAAAACGTTGTCGATCCGCCTCTGTAAACAGATTGGTATGCGGTCCTTCAATGATGGCTACATCAATTTCCTTTTGATAAATGGGAATAACCTTTCTGGAAAGACCAATCCCGGAACGACTTGCAACAGGATTTCCCTCGATTGCCTCTCCCTTTTCCAGCATATACCCTAAACCACTATTCATATCCATTGATTTACTTCCAAAGATGGCGGGTACAGCGAACCCTCCAGCTACTGCAATATATGCCCGCACCCCTGATTGAAGCTTGCCAAATGTTAATTGGTCCCCTTCCTCCATTGTAAACGTCTCCCACATGTGAACCGACTTTCCATTTACAGATGGTTGTAAATCAGCACCTGTTATGGCTAAAGTAATGGGGTAGTGCGCCTCCAGTTGCGGGCCAATGAGTGTAACTTCCAAGCAAACCTCATTGCGCTTATTTCCCACCAATATATTGGCAATCTGAAATGCAAATACATCCATCGCACCTGCGACCGGCACACCGAACCGTTGATATCCTGTACGTCCCATATCCTGAAAAGAAGTTATAACTCCTGGCTTGTTCACAGTAAATATTTTTTGACCTGCCATTACAGCACCTCCAATTCAGTCCTAAACTTATCCTACGTTAATTTCAGCATCTTCCAGTTTCCTTCGCAGTTTTTTTGCAAAGGCAACAGCATTCACTCCGTCACCATGTAAACAAATGGTATCGGCGCGAATCTTAATTTGGGTGCCATCAACCGCCTCAACAACACCATGGTTCACCATCTGCTCCACTTGTTGTACAGCCGCTTCAGCCTGTTCAATTATCGCATTTGGATGTTTTCTTGGTGTTAAGCGTCCATCTGGCTGATAGGTTCGATCGGCAAAAACTTCGGAAGCAACTTGTAACCCTTGATCCTCACCCGCTTGCAACAATTCACTGCCTGCCAAGCCATATAATATTAACGATGGATCAATGTCATGAACAGCCCGAGCAATAGCATCTGCGATCTGTCGGTTTTGACCCGCAAGATTATACAATGCACCATGAGGTTTCACATGTTGCATCCTTGCCTGGTTAACCTTACAAAAGGCAGCAAGTGCCCCAACCTGGTAAACCACCAGCCGGTAAACTTCTGCAGCCGAGCAATCAATCATCCGACGCCCAAATCCAGCCAGGTCAAAAAAGCCAGGATGTGCACCTATGGCAACACCATGTTGTTTGGCTAAACGAACGGTCTGCTCCATGACTTCCGGATCACCAGCATGTCCGCCACAGGCGATATTTGCCGATGTAATATATGCCATCATGTCCGCATCTGCACCAATAGTATACCTGCCAAAGCTTTCCCCCATATCACAATTCAAATCAATTTGCTTATCCATGTTCATCCATCCTCCCTTATTTCACCGTACACATCAACCAGTTTCATTACCACGGTATTATCTTTGTTTAAACTTTTCATTCACACGAAAGCTGCCTTCCTTCACAAGCAGCTCGATTTCCGCAAACGCTTCTGCAGTTATTTCATAAAAGCACACGACATCACCTGCTTGAAATAAAAAAGCATCATTTTCCTTATCAGACTGGAACAGTTGAAGTGGTGTTTTTCCAATAATATTCCAGCCACCAGGAGAAGCCAGTGGATATATTCCTGTTTGTTCATGGGCAATCCCAACGGCACCTGCATCAATCCTCTTTCGCGGTTCATCCAGCCGAGGTGTAGCGATACGTTTATCCATGCCACCAAGATAAGGAAATCCCGGCAAAAATCCAAGCATGTAGACAAGATATTCATTCCTTTGGTGAATCGCGATTACTTCATTCTCTGTTAACCTGTTATGGCTTGCAACACGGGTTAAATCAGGTCCCTGTTTTCCGCCGTATAAAACAGGGACATAGATATATCTGGATGTTAGCGTTATGTCATCCTTTCCAGTTAACACAATTTGTTGCAATTGTTTCCGAATGCTTTCATATGTCATATGTGTCGGCTGATAATAAACAGTTACCGAATCAAACGCTGGCACCCATTCTTCCACCGCTGTTAAAGACAATTCTTGCAGTTTCTGACAAAAAGTACGAATCTTCCTATTTAACTCCGGTGAAACTGTTTCATGAAACTCCACTTTCAACGACGTATCACCAACCGGTTTTATCGTAACATTACCCATACAAAGCCTCCCTGCCAAGACATTTTCCTAAATTGTAGCACAAAACATAAATAGATTCTGGCTTGGACATTCCATCCGAAATTGGCATTGGAATGTATTATCTATTTATAGTATGTTCAAACAACAACCACATTTATATCAGCGATTTCAAATAATATATTAGCCATTCCCATTTTCTGGCGGATATGCAGAACCACTCCGTCCTGAATCACAGAACTAACCTATGTACCAAAAAAGGAAGTAACACCAATCAAAATAATAGTGTCACTTCCATTTCTTTTTTCAATTTATCGTTTCTTGTAGCGATAGCTTTTAAACGGTAGTGTCATTAACAAAATAACAATCCCGACGATTAACAGTATATAATGAATTACCATCGTATTTTCTTCAGATATATAATAGGCTCCGATTGCTGCAAGTATCCAGCCCATTATTTCAATTAACAAACGCACGTCTTCACTCTCCTTATTTCTAACCGGGCTTTTTCATATATCACAGGCTGGTCTGCCATCAAATAAGTGCATGGTTATATCAATCTATTTTTTACTAACTATTAATCCGATACGTACCTATCCCGTCCGGCAAACGAACCGAAAATAATAACAATAAATCCTACACCGATCAACGTTATTAATGGTATCGTCCAACTATGGCTCAGATCATATAAATATCCAATAAATATTGGTCCAATAGCTGCCAATAAGTAACCGAATGATTGCGCCATCCCGGATAATTCAGCAGCCTGCCTGGCATTTCGTGAGCGCATACCCAAAAATGCCAGTGCTAATGGAAAGACGCCCCCAAGTGCAATCCCAATTAAAATGACACTAATAATCATAATAACGAACCCACTACCGAGCAGTAAGCCGCTATACCCGCCAATCGCACATAAGGCAAGCAGCCAGGCAAGCCACCATTGCGATTTAAAACGTCCGGCAAGCACAGGCACCAGGAAGCTAAACGGCAAGCCGATCAACTGCATAAATGAGAGCATCCAGCCTGCCGTTGCAATACTAACACCGTAATCATGGATGATCTCCGGCAGCCAGGAAATAGTAACATAAAATAAAAATGACTGAAATCCCATAAAACAGGCAACCTGCCACGCTAACGGGGATCGCCAAATACGGTTATTCGATGATGTTACAAATTGCGATTCTTGCTGGTTCTCCATTTTTTTACCTTTACTAAGATAGGCCCAAATAAGAATTCCGATAATTGCCGGCACCGCCCAAATCAATAAAGCAATTTGCCATCCCAATCCTAGTCCTTTCGCAATCGGAATACTTAATCCAGACGCCGTAGCAGCAAGTGCACCCATTGCGGTAGAGTACACTCCGGTCATCAGTTCCACTTTGTTGGGAAACTTCTCCTTTATTACACCGGGCAGGAGCACATTGCAAAAGGCCACCCCTATGCCAACAAGTAACGTACCGATATATAACAAGGAAACAGAGGTGATCGATCGAATACTAATCCCGATAAGCAACAAAATCAGGCCGATTAGCAATGCCCGTTCATTGGAAAAACGATTACCAACTTTGGGTGCAACCGGCGAAATAAGTGCAAATGCTATCAGTGGTAAACTTGTAATGATCCCTGCACTCCAATTAGACAGCCCAACGTCATCGCGAATAAGCCCAATAACCGGACCTACTGACGTAATGGATGGGCGCAAATTAAATGCCGCAATAATGACTCCAGCATATATTAAAAAACGATACATCCGATTGGTATCTTTTTTTGTTAACGAACTATCTACATCCATCATACAATTCCTCCACACTTTCAAAATCACTGTTCCTATGATAGCACATTAATCGGTTGAACGGATAACATTTGAATAGTGTGGCATATTACCATCTCCCGTATATTGGAAGGTAAAATACTGTTTCAATTACAGCGTAAATATTGTTCGATAGCAATATTTATGGTAGATAATGGTAACTAGCCAAGCTATGTTATTTACAGAGTTATTTCCCTTTCCAAACCCTTTTTATATGGTATACTATAGGTAGAAATATGCATATACTTATAAAGACCACAGCTGCAACTGTGGTCTTGCGATAAGCGGTTCCCCCAGGGTATCAGCTATCCAGGAATAGACCTCTCCCGTTTCGACTGTTTTGGGTTAATAGGGAGGTCTATTTTTTATTGATCAAATCCAGGATGAAAGTAAACAGACCCAGCAAAAACGTGCCGAATGTAAACATTACGATCAAAGCCTCGAAAATGCTCAATGGCATCACCACCTTATAAAGGGCTAGCCGACCAATCCCTAAAAGAACATTATCTTAGTTTTAGTATAGCACAAACTTTGCTAAAATAACCACATAAACAGAACATTTGTTTGTCAAATGAACCATTTTTCCTACGTAGCAACCCGGACGGCCACCCATGATAGCTACTTGTTGTACGCTATGAAATACAACAAACCATTGGGGGCATTTCCATATGGGAAAATCTCCTCTACTTCTGCTGGGTATTCCTGCCCTATAAGAATTTATCATAAGCTTTATTTTATATTGCAATAATCTAAATTTGTAAAATTGATTGATTATACTGGTGCGAACCAGTTAAAATAATAGATAAATGTTATATCAATAATTATGATAGCGATTACAAAAAGAGAGGGAGAGGATTTTGTATATGGCAGAGCGTGAAGAACTGCAAAAGACGCTAAAACCACACTGGGTCTGGGCGATTGCCTTGGGATCATCGATTGGCTGGGGTGCGTTTGTCCAGCCGACCATATGGATGAAAGATGGTGGTCCACTGGGGGTTATGATCGGATTTTCCATTGGAGCAGCACTCATGATGCTTATTGCAGTCAGCTACGGATTTTTAATTCAGAGTTTCCCCGTATCGGGTGGAGAATTTGCCTACGCTTTTGTTAGCCTTGGACGAACACATGCCTTTATATGTGGCTGGTTTCTGACCCTAGGCTATATATGTATCGTTGCACTTAATGCATCCGCGTTTACCTTAATGTTTAAATTTGTGTTCCCGAAATTTATTGAGAATCTGCATATGTATCAAATTGCCGGCTGGGATGTATATGGAACGGAGGTTATCATCGCCACTTTAGTACTGATCTTGTTCGGTTACTTGAATTTCCGCGGTACCGGCCTTAGTGGTCAAATGCAATTTATTTTCTGTTGTATTATGCTTGCAGGTGTTTTAGCATTAACACTATTGGTTGGTGGAAGCCCAGAAACATCTTTTGCGAACATGCAACCATTATTTCCAACAGGCACCACATCATTTGCCGCGATTATCTCAATTGTAGCCATTGCACCATGGGCTTTTGTTGGCTTTGACAATGTCCCGCAAGCCGCTGAGGAATTTAACTTCTCTACCAAAAAAGCATTTAGTCTCATTGTTTTGGCTCTATTTTTTTCCGGGTTATTATATGTATTTATGGTAGGCGTCACGGCAATGGCAACCCCATGGGACGCGCTTGCTGCGGAAAACAATCTTTGGGGTACAGCGAATGCCATTACCGGCGTACTCGGTACATTTGGCTTGGTTATTCTCGTGACTGCGCTTTGTATGGGGATTTTCACCGGCTTAAATGGATTTATTATTTCATCAAGTCGCCTGCTTTTCGCCATGTCACGTGCCAAAATATTGCCTGAGATATTTTCCAAAGTCCATCCGAAATACAAAACGCCTTACGTCAGTATTATTTTTACAGTCATACTGTCAATGTTCGCCCCATGGTTTGGGCGTGAAGCATTAACTTGGGTCGTTGACATGTCGTCTATCGGGGTATCCATTGCCTATCTGTATACTTGTTATACCGCATATATCATTTTTAAATGGTCGATGGACAGTAGCTTTAACCCAAGTAAACATGTGATTGCACCTCTAAAGAAACTTTTTTCACTTGTAGGGATGCTGGCAAGTATAACGTTTATCTTACTTCTACTTATCCCTGGTTCTCCGGCTTTCCTGGGTATTCAGTCAAGAATTGCCCTAATCGCCTGGATAGTTCTTGGGGTAGTATTTTATTTAGCTAAACGAAAAGAATTTAACCAAATCCCCACAGAGGAGTTAAATTATTTGATCCTTGGAAATAAACAGATTAAAGTTGAAGAAAATAAAACAGAGTTGAATACTCCGGGGGTTGAAGCAGGAAACGAATAAGATAAAATCGGGACAGGTGATAATGCTTCTGTCCCAATTTTATTGTCTGCTGCTAGTTATTTCTGAATCACGCTAAATGGAACTATTAATTCGTCGTCTGGTGTCTTTAAAAAAATGCTCCATACCAATGATACTGGTACGGAGCATTTTCAGTTTATAGAGGATGTTCAAAAAGTCCGGTAAAAATGACACTTCGAATTTCGTCGTTGGCTTGCTTTTCCGCTCCTCATGTACCTTTTATGTACACTCCGGTGCTCAAAGCTGCGCCGCCTAGAACTTCTCGGTCCTTTTTATCCTCCTTTTGAACACGCACTTATATGTTATTTTTTCCATTCATTATAATCAAGGTGTTTATATTTATCCAACAAGCGAGTAGGCATGTGTAATGCATCTTTTCTAAATGGTGGCGCCAGCTGAGTCCCATCTACATAGATATTCAAAACGGCAGGCTTTCTTTGTTTTAATACCTCTTTTACAGTTGGACCGATATCTTCTGCTTTGTCAATCGTATAGCCTAGCGCCCCCATTGACTTGGCAACTTCGGCAAAATCAGGGCCCTCAATATTCGATCCAACATAACGATCATCATAATAATCAACTTGATTTTTCTTTTCTGCTGCCCATGATCTATTGTTAAACACGCAAGCGATAACTGGGATGTTCTGTTCAACTGCCGTGCTTACTTCATGCAGGCTCATGCCCCATGCACCATCGCCAACAATCGCTACAACTGGTGCATCAGGATCGGCTAACTGGGCGCCAAGTGCTGCCGGATAAGAAAAACCTGTATTGCCAAATGTTAACGCGGCAATATGACGTCTCGTTTGATTAAATTTCAAATAGGCATTTGCAGTCGATGAAACGTTACCAATATCGGATGAGATGATTGTATTCTTTGGAAGTGCTTTAGTCAATTCCAATAGTGCCCGTCTTGGATTGATTGGATCGCCATCCACCATTGCCAGATCAACTAATTCCTGTTCCCATTTTTCTTTCAAATCACTAACCTCTGCTAAACGTGCCGAATTTTTCACCGGAGATGGCACAGCTGACTGAAGCTGACGATAAATTTCATCACTGGCTGCTTTGGCATCACCAATAATACCAACTTCAACCGGATGTGTACGCCCAATTTGCCGTGGATTGATATCGACTTGAATGATTTTGGCATCCTTAGGGAAATAGTCAATATCATAACAAGGAAGCGTTCCGAACTGTGATAGACGTGTTCCAATGGCTAACACAACATCAGCCTCTTTTAGTGTATACATGGCAGCCTTGGATCCCATATAACCAATTGGCCCAACAGCAAGTGGATGATCGACTGGAAAAGCATCATTATGCATATATGCACAAGCAGCAGGTGCTGACAAATGTTCTGCTATTTTTACAACTGAATCAATACCATCTGCATCTACAGATCCGCGACCCGAAATAATAACAGGGTTTTTCGCATCCTTTAATAGGGAAACAGCCCTCTCAATTGATGCCGGATCACCACTGCCGCGCTTGTCTGTGCGATATTGACTTGGCTCGAGGATATAATCTTCTATTTCTCCATAAAACAGGTCGCGAGGTATATCATATAACACCGGCCCACGTTCTGCATACGCAATTCGAAAGGCAGTTCTCAGGCAATCGGCTACACGGTTTTTATTGGTTACGCGTACAGTCTCTTTGGTAATATCTTCAAAAATGGACACCTGATTAGCTTCCTGGAAACCATCCAAACCAACAGATCCTGTCCCTGCAGATGGAGAAATAACTACCATCGGGCTGTGCGCCTGATTGGCCGCTGCTACGGACGTTACCATATTTGTAATCCCGGGACCATTTTGACCGACGATCACCCCGGCAGTTCCTGTAACCCGCTCATACGCATCCGCCATATGACCGGCACTTTGTTCGTGACGTACCGGTATAAAACGGATCCCGGCAGTCGGGAACAGGTCAAGCATATCCATAAATGCGGAGCCAACTATTCCATAAACTTCTTTGACATTTTCTTTTACTAATGTTTCGACGATTGCCTCACTAGGTGTCATCTTCACTTTTTGATTTGTTGCTTTCTTCAATTCTGCTTGTTGGTTTACCATTTGAATTCCTCCTTAAAAATTATCAATCTATCATCAACAATTGCTTGATGGTAACGGAATTAGCTTACCTACTTCCTTTTCCTGAATAATGTCTCCCAGTTCTTTGATAAATAACTCCGTTGTTGTTTTTAAAACATGATCTTTTCGAAAGGCAATATAAAAATAACGGTAAAACGAGATATTTTTCACCTGATACGTCTTCAGTAATTTTAACTTTTGCTCTTTTTTTATGGTGTTTTTGGAAATAAATGAGACTCCTAATCCAGATTCTACTGCTGACTTAATTGCTTCGGTACTACCAAGCTCCATCACCACATTCAAATCGTCTAACGAAAGCCCGGCCTGTTTAAGATAATGATCCACAACAGATCGGGTTCCTGACCCCTGTTCACGAATAATGAGTGGTACTTCCCTTAATTTTTCCTGCGAAATTTGCAGTTCATGACTTGAAAAGTAATCCGGTTTCGTAATTAAAACAAGTTCATCCTCCAGGATAGGGTCGCTCACAATTTTTTGATCCTCAATCGGAGTCTCGATTAAACCCACATCAATAACCTGATCCTTTATATTCTCGACAATATGATGTGAATTGGCGATCTCCACACTCATTCGGACATGTGGAAATGCATCTTTGAACCGCTTCAAAAACTCTGGAAGTATATATTCTCCAACAGTCAGACTACATCCCACCCGCAAATCGCCATTTATTGTACTTTCCATTTGTGAAATTTCTTTTTGGGCTGAGTCACTCAAACGAACAATCTCCTTGGCAAATTTCAATAAAATGTGTGCAGATTGCGTCATCGCTACCTTTTTCGTTGTTCGTTCAAATAGCTTGGTATTCAGTTCCTCCTCCAAAGCCTTTACCTGTGATGTTATCGTTGGTTGCGTAACATATAAAATTTTGGCGGCCTCTGAAAAGCTCTTTTTTTCGGCAACAGCAATAAACGTTTTTAATCGTTCATAATTCAAATCTATTACCTTCCCATCTAACTTCCATTCCCCCTGTTCCCAAGGAAGTAGAAGTTCACAATCTAGATACTCCGAATAACAGACTCAACCGTCTCTACAACAAAATCCAAATCCTCTTCTGTACTAGAAAGTGGCGGTGCAATAATAATCACATTGTTTTGACCTGGTACAGTATCGCCATTTTTACCGATGATCAGGCCTTTTTGTTTACACCTCCCTACGATTTCGCCCATTGTTGCCTCATCAATTGGTGTTTTGGACTGTTTATCTGTAACCATTTCTATTCCTACTAAAAATCCTTTTTGTCTAACTTCACCAACATTTTCGTGGTCTTGCAACTGATGAAGCTTAGCCAGTTTGGTTTCACCAAGTTTTTGTACACGCTCCACGATGTGTTCCCGCTCAATAATTTCAATGTTTTTAAGTGCAACCGCACATGCAGCCGGATGACCTCCATACGTGGAAACATGACGGAAATGTTTATCTTTTCCCGCCTCTTTAAAGGCATCATAAATTTCCGTTTTAACTGATGTTGCACCCAGTGGTAAATAACCGCTCGTCAAACCTTTAGCCATCGTAACAATATCAGGTTGAACACCCTCTGCATGCATGAAACCAAACATTTTTCCTGTTCGACCATAACCGGCGACAACTTCATCCATAATTAGAAGTACGTTATGCTCTTTACAAATCTCAGCAACACGCTGGATATATTTCGGTGACGGTACAAGGACTCCTCCACCAGAGATAATCGGCTCCATAATCACTGCTGCAACCGTTTCCTCCCCTTCCCAATTAATCATTTCTTCCAGCATTTGCGCTGCTTTCAAGTCCGATTCTTCCGGACTTCCTTCAAAAACGGAGCGATAGCTATAGGGTGGATAAACATGTAAAAAACCTGGTGCGCCGGGATCATATTTCGTACGTCGATTCGCTTGTGCGGTTGCACTTAATGCACCAAGGGTTGACCCGTGGTATGCCCGGTAACGCGAGATAAATTTATACTTTCTAGGATTACCGGTCTGATTATGATACTGTCGGGCAATTTTAAACGCTGTCTCATTAGCCTCGGAACCACTATTTGAGAAAAATGTTTGATAATCTGCATCCAAGAGCTGACTGATCTTCCCAGCTAATTCAACAGCAGGCGGGTGATTCATAGTTAATGGAAAATAAGTCAGTTTCTTCATTTGTTCTGCAGCTGCATCAGCAATCTCCTCCCGACCGTAGCCAAGATTTAAGCACCATAATCCTGATACACCGTCGAGATACTCTTTGCCATTCTCATCTTTAAACCATGACCCTTTACCGGATACCGCCATCATATCCTGAGCATCCGGATTGTATTTATGCATAGCATTCCACAAATGTGATGTTGTTTGTTCTGATACAGCATGTTTTTCCACTTCAGTCTTCATATCAATGCCTCCATTCGAAAATAGTAGATACATATTATGGGCGAGCACCCTAAAAAGTACCCTCTTCAGTGTGCTCGTTGGTACCTATAAATCAACCTTCATCAAAGGCAGTTACCGTTCATGCAAACACCTCGATATTTACAGCCCCGGGAAATCGCTTACATTCCCGACTGTTTTTCTTCCTCTTAATTTTGTGTAAGACCTCAATGCCCGCTATAATTACTCCCAACTCAAAAAATAACTACTGCAAGACGTTGCTCAAGATCGTGACGTCCGTACCAGTTGAATTAGGTTTATAATTAGTATATTCTAACTCACGGGTAAATTTCAATGTTTTTATTAAATTTTGATATTTAAAAACACAATAAGTTTTATTTAACCTATTTATAAATGATTACAGCCCGTTTAGCCAAATTTTCGTGATAAGTTAATTTTAAAGTTGTACATATCACTGCGGTAGAACGCCTCTTCCATTTCGATAACATTACCTGCCTGATCTTTAATAATCCGTTCCGCAATTAACACATGTTGATTGGCTGAAGCCCCTAAATACTCTTGATCTTCTACTAATAATGGGCCACTGGATATCGTTTGATTCGCCTCAGCAAACTGAATACCGAGCTCGTTTTCAATCAAGTCATAAAGTGTGGCATTATCAAGATCATACTGAGCTAACCGCTCCCCGATTGGCACCGGATAATAATGTCGTTCCACACCAATAGCAATATCGTCTGCATAGCGAATTCGTTTGATAAAGTATGCTTCGGTAAAGCCGGTCATCTCCCGTATGTAGCCAGATGGTGTAGTGCGATAATGTGTGATAAGTTTTGCCCCCGGCTTCATACCCATATTGCGGATTGTTTCCGTCGTACTACTTAAATTTCCCAACCAATCATGAATCGGTTTTAGCGAAACAAAGGTCCCTTTCCCATGTCGTTTTTCTAATATACCTTCTCTGACCAACAAATTAATCGCCTCACGAACCGTACTGCGACTAATATTATAATCTTCCATAAACTGTCGTTCGCTTGGAATTTGTTCAGATAGCACTCCCTCCGTCACTTGAGCTTCAATTATTTTTTTCAATTGAATATGCAATGGGATGGAATTTGAATAGTCGAGTTGCATGATATCCCCCTCTCTACAGGTTGTTTAATCTTTGGGGTTCCAGAGAGTCCAAATACTTTATACAAATTCCCTTTCTAATTGAGATATTTGGAGATCGATTTTGGGAATTACCTCTTTCAATTGCCCAATTGATTCAATAACATAGTCCGCACCCGCTCCCTTGAAACGCCTCTTAATCGCTTCCATTTTTTCCAGGAGTATATCTGGATCGCATTCATTTACCTCTTTTTCAGTCATGCCCAGTTCGCTACTTCCTTTTACAACCCCTACAACCCACGTTCCAGCATTTATTCCTTCGTTTATATCATTTAACGTGTCACCAATTTTAACCGTATGACTTAATGGGTAGACTCCTAGGTTCATAGCGTTACGAAAAATCATCCAAGGGTTTGGACGTCCGGCTGGAACTTCATCAGATGTAACGACTGAGTCGGGATCGTATCCCTGTTGTTTTGCCGACGGGACCACGATATCAATCATATCCCTTGTGTATCCTGTTGTTGATCCTATCTTAATTCCATTCTTTTGTAACCATTGGGCAGTTTCAGCAGCACCTGGAATAAGTGTGCTATAACTTGGTAAAATAGACAACAAAGCCGGTTCAAAATCAGCATATAGTCCATCCACATCTTTTTCATTGGGAAATCGCCCGTACTTCTTTTCCCAGGCATTTGCAATTCTATCCATTTCGCAAATTTTTTTAATATGATCCCGCTTAGGAAGTCCCATTGGTTCACGTGCCTCTTCATGTGAAACTTCAATACCTTTTTTATTAAAGACTTCCAAGAATACATCCAGCGGACAAAAACAACCATAATCAACCATTGTTCCTGCCCAATCCATAAATACTGCCTTGACATGTTGCAGAGATTGATCATTCATCCAGATTCCACCTTTGTCATTTCATAATTAATCCAAAGCGATTTTCATCCACCTTTATAATATAATGAATCACAGTATTTTGTAAATGTTTGGATTAATATATTCCATTTTAAAATTAATAAAAATAAATTATATACCCATTTTAAAAACCATTTGGTAATATATAATTAGAAACCGATTTCATAAAAAGGAGGGGAAATTTATGCGGTCAATCACAATTTTTTTCGATCGGATGGTACAGCGCTTTTTGCCTGATGCGTTTTTATTTGCGATCATTTTAACGTTTGCTGTTTTTGTATTGGGTATCATTTTTACCGGCAGTTCACCAATCCAGATGATTGATTACTGGGGATCCGGGTTCTGGGATTTACTTGATTTCGCCATGCAAATGTCCTTAATTGTAGTAACAGGCTACATTCTAGCTAGCACACCAATCATCAAAAAGCTGCTGGCCAAATTAAGCCAGCTGGCAAATACGCCTGAACAAGCTATTTTGGCGGTTACCTTTATTGCCTCCATCGCTTGTTTAATCAATTACGGATTTGGATTGGTTGTTGGTGCATTATACGCTATTCATCTCGCAAAACGCGTTCCGACAGTGGATTATCGGGTACTGATGGCAAGTGCATATAGTGGATTTCTTCTGTGGCATGGCGGATTATCCGGTTCCATTCCGCTATTAATCGCAACCCCGGGACATTTTCTGGAAGATTCTATTGGTATTATTCCTGTAACCGAAACATTGTTCAGTTGGTTTAATATTTTTATCGTTTTGGTGCTATTGTTTACCTTACCATTTTTTAACCGGTTTTTGATAAAGTCGAGAGGACCATTGCAAAATACTGATGCAACATCATGGAAGTCGGAATCTATGACTGAAAATGAAGCGGAAGATAGCGTGGATATCGAAAAATTGACACCCGCAGAACGACTGGAAAACAGCCGGATCGTTTCCTATCTCACAGGTATTCTGGGACTTTGTTTCGTTATTTACTTCTTTTTCAAAAATGGTTTTGATTTAAATATCAACATTGTTAACTTTACCTTCCTGTTCTTGGGAATTATTTTTCACCAAACACCACGCCGGTTTTTGAACAGTGTTACCAGTGCGGTGAAAAATGCCGGCGGGATCATTATTCAATTTCCTTTTTATGCCGGCATTATGGGTATGATGGTCGCATCCGGATTATCGGAACAAATGTCTTTATGGTTTGTCAGTATTTCCAATGAAACAACTCTGCCATTGTTTACCTTTATTAGTGCCGGTATCATCAATTTCTTTGTTCCTTCCGGTGGCGGGCAATGGGCAGTTCAAGGACCAATTATGGTACCGGCTGCACTGGAAATTGGTGCAGATACGGCGAAAACTGCGATGGCTGTTGCATGGGGAGATGCATGGACCAATATGATTCAGCCATTTTGGGCATTGCCGTTACTAGCGATTGCCGGTTTGAAAGTTCGCGATATCATGGGCTTTTGTGTCTTGATCCTAATCTACAGTTTCTTCCCAATCGCTATTGGTCTACTGTTCTTTTAGCGAGTAACAAGTAACAACCTTCAAAACCCTCACAAACGATAATGTGAGGGTTTTGAATTTTACCTGCCTTGCTGGACATCTGCCTTATCTCTCTGTGCTTTTTCTTTCCTCGTCACCTGTGCAACAATAATCCCGAATATAATCAAGCCTGAGCCAGTTAAAACACCAACAGATAGTTTCTCGTCAATAATCAAACTGCTGAACAACAAGCCAAAAACCGGGACCAGCAGTGTGGAAATCGTTGCGGTCACCATATCTATTAAACTTAAAATGAGGAACCAAACTGTAAAACATAACGCAGATGCCAGAATACCAGTAAACAAAATATAGTAGATACTATGTACGTTTAAATCAATTGGTTCTCCCCACTCCATGAGACACGTGACAATAATCATGACGATTGTACCAAACAGCATTTGATAAGCGTTGGTTTCCAATTTTGGCAAATGCTGAAGTTTCCTACGAAAATAAACATTTGAGACACCCCAGGATATGGCAGCAATAATGATAAGCAACTCCCCAAAAAGAACCTTTATGCTTTGACCAATCCATATGTCCCAGCCCAAAATAGTTAAAAGCCCAACCATCCCAATCAGTAAACCGACCCATTTTGCTGATGTCAATTTTTCACCGAGGAATTTTCCGGCCAATAAACTGCTCCACATTGGCATCGAATATAATAGTACCGAGGATTTCCCTGCATCCACAAACCGGAGTCCATACATAACGAGGAGAAAAACAATGGATGTTTGCAAGATTCCTTGTACTAATAACGGTTTCCAATATCGTTTGAGCGGAAATCGTTTTTTGGACAGCCATACAATCAATAGCAACGCGATCGACCCTGTTGCAAATCGAAAGGAGGAAAAAGTAAACGGTCCCATATATGCAAGTACTTCTTTCATTAACACCCATGCATAGCCCCAAAGGAGTGTAATCGTCAAAATCAGCAGCCACATGAGTCCCTTATTTTTTTGGAGTAGTATCGTAAATGAATTACTTGATTTTTTCATAGTCTTCCTCCACTCGAAAACACAAATATATCTAAAAGCATACCAAAAAATTCACGCAAAAAAAATAAGCCTGCTTGTGCACGCTTTAATTTGCTTTACGTCATTGGTTTTTCTTTTCCAAAATTTTATCGACCACTTTGGCAGCACTTTGATCAATTTCACGGATATCACGCTGCAATCCTGTTAATCCATGGCCTGTTTCGTTGATTTTTGTTTCTATATCGGTAACGAATTCATTAAGAAGATACCCGCTTGACTGTATATCCTCTACCTCGTCCGTCATATCCGTGATGGTCTGCAATAAGCTGTCTATCATTTTCTTGTCCAACGTGCCCCGCCTCCTCAACAAGTTTAAATTATCATGCCACTATACCCTTCACAAGTGCCATTGGAACGAATCCGGATCTGGGTATTTTTATCTAGGCTGACGGGCATCAACCATCTTGACATGATTACGCCGCATTCCTGTAAGCAAATCCCCGTCAATACAAGAATGGGTATTTTGTTCGTTTATGTCTTTCCCAATATTTTAACCAGGCTGACGTATGTGTTTTCGGAAAGTAACTTGCGGGACAGACAACTCGCCTTCCAATATTGTATAATAATTATGAAAGGAGTTTGATAAGGTGGAAAATAAACATAAATGCAAAATTGATGGTGTTCCGACTATTAATCAACACCCGGAATTACCCACCGGTTGTGAAGCAACATCTTTAGCCATGTTGCTCACCTGGGCAGGAAAAACGGTCAGTAAATTTGCAGTAGTCGAGAAGCTTTCAAAGGGTGAAAAAGTCAGGTTTGTGGACGGAACATGGTATGGGGCTAACCCCAACGACCAATTTGTTGGTGATCCATATACCGATGATGGTAGTTTTGGAGTTTTTGAAAAACCGATTCTGGAAACTATTGATCACTTTCTGCCAGGGAAAGGCGTTGACTTAACGGGGCAGGACTTTGAGGTACTACTGAACGTTGTACGCTCCGGGACACCAGTGATGGCCTGGACCACCATTAATCAGAATGAAACCTATCATAGTAAATCATGGCAAGATCCGGCTGGCAACACCATTGACTGGTACTGTAATGAACATGCGGTTGTTATTATTGGGATTGATGGTGACCATGTCATTGTGAATGATCCTTATACTGGAAAAGAAGAACATTATGATAGACATATATTCGAGCATAATTGGGCCTCCATGAAAAAACGTGCGGTTACGGTAGACGTAGACAAATCCGAATGATAGAAAATTGAAAAGAGGGGGATCTGTTACTTTCCCTCTTTCCACCACCTTTATTTACACGTATGTTATTCCATTTTCGCAAGCTGGTCCAAAAATTCCGCAGCATATCGTTTGCAATCTGCAATATCCTTATCATTTGGCTCCAGTTCAACTTTTAATTTTTCTTCATACATCGTACCGCCAATTTCCGGGATTCTTGCAGCAATGGTCTCAAGTGCAGCGCCATATGAATCATAAAACGAATCACATGAACCAAATACACCTACAAGCTTTCCAGTCAAATCAACACTATCCAGATCATCGTAAAAATCCTCTACTTCATATGGCAGATCATCATCCCATGTATAAGAGCCAATCAATATCCCATCATAATCGAGCAATTCCTGTACATCAATATCATCAAAGTCAAATGATTTACGTACCAGCTCATGACCAGCACCCTTTACATAATCACCGATCGCATCAGCCATTATTTCCGTGCTGCCTGTCATACTGGCATCCAACAAAATAATTTTTGCCATAATGTCATCCCCCACATCCTAAATTGTAGCTTAACTTTATTCTACTTGATAATGATAATTATTTTCAATTGATATACTTATTGGTTACTCAAAGGCGAAATTTTTATGGCAAAGCTGTGACAATAGACGCATTATGTTCTATCTAGTCAATTTTTTCTTTCACCGTACAAGATTCATGATCATAGCCTATCATGACAATAAAAATCAAAGGAGTTGTATACATTGTATTATGACATGAGACAGTTTCCTGGTTATGCCCCATATACACCGGTCTATCCAAACTGGCAACAGAAGAATTATCCCGAACAACGTGCAAAAATGAGTCCTTCCCAGACAATGGGACAGGAACAAAAAGGGCATACACATGCTCATACTGGAGCAACATCATGCAATGATAAACATACCCATTTACATCCCGGGGTAACAAGTACACCAATTGAAACAAAAGAAGGTCATGTCCACAAAATATGGGGAAATACAACGTTTGAGGATGGACATATTCATTATTATGAAGCATATACCAGTCCGCCAATATCCTTGCCAGACGGCTATCACACCCATTATGCCGAAATCAGAACAACCGAAAACGATGGGCATACCCATACGATTAAAGGATTTACCAGGCCATCGAAAAGCTGAATACAATCAAGGCAAATCTGAATTTATACAAACCCTATTTTCAATTTCAATGAAGGGCGATATAATAATTTATGTAAGGTGATTTTAATATACAACCTATCTGCATTCTTTGTAAAAGGAGCCATACCAAAATGAGAGTAAAAATGAATGTGCAAACCGCCTACCATGGTGATTTATTACGTGCAGGAAAAGAATATGATATCGATGAAGAAATAGCCAAGCGTTGGATAGCCAGTAAAATAGCGGAACCAGTGGATGATGAGGCATAAAAAAAGATTTTTCAAAAAAGGTGTCAAACCCTTTTGTAGGATATGACACCTTTTGTATGATTTATTCTTCCAGCCATTCATTTACCAAATCCTGATTATCCTCCACCCATTTGGCTGCACCTTCCTCGGGATCTTCAGCTTTATTTACCGTACTCATGAGATCACCAACCTGGTCATCATCCATTTTCCAATTTTTCAACCATTTGTCCACCTCGGGATAATCGTCTGCAAATTCGTGCCTTGTTGCATGGTGAATTTTCTCCGCATCGCCATAAACCTTCTTCGGATCATCCAAAAACTTCAAGTCCATTTCGGAAAATACGCGATGTGGACTCCAAAGCGGTGCAACAACCGCTTTTTTATCTTTTATCGCTTCACGAATAGTCGTAATCATCGCCGGTTCGGAACTTGGTACCAAATCAAAGTCAAGATCATATTCCTTCATCATATCCTCGGTTACTTCCATAGTTCCGGCGCCGGCATCAAATCCGGTAATTTCTCCTTCAAATTCATCTTTATGGGCATTTAAATCTTCAATACTGTTAATATCATCCATGTATTCCGGAACAACCAGTCCAACTTTTGCTGTATCATACCAGGTTTCATCCGAGAAATCGGCTTCATCCTTATACTGTTTCAAATAATTGGCATCCTGCACAGGCAGCCATACCTCTGGGCTAATGTCCAAATCCCCGCTTGCAAGAGCTGCCATTTGTGTACCCATGTCCAGCAATTTCAGATCCAAATCGTAACCTTTCTCTTCCAAAATCACTTTCCACATGTTGGTGACAGCAATATTTTCAGCCCAATTAATCTGTCCCATGACAATTGTTTTATCGCCAGCTGCTTTTTCACCTGAATCCTTTTTCTCTCCACTACTTGTACTTCCACATGCTGTTGTAAGCACTACTACTAGAATGAATAGAATAAACATATACAGTTTTTTAAAAGACATTAATTTACATTCTCCTCCCCATGTTATTTCAAATTATTTATTGTCTTCCCCCGGATTTTTCGGTAAAAATTCAAATATCTCCCCTGTTCGAATACTGGCTGTTAATCGCTCCAGCCAACGGTAATACACCTTTGATGATTCGAGCAGGTCGTAATCTGCTTTAGCCTCTTTTCGCAAGTCATTGGGAACGGTCTCATCTTCAAAAATCTCACGGATATCCACTTGGGCGTGATCGATGGCTTCCATATTCATATTCACTTCCCGCTCCCACATCTGACAATAGAAAGACATGAATGAACGGAAGAAATCTTTTTCTGCTACATATGTGTGCTTTCTGGATCCACGCTGAAATACTTTTTTCACCATGCCATTATCTTGAAGCTTGCGGACGCTTGTGCTCATGCTTGGCTTACTCATGCCCAGCTCTTGGCGCATTTCATCCAGATTCATCTGCTCCTTGAAATACATCATTGCATATAATTTCCCCGCAGATGGTGTCACGCCATAAAGATCCATCGTTTCAGATATTGCGCCAATCACCTGATCTTTAGCTTCATCAAGCTTGTTTCGAACTTCATCTTCTTGTGCATATGCCATTCGTTCACCTCCATTTCTTATTTAAAAATTAAATTTGTTAAATTATTTTTTTACAAAGTTAATAATACCGGATTAAAACGAATTGTCAAATCATCAAATAACATAAAACATGGTGAATAATATATAACCATTAGGGTTTGGCAAATTTAATATTTTTCACTTTTGACAAACTTAAAATCACATGATACATTACATTTGTTCAATCCATTAAATTTTTTTTAAATAAACTTAATGATGAGGAGGGATAATGTTGACCTTAAAACAACAATATATTGATGGGCAATGGATCGATTCCATCTCTGGTAATACAAGAGAAATTATCAATCCATTTAATCAAGAAGTTATCGCAGTAGCGGCTGAAGGGGATGTTGCTGATGCAAAAACAGCAATTGCCGCTGCCAGAAAAGCATTTGATCATGGGCCTTGGCCAACAACTCCAGCTACTAAACGAGGCAGAATCATTGGTAAAATCGCAGCGTTTATCGAGCGGGATAAAGAGGAATTAGCTGAACTCGAATCCCTTGATACAGGTAAAACCATCGAGGAGAGCCGTGGAGATATGGACGATATTGCCGGTGTTTTCCGTTATTATGCGGAAATGGCAGATAAAGATGGTGGAGAAATCATAAACTCTCCCATTCCAAATTCCGTTAGTAAAGTTGTCAAAGAACCAGTTGGTGTGTGTGGACAAATCACACCATGGAATTATCCCCTACTGCAAGCATCTTGGAAATTGGCCCCCGCACTTGCTGCCGGGAATACATTAGTGATCAAACCAAGTGAAATCACACCGCTTACCCATGTAAAAGTATTTGAATTAATCGAAGAAGCGGGCGTGCCGGCGGGTGTAGCCAATCTTGTTCTTGGCGCTGGAGATACGGTTGGGGCTGAACTTTCCAACAATGCGAATGTTGATCTTATTTCGTTTACCGGCGGGATTCAAACCGGGAAAAAGATCATGCAAGCGGCTAGTGTCAATGTAAAAAAACTAGCACTGGAACTTGGCGGTAAGAATCCTAATGTTATTTTTTCCGACGCCGATTTGGAAACAGCGGTTGATCAAGCAATGAATGCCGTCTTTTTCCACGCTGGGCAAATTTGTTCCGCGGGCACAAGATTAATTGTCGAGGAAAGCATTCACGATGATTTTGTTCAGAAATTGGTGGGACGCGTGAAAAACATCAAACTTGGTAATGGTTTTGATGAGTCAACGCAAATGGGACCGCTTATTTCCCAAGAACATTTAAATAAAGTGACGAGCTATGTAGAACAAGGCATCGCGGAAGGCGCAACAGTTGCAATCGGTGCCAAACGTCCGGAAGATCCGGAATTACAAAACGGCTTCTTCTATCTGCCTACCATTCTAACTAACTGTACAACCGAGATGAGCGTAGTACAGAATGAAGGATTTGGTCCTGTCATTACGGTAGAGAAGTTTACAACCGAAGATGAAGCTATCAATCTGGCAAACGACTCAATTTACGGACTTTCCGGCGGGGTGTGGACAAAGGATATCGCCAAGGCTGAGCGCTGTGTTGCCAAGATGCGTATGGGAACCGTTTGGATCAATGACTTTAACCTTTACTTTCCACATGCACCGTGGGGCGGTTTCAAACAATCCGGTATTGGTCGTGAACTTGGAAAACCAGGATTGGAAGAGTATCAGGAAACGAAACATATTTTCCATAACTTAAAACCGGAGCCGATCAATTGGTTTTAGTTTCTATTTACAATCTTCAAGGGGGCTTACAGATGAAACAAACTTACGATTATGTAATCATTGGTGGCGGTAGTGCGGGTTCTGTACTCGGCAACCGTTTAAGTGCAGATAAATCGCGCAGTGTTCTAATCCTGGAAGCTGGGCGCAGTGATTATCCATGGGATTTGTTTATTCAAATGCCAGCAGCTTTGATGTTCCCGTCAGGCAATCGTTTCTATGACTGGATCTACTCCTCTGACCCAGAGCCTTATATGGATGGACGCCAAGTTGCACATGCCCGGGGAAAGGTTCTGGGAGGGTCAAGTTCCATTAACGGTATGATTTACCAGCGTGGTAACCCGATGGACTACGAACGATGGGGATCTGCCCCAGGTATGGAAACTTGGGACTATGCGCATTGCCTGCCATATTTTAAGCGACTAGAAACAACTTATGGAGCGGATCCATCCGATGAATACCGCGGTCACCATGGCCCAATTAAATTAAAGCGCGGACCGGCCACGAATCCTTTATTTCAAGCTTTTTTTGATGCAGCTGTTGAGGCTGGTTATTCAAGAACACCCGATGTGAATGGTTTTCGTCAGGAAGGTTTCGGCCCATTCGACAGCCAGGTACATAACGGCAGACGAGTGTCAGCTTCACGCGCGTATTTGCGGCCTGTTATGCGACGTAAAAATCTTACAGTGGAAACGCGTGCTTTTGTTACCAATATCGACTTTAATGATACCCGAGCCAACGGTGTAACCTACCAAAAGAATGGGAAAACCTATCATGTTAACGCGGGCGAAGTTATCCTTTCCGGTGGTGCATTCAACACGCCACAGCTACTTCAGTTGTCTGGTGTAGGAGACGCTGATTATCTACGCTCGCTGGGCATTAAACCAATCGTTAACCTACCAGGTGTAGGCGAAAATCTCAGGGATCATCTTGAAGTATATATTCAGCACGCTTGTCCGCAGCCTGTTTCGGAACAACCTAGCCTAAATAAAGCAAAAATGCCTTGGATCGGCTTGCAATGGCTACTTGGACGTACTGGACCGGCGGCATCCAATCATTTTGAAGGTGGAGGTTTCGTCCGTTCGAATGAAGATGTTGATTACCCGAATTTGATGTTTCATTTTCTTCCGCTTGCCGTTCGATATGACGGGCAAAAAGCAGACACAAAGCATGGATTCCAGGTACACGTTGGACCAATGTACTCCAACTCCAAAGGTAGACTGAAGATCCGTTCGCGTGATCCTTTTCAACATCCTAGTATTGTATTTAACTATCTTTCTACTGAAGAGGATCGGCGTGAGTGGGTGGAAGCGGTACGAGTTTCACGGGAAATTCTTTCTCAGCCGGCGTTAGCGCCTTACAACTCGGGTGAAATTTCCCCCGGGCCTTCTGTTCAAACGGATGAGGAAATTCTGCAGTGGGTAGCGAATGACGCCGAAACGGCACTCCATCCATCATGTACGGCAAAAATGGGTTCCGCTTCAGATCCGCTGGCTGTTGTAGATCCGCTGACCATGAAAGTTCATGGCCTGGACAACGTACGGGTAGTTGATGCGTCAGCTATGCCTCACACTACAAACGGGAATATCCATGCACCAGTGTTGATGTTGGCAGAAAAGGCAGCGGACATCATCCTCGGAAATCAACCGTTGAAACCTTCCTATCTGGATTATTACCGTCATAGAGTACATTCAGAAGTCGCCGGCACAGTAGAGAGGTAAGTCAACGATGAGCTTGTTAGAAAATGAAGGAATGAAAATATTATTGTAACATTGCTGATGGCTGAACTACTGGAACAATTGGCTTCCATCCAGTAGTTCAGTCTTTAATTGTGTGGGTGGTGGGCATGGTTTGCGTTATGTTACTGGCTAATTCGGAGAAGAATTTAATACATGCCTGAAAATAATGAAGTGGAACTCCTTGATTAACAGCTGCTTTTCCCTTCCTATTAGCTTATTTACATGACCAGATAACTAATTTTTCTCTTTAACCTCCGCCCTTGCTTTAAAAACGGTTCGCTGATCTTTTTCATTCACCCCTTCTATGTATACCTGATTCGCACCTTCAGATGTATCTTTATATAAAACAATCCTATTGCCTGGCATTGCCTCATTCATGAAATGGACCTCAATCGTTTTCACATCGAACTTCTCATGTTCTTCCATATCAAAGCAATCCATGATATAGTCAACATATTTGGAATTGTTCAAATGACCATTGAAGTCAATATCACTATAACCAATTACCTTTTTATAGGAAGTTTTAAGCTCGCCGGAATGCTTTAACTTACCCAATTTGCAATCGATTGCCCGTTGTGTAATAATTTCCGGATAGGTAAAACCGATAACTTCTGTTCTTTTTAACTTTCGCTGTTGAATATCCATAATCACCCATGCTGAAACTGCTCGTACGATAATATTTCCTTCACGATCCCTAACAATATAGTCCCGTTCAAATTCCAATTTTTTCGGTTCTAACGGCCAAGTTTCGATCGTAATTTCCTCGTCCAAAACCGGGTTTCGAATCATATCGACACGAATTCGCATTAGTATCCATGCAACTCCATATTTTTGTTCCAATGTATGAATGCCAAATCCAAGATTAATTGAAGCAAGGCTGGCAACATCCTGAAAATAGCTAAACAACGTACTAAGCTTTAGTTGCTTTTTAAAATCAACATCCCGTAAATCGACATGATAATTCTCTTTGAACACTGTGACAGCTTCCATTTTATTTCTCTCCCTATAATAAGTCTTGTCTATATGATAGCAAATGTTATGTGATTTGTAGTAAATATGAATCCATTCAGTCGAAGCAAACTGAAGCCAATTAATTACAAGCGATCGGCTGTTTGATGAAATAAACAAGTTTTTTAAACTAAAGTTATTATAACATTACGTCATTTAGAAAATAAAAATTTTGCTATGATACATTTCGGTGGGTGATTTGTGGTAAAGTAGTGGTAAATAACTTTAAGAAAGAAGGTGATGCCTCATGACAACTAACAGAGAGCCCAATAGATTAATCGCAGAAAAGTCACCCTATCTATTACAACATGCGTATAACCCTGTAAATTGGTTTGCGTGGAGTGACGAAGCATTTGCAAAAGCGAAACGAGAAGGTAAACCCATCTTCTTATCTATTGGGTATAGCTAGTTGGTGGTCCTAATGCACATGTCATTGGTGTCACGTCATGGCGCACGAATCCTTTGAAGATGAGGAAGTTGCCCGCTTATTAAACGACCATTATATTGCCATCAAAGTTGACCGGGAAGAGCGCCCGGATGTGGATGCCGTTTATATGAAAGTATGCCAAATGATGACGGGACAAGGTGGCTGGCCGCTTACGATTTTTATGACACCGGACAAAATCCCATTCTACGCTGGAACCTATTTTCCAAAAAAAAGTAAACATGGGATGCCCGGACTAACGGACGCACTCACCCAGCTTTATAAAAAATATACAAGTGATCCTAACCATATCCATGAGGTAATCAAAAGCGTAACAGATGCATTAGCACAAACTGTCGCAACCAAAAGCAACAATCGGCTGACATTGAATAGTGTCAAGGAAGCGGTCAATCAACTTGGTAAGCTTTTTGATCCGGAGTACGGCGGATTTGGTTCGGCACCGAAATTTCCCGCTCCACAGAACTTATTATTTCTATTAAGAAAATATCACTTCGATGATGACACCACTGCCTTGGAAATGGTGGAGAAAACATTACACGCCATGGCAGACGGGGGAATTTACGACCATGTTGGGTTTGGTTTTGCCCGTTATTCGACCGACAGAGCTTGGCTGGTTCCCCATTTTGAAAAGATGTTGTATGATAATGCTTTATTATTAATGGCTTTTACCGAATGCTATCAGATTACGGATGACCCTTTTTATAGGCAGGTAGCTGAGCAAATCATTACGTTTGTTATGCGGGAAATGACCAGTTCTGAGGGGGCATTCTATTCGGCAATCGACGCTGATTCGGAGGGTGAAGAAGGAAAATATTATGTGTGGGATTATGAAGAAGTATTCGAAATCCTTGGTGAAGAACTGGGTGATTTATATGCGACCATCTACAATTTGACACCGTATGGAAATTTTGAAGGAAAAAATATTCCAAATCTAATTCATACTAATAGTTCCAGTTTTGCTGATGAATTTGGACTAACCCCAACGACTTTACAAGAAGAATTGGAAAAGGCACGGAAAGCATTATTACAATCCCGGGAAAAACGAGTTTACCCACATGTTGACGATAAAATTTTAACATCATGGAATGCACTCATGATTGCTGCCTTGGCGAAAGCGGGAAAGGTTTTCAAGCAGGAAAAGTACCTTGCTGCTGCAGAAAAAGCATTACGTTTTATCGAGTCCAATCTTTTTCGTGATAATCGTTTAATGGCACGCTATCGGGATGAAGAAGTAAGATATCTTGCCTACATTGATGATTACGCCTTTTTGCTATGGGCTTACTTGGAGCAGTATGATGCAACATTTTCATTGGATGCCTTGAAAAAAGCCAAAGCGCTTGCCAATGAAATGATTGACCTATTTTGGGACCATAAAAATGGTGGTTTTTTCTTTAACGGTCATGACAGTGAAGAACTAATTTCGAGGGAAAAGGAAATTTACGATGGAGCACTCCCATCAGGCAATAGTGTCGCAGCAGTCATGCTTGTTCGTTTAGCATCCTTAACCGGAGAAATGGAATATCAAGAAAAGACAGAGGAAATGTATGCTATCTTTTTTAACGATATCAACCATTATGCACTAGGTAGTACCTTTTTCTTGCAAAGTCTTCTGTTAACGGAACAACCAACAAAAGAAGTAGTTGTGGTTGGTAAAGGGAATGATCCAGCTAGGCAGGAACTGTTAACTGAGCTGCATGGCCAGTTTTTACCGGATATCAGTGTACTTGTCGGTGAATCCGCAGAAGAGTTATCTTCCGTTGCTCCATTTGCCGCTGCGTATAAAAAAATTGATAATCAGACAACAATTTATGTATGTGAAAATTTCGCCTGTCAACAGCCAACAACAGACATCGAAAAAGCCCTAAAGATGATATATGGACGGGGGTAGGATTTCTCTGCCCCCAATAAACTCTATTTTGATGATTCAGCTGTCATTTGTTTAGGTACCTGGCACCTGTACAGTTTTGAATATTCACATTAGTGCGGGTGCCCGGCACTGTTACAATTTCCTTACATGAGAAGGACTATTCCATCCGCGGGTCGAATAGTATATTTAATCACATTTGAAGGAGGGTTTTATACATGGCAAAAAAGATTTTGATACTTGCAGGTGATGCAGTAGAGGCATTGGAAATTTACTATCCATATTTCCGTTGTCTGGAGGAAGGGTATGAACCGACAATTGCAGCTGCCAGTAAAAAGCAATTGCATACGGTTGTACATGATTTTATCGGCTGGGAAACATATACCGAAAAAGAAGGCTACCTAATTGAAGCGAGTGCTACCTTTGCAGATATTAATCCAGCAGACTATGATGGACTGATTATACCGGGAGGACGAGCACCAGAACATATCCGATTGAATGAACATGTTCCCGGAATTGTTAGCCACTTTTTTGAAACCAACAAACCGATAGCGGCTGTCTGCCATGCCAGCATGGTTCTAACCACTGTTAAGGAATATCTGAAAGGAAGAGAAATGACAGCCTATATTGCTTGCAAACCGGAAGTTGAAGCGGCTGGTGGCAGTTATGTTGAGAAGCCATTGCATACGGATGGAAACCTTGTCTCCGGTCATGCCTGGCCTGATCTCCCCGGATTGATGAAGGAGTTTGTTAAACAAGTGAATCAGGCGAACGTTGAAGTATAAATTTCTCAAAAAAAGGAAAGAGGCGTTCCTAATCTGGACGCCTCTTTCTTTTTTATTCCGCGCTTTTATTGGCTATTACCAAGTTTTGGTGAGACATGGGAAGAATCGTCCACGCGCCCCACTTCTCCAATGCGATCCCATTTAAATACATTTTCCAGTATCAAGGCCAGGATAATTCCTACCAGAAGTCCACTGCTAATTACTGGCCGGATAAAGTCTGGCAGGGAGTCAAAATAGGATAATGGCAGTGTCATAATAATAATTCCGACAAATAGCGGGATTGCTGAGCGGTAGACATTAAGTGTATTGAACTTAACTTGTTTGAAAAAATCCCATGACGAGTTTAACAACTGCAAATATGAAACAAATAATACAGCACTCCCAATACTCAATGGCAATAATGAAAAAAAGTGTCCGATTGGAGGAATAATCCCCATCACAAAGAACATGAAACCACCGAGAATAAATGGCAATCGTTTAGTAACTCCGGTTTGGCTCAAGAACCCGATAGACGACACATATGGAGCGTATGGGACAAGTCCAAGCACACCAGCAATGCCTGTAAAAATACCGGTAATCGTAAACGAGCGGCGATATTGCCCTTTTGTTGTTTCCTCACCATACATGCTGTCGGTTCCTTTAAGTGCTCCAAATGTATTAGCGGTATTTAATAGCCCGGCGATAACCGCAGTAATGATCACACCCACATCGAATGCAGGCTTTCCGAGCGGGAATAGTTCAATTCCGGCTGACCCTGATTGTTCAACTGTATTTTGTTGGCCAAATGTTAGATTATATACAATCCAGCCAACGATGATCCCAATTAGTAGTGCATAGCGTCTAACAGATGGCGATGCTTTAATACTGATGATCGTTACAATAATCGCAATAATAATAGATAATAGCGAGATGGACAAATCAATGGTTGCCGAATCCGCATCATTACCGAATGGGATTCCCAGCATTCCTTTTAAAAATATCCCGATTAATTTTACACCGAATAAAAACATAAACACGCCCATAACACCCGGGTTAAATAACTTGGCAAGATATGGTCCGAGTCCTGTAATGCCAATGATAATAGTCAGAATTCCGGAGATGATTACACCAACTGTCAGACTGCCACCCAAGACAGGTAAAGGCATTCCTTGGGCAACTGCGGTGGAACAAAGTGTCAAAATCACCCCCCACCAAAGTCCTGAATTCCCTTCCATAATTGCACGTTTATGACCAAATAAACCTTGAACTATACATGCGATTCCTGTTATGACAAATGATAGTTGCAGCAGACCAGCCGTTTTTTCTTGTGGGAGTTCAAATGCCGCCCCAACCGTAATTGGTATGACAACAATATTGGTAAAAATAAAAAAGAGCCACTGTAAGCCCGATAACCAATTGCTAGATTTTAATAGTCCGTCCATGACCTCCACCGACCTTTTCATATTCGGAAAATGATTTTGTTCCTAATGATCTTCATTGTTTGTAACATCAATGGTTCTCGCAAACGTTTTTTTCCAACGTATGGCCTTTATTCCTAATAATATACCAATTAACGTATCTGTTCCGGAAGTATGACCTATTTGCCGCATGATTTCCATTGCATTTATAAGCTTATTTACATCTGATTGTACAAGCCTTTTACATAAATAAATCAGATGGGAGTGGAATTGGTTTTCAGCTGCATAAAACAAGTATTCCAGACTAATCTTTGTTGTCTTTTGTTTTCCATGTTCCACCAAAAAATGTTTTAATTTACGACTGAAAATACTATCTGACTGATTAAAAATGTGTAGCCCCGCACATATACCAGTTATCATATCATCTCCGCTTGGAGTCAGACCTGGTCCTCTGCCAATCCAATAATGAAAGACCGTATCTGCATTAATTAAATGATCGTCACCGGCAAGCCGTAATAAATCATGCATTGGCTGTAACGTTGACTCCTTTACATTGGGGACTTTCGGGAATAGAAAATTGGTAAATATCTTCTTTATTGCTTTATGGTCACTTACAATACCTGTTTGCCATTCCTGTTCAAATAATTTTTGTGCTGCAAACGCTACATTTCTATCTAGTACTACCTGATTAAGTTGGTTTATGATCAGCGAGTTGTGAATAACTTTAGCAGATTCAAGCAAAAGACTCTGATCCGCGAAAACAATGCTATTAAGATTTTGATCCCATCTTACCACCTGGCCTTGGCTAATACGACGAGTCAACCTTTGCAACCTTTGCAAATCCACACCAATACCAAATGGTGCGATGCCATGCTTCATCGGGCCGATATGGATCAATTGGTCTGCAAAAATCAAATTAAAACTTGTTGCAAATACACTATGAACCTTTCCCGCCACTTTGTATTCAAGAATATCATAAATTCCGGAACTTAGCATACATGCTTTTAATCTCTTTACAGATACGATAGATTGATTTTTTTTCATACAAGTTCACACCTTTAATCATAGTATAGTGAAACGCAAAATCTGCGTCATTAGCTACAACAGATAAAATGCGAGTAGCTTTTTGTTTACTTTTAACTATATTAACGATATAGTATAATTAGTTTGATGTTTTAAAAAACTTTTATTTGGAGGATAAAATGAAAGCGCTTAATGACCTGTTTATTTTGGAAGGGATGAAAGATAGCACCGTTTTGGCGGGACATCGGGGGCTTACCAGGCATGTGCAGTTTGTTAATATTTCCGATACTCCTGACGTTATTCAATTTTTGGACAAAAATCACTTGCTGCTGACAACCGCGTATCCGTTTAAAGATAACCCTCAAAAATTGTGTGAGTTAATTAAACAAATGCACGCCCTAAATTGTTCTGGTATGGTAATGAAAGTTAAACGATTTTTAAAGGAACTGCCTGATGAAGTAAAACTCTTGGCTGATAATCTATCATTCCCTCTTATTGATTTGCCGTTGCAATATACACTTGGTGATGTTTCACGACATATATTAAACTTTTTAAACAATCATGAAGCAGAACAACTTTACTATGCACTTCATATTCAAAGAGAATTTTCCGACATGATGTTTAGAGAATATAATCTGCAGGCACTAATTGGCCAGCTTGGACATTTTTTGGAACGTCCGGTTATTTTATTAAACCACCGAGGCGATTTCATATCCCACAGCTATGATTTTCAAAAGGATTCGATGAAGATCGCCGAAAAAGAAATTATTCAGACTGTTAAACAGGATATTGATAATATACGTGAAGGGGCTACATTTACAACCTCTGTTTTGGCAGAGCAATCTGTAACTTCTTTTCCGGTACAAACAAAACGGAAATACCCAAGCATGCTGATCATTATTGATTATACGACACTACCTTATCCATCTTCACAAATAGCAATCGAACAAGCAGGTAACGTTCTTTCGTTTACGATGATCAAGGAACAGGCAATAAATGAGAATTCCCGATTATTAAAAAACAATTTTTTTGCCGACTTGATTGAAGAGAAAATTCAGTCAGAGAAAGAAATTATTAGCAGAGCCAACTATTATGGGTTAAAAACTGACATGGAAAGTATTTGCATTGTATGTGCAATTGATACGGAAGGAGAAAATTACGAAACATTGCGCCCTAATAAAAAAAACATTGCAGAACTCCATAACAGCATCTATGATCAGCTGGAGGATGAATTAATGAACGCCAACTTAAACGCAACTATTTTTACCAGAGGGAAATTCTTTGTTATGTTGCTTCAATTTCCCGAATACACGGAGTCCGTAATGAATAGAATCAAAGATTTCATCGAGGTTGCCCGGGACAACATACAAGAGGAATTCTCCATTTCATTCGGGATCAGCAATCAAATCCAGCGACTAAATGACATTCCTGTAGCCTATCAAGAAGCTGTTGAAGCCATTAAAAATGGATATTTGTTAAAAAAGAAAGGATTTATCAATTTTTACAAAACCAAAGAGGTAAAAGAGTTATTAAACATCATTCCTCGCAAAGATTTACAAGCACTTTATGAGAACACGTTTAAAATGCTTGCATATCCAAATACAAAAGACGACCAGGAGCTGGTAAAGACAATAGAGGTTTACTTGGATTGCCAATGTGAAATATCAGAGACATCCCGAAAACTATTTGTTCACCGTAACACGGTAAAATACCGGATTAAAAAAGCTGAGGAACTCCTTAATTGTTCTTTCCAGGATCCGGATGACTCCTTGCGTATACGTGTTTCTTTAATCATCGGAACCATTCTTAAAGAAGATAAATAACCACTTTTACTACACTTATTACCTCAAGAACCGCATGAAAACTGATCAAAGGTTTTCATGCGGTTTCCAGGTACTACAAATGTTCAACCCAAAGCTTAATAGGATCTTCTATTTTTTCGGTTACTGGCATACAAATCATGGAATCCTTTAGTTTCTTAAGATCTTGATCAGTCATTACTTCAGATTGCGGGAACCCTTTATGCACTGCATCAGCAAGCGAGGAACAATAATATATCTCTCTAATACCGGTAAAATACATTGCTGTAAGGCACATCGCACATGGCTCACCGCTGGCATACATGATGAAATCTGACAGATCGTTTGTCTTTTGCTCACGCTGTACTTTACGGATAGCACTAAGTTCTGCATGACCCGTGATATCAAATGTCTTGTGCAGTGTATTCACACCTTCTGCAATAACTTTATTATTTTGCACAAGTACCGCGCCAAACGGTTGTCCACCATCTCGAACATTTTCCAAGGCTAATTGGACAGCTCTTTCCATAAAAATTTTCATCATAACCTCCATGGACTAAAACTAATATTTTTAAGAATTAACAACTGAAGCGGCTTCTTTAGATGTTCTTTCTAACCTATTATTTACTTGTTCATTTTTCGCATTGTTATCAGTAGGTCCATTGAACCACCAGTTTAAAATAAAGCAAGCGATTGCCCCCATGGCCGGTCCGGTTTCCAAAATCATGCTTATCGTCTCTGGAAATTGTGCAAAGGCTTTTGCAGCACCATCCACTGCAATTCCGATTCCGACACCAACCCCAACAATCAATTGATTGGATGTCTTGGACAAATCATCTTTTGCCATCATTTGCAATGATGCGGAAATAAGCATGCCAAACATTGGTATCATTGCACCGCCTAGTACCGCCGATGGAATCATTGTAGTAATCGCTGCTACTTTGGGCACCAAACCAATGATAACTAAAATCAGACCTCCTGCTGCGACCACGTATCTGCTTGTAACCTTTGTAAGTAAAACCAGTCCGACATTTTGCGAGAAGGTGGAGTGATTAAAGGAATTAAAAATACCACTAATGATCGTACCGATACCTTCTGCCCTAAGGCCAATTTTTACATCATGTCCGTCAATTTTCTTGTTTGAAACTTCACCAAGGGCAAAAAATACACCGGTGCTTTCCACCATGATGATAATTGCAATCAATGTCATTGTGATAATCGCCGATAGATGGAAAGTGGGGAGTCCAAAGAAAAAGGGCTGAATAGCATTAACCCATGAAGCCTCTCCGAAAACAGAGATGTCCACCATTCCAAGGAAATAGGCAAAAACCGTTCCAATGAATAAAGACAGCAATATTGCGATGGACTTGATAAATCCTTTACAAAAATGATTAATCAGCAGAAAACTAATAAAGGTAAACAAGGCGGTACCAATATTTTTAAAACTTCCAAAGTCAGCTGCTCCAGCTCCACCGGCAGCATTTTCCATTGCAACAGGCATCAATGTTATACCGATGATTAATACAACTGATCCTGTAACAATTGGCGGAAAATAACGTACAAGTTTTTGGGCAAATTGCGATAGTATAGTCACGATGATACCCGAAGCAATAACTGCACCCAATATCCCCGTTATACTATATACTTTGCCAATTGATATTGCTGGACCAACGACAATAAACGAAATAGCCATCAACGCCGGTAGCTTGACTCCAACATGCCGGCCAAATCCAAGTGCCTGGATAAGAGTGGCAATACCGCATGTGAACAGATCAAACGATATCAAGTAGACTAGTTGATCCTGCGTAAGGCCAATGGCTGAACCAATAAGAATTGGCACTACTACCGCACCGCCATACATGACGGCAACATGTTGAAAACCTAATACAGCTGATTTTCCAAAGCCTAGTTTTTCATTAACATCGCTCATTATTAACGCTCCTCATTGTTTAGAGTAAAACTTCATTTCCAAAAGAGATATCTCACAGATCATCCGAATTGCTTGTCCTATTGTGAGCAAGCTATTTTCTATGTTTTACCTAACTCCTCTTGTGCAATAACATGAAGCGCTTTCATTGTCAGGAGTGGGAGGACATGCCACCTCATCAATTGTAAGAGATTCCAAAATACTGGAGAGGCAAGCTGTCCCCCTTTGTTCCAATCAGGACTTATAATGCTATCAGCTTCCCCGATAGGTACTATAACTCCACGGTGTAACCAGTAAAGGCACATGATAATGACTGTTATGATCCGCTATGCCAAAACGGATTGGAATTTTGTCCAAAAAAGGTGGCGCATGCAATTTTACTCCTTGTTCCCGAAAATAATCCGCCGTATAGAAAACAAGCTCATATTCACCTGGCTCGGACTCTTCCTCCGTTAACAAAGGGGTATCAACGCGTCCATCACTATTTGTTTTCATTTCGCAAACCAGTTTACGATTAGCCTGTGAGATAAGCCGCCATAATTCAATTTTCATTCCTTTGGCAGGGCCACCTTTAACTGTATCAAGCACATGTGTACTTAAACTCATACATGAACACTGCTTTGCTTATGCTTACGGTTTACTTTTGCTTCTTTAAGATCTTCACGGGTAACTGAGAAAGCTTGATATCCATATGGAAGAGGTGGCTCTGTGTACACTTTGCCTTCCGAATCACTTATATTTTCTACCACTTTTAACCATGTACGGTTATTGGTATAAAATTTAACATCATTTAGTTGTGGAAAACGTTCCAGAATTTGCAGTCCAATATGATAGACCAAATGCTGAATCGAGTTATTTTGCAAATCGTGAAATACGGACGCCGCTATGTCTCTTACTTGCTCTGCCGGCACATGATTGACTGCATCAAGAGAGGTTCCGTCGCTAACATCGTTGTACGTCCAGTCTATATCAACATAGATGAACAAATTTCGGTCCTTTTCCTCTGGCAACTGTGTATATTCATCTTGAACATATCCGTAAAATGAATTGCCAGTTATTTTAATGAGGTGAATGTCCTGAATACCACTTGCATAATCTACTATCTCTGCCCCATTACCAGTACGCTTTACAGTAACAGTAGCCCTTGCACGTTCCGTATGAGAAGGACGCAGCACAATACCGCTCTCTTCAATACCATTCTCTTTGGCAACATTTACCGGTCCAAATGGCACTTCCTGGCCGCTAATCACAACTTGATTGATTTGTGGATATTTGGCAATAAATCTTTTGGCAATCTCCGCCAGAAATCCATCAATGGTGGAATATTCAAATTCACCAGCCTGGCGTTGAATAAAGTTTTTCATTGAATCGGTTGCCACAAGATTCGTATTATCACCTTCAATGTAATTATGGAGAAAATCCCCATATAGAGCCACCTGAACATCTACACCAAAAATTATGTTGTCTCTTTTCGTAAAATTGGACTCCGGAATCGGATCTGCTGTCAATGGTTTTGCATACGTCCGGTATACAAATACGTCCTTTTTTCCATAATGCATCATTCTTTCGTTTGCCATCATAAAAACCTCCCAGTTTTATTATTAGATATCCTCTAACCTGTAACGAGCAATTTTATATATTTCCTGAAGCGCTGTATTTATTTCAGTTTCACGATTATTCATCAACCGTTCCTTTAAGGCATGCTTTATTTCATCTTTTGTATTTTCTTTTACAGCTACAATAAAAGGAATCCTAAATTTCTCTGTATATGCTTTATTAAGTTCCAGGAACTCCTTGCTTTCTGCTTCTGAAAGCTGATCAAGACCAGCACTGCTTTGCTCCTTTTGTGATTCCTTTGTCATGTGAACTTTACCAGCCAAATCGGGATGTGCTTCTATTAAATCTAGTTTTTTACTCCATTCGGCATGTTCAACAGCTGATATCATTGCTTGATGAAGTTCTGTTAGTGATGAAAAAGGGCGATGATACCAGGCAGCATCTGCTACCCATGGTGAATGCTCAAAGACAAACCCAAGCTTATGCACAAAAGCAGGTTTATCCAGATTGTTAATGTCGTTCAAATCCAATGACATCGCTATCATTCCTTTCAACTTACTGTCCGGGATCTTTTCTTAATTATGAAAAATCATCTCCTCCCACGCATAATCGACTGCTTTTCGGAATGGTTTTAGTTATCTATATCTAACCCCCATTCTGAATTATCGATTAATAATAGAATAAAACATAATATAGTATAAGTCACTGTAATATAGGTACTGTCAATAAGTTTGTGTAAATTAATAGAGTATCCTCGGAATTGGGATTTGTTTTCTGACACCTACCCTGGGTACCCAGGGTAGGTGTCAGAAAATTAAATCAGATATTATTTGGTTTCCCGTATCGTTTTTCAAACATGTCCTGTAGCTGCTGATAAGCGCTTGCGAATCCCCTTAATTTTCGTTCTCCCCATCTTTGGTTATAGTCGGTTACTTGAAGGTACACTACTTTTTCTGTCGCCCTTTCGCTTGGTAAACTGTTCATGGTTTTTGTGCGCTTCTTGATTTCCTTCATCGTCCGCTCGATGATGTTCGACGTGTATATCACGCGCTGGATAGACGATGGGTAATCCAGGAAAGTCAGAAGCACTTCTAGATCTTCTTCCCATGATTTCACGACTTTAGGATGCTTCGATTGCCAAACCTGCTTAAATGCGTTAAATTGCTTTCTGGCTTCTTCTTTGGTACTTGCCTGATAAATAGGTTTTAAGTCTTCTGCTATGGCTGTCTGATCCTTTTTACGCACGGCATTTAACGCATTGCGGATTTTATGAACAACGCATCGCTGGACATCGGCTTTTGGGTACACCTCTTTCATAGCTGTTTCCAACCCGGGAAGACCGTCAAACACACCAAGCAACACTTCTTCAGCCCCGCGCTCGTAAAGATCTATCAAAATCTCTTTCCAGCCCAAGGAACTTTCCTGACCGCCTACATAAAATCCGAGAATTTCGCGGTAGCCATTCTCATTAACTCCAATGACGAGGTAGACGACCTCATTGGCAACGTCATCCCGGCGCAACTTTAAATAGGTTCCGTCCAAATAGAGGACTGAGTAGCGTTTATTCAATGGGCGTTGCTGCCAGGCCTCAATATTTTCAACTGTCGCTTCCGTGATGTTACTGACGGTTGTGGCGGAGTAGGAAGATCCTAGCATATGTTCAATCATTTCCCCAATTTCACGCGTACTAACGCCTTTCTGATACATGCGCGTCACTGTTTCACCTACCCACTGATCACGGCGTTGGTAAGGATCAAATAATTCCGTCTGAAAGTCACCATGGCGATCACGAGGTACTGCGAGATCATCAATATGACCGTGTTTGGTATCAAGGGACCGTTTGTAATAACCGTTTTTCACTTGTTTCAATTCAGGGTGTTCTACCTCGAAAAACTGCTTTCTTTCTTCCTCCATGATGGTCTCCAACTGCTCTTTGACAAAGTCACGTACAAGGTTATCCAGTTGATTTATAAAGTCATGATCCGTTATACTTTGAGACATGGTAGGGTTTCTCCTCTCTTTATTTGTTGTCCAATTTTGAGGATACCCTACCTCTTTTTTTCGTCTCAAATATTTTACACAAACTATTTTACGTCATCGTAATATATAAACAAAATGTAAATCTGTATCTGTTTTATTTAGACAATAAAAACAGATATTTATTTATCTTGAATAACTTAATGTGCACTTTGAATAATAATTAGTTAGGACGCGGATTTAAAAAGTCCCGAAACCGCTTGACAAAACAGTTCCAGGACTTTTTTCATTATTAAACCGCTGGCATAAACTTGCCTCCAGGCTCCCCAATAATGCCTTTTCCCAATTCAAAAATAACACGACCACGCAGTATTGTTTTTGTAACACGACAATCAATTTTTCTTCCTTCATACGCACTATGTTTATTTTTATAACTCAACTTTCGCAGAGTAAAAATGACATCTAACCTTTATCTGGTAAAGTACTTTTGGAAATTCATTATGGACCTTGACATCTGCCTACTATAAAAAAGAAAAACACCTCCACTTTTGGTATAGTTTAATTGTCTAGAAAAAAACTCCCAAATAGAAGAGGTGCCTCCTACTATGATAGCGAATAATGACCAAAATAATCAAATGCCAACCGAATTAAAATCTGGTTTTAATGAATTAGAGATGCTTAAACATTTGCGGAAAGCCGGTATCACCAAAGGATTTGGGTTTTCTTGTGCTTATTTATTTCAGCTCCTATTTTGTTTGATTTTCGAACAGAAAAATTGGTTTCGATTGCTTGAAAGCAAAAAATCAGAAAGTCTGCCAGGGAAAGACACCATCTATCGCTTTTTAAACTATTCCAAGTATAATTGGCGCCGTTTTTTACTTTCACTAAGTGCTTCAACCATTTCTAAAGTAAGTCGGTTGACCAAAAATGATCGTCCAAAAGTGTTAATCGTTGATGACTCTGCCTATGAACGGAACCGGAGTAAGAAAGTAGAATTACTGGCTCGCTGTTTTGATCACGCATCTCAAAAAATGCGTTTTTACAAAGGTTTTCGTATGCTTACGCTTGGTTGGTCGGATGGTGCCACTTTCATGCCAGTCGACTTCTCCTTATTAAGCTCAAAGAAGTCAAAAATCAATGATATTTCGAATAAAGTAGACAAACGCACTTCTGGTTATAAAAGACGGGAAGAAGCCCTACAAACAGCTCCAGAACAACTACCATCTATGATTTCACGGGCACTTTCTGCAGGAATAGACGCATCTTATGTGTTAATGGATAGTTGGTTTACCCAGCAGCCACTGATTCAATCGATTGTGGAACAAGGTATAGACGTGATTGGTATGGTGAAAGCTACCAATCAACGTTATTTAGTTGATGAAAAACGGGTTAATTTAAAAGAACTTTATCGTCTAGCGAAACCAGCATCGGGAAACAAAAGTATCTTGCGCTCTATTCATACAACGATGGCAAACGGAGTACCAGTAAAAGTTGTATTCGTTCGAAATCGCAATAAAAGAAGTGAATGGTTAGCTATCTTAAGTACGGATTGTACGTTAACAGAAACAGAGATTATTCGAATTTACGGAATGCGCTGGGACATTGAAGTCTTTTTCAAGGCGACAAAATCTCTGTTGAAATTACAAAAGGAATTTCAAGGTAGATCCTATGATTCACTAATCAGCCACACGACGATTGTCTTTTCAAGATATATCCTTTTGTCTTGGCAAAACCGCTGTAGTACAGATGACCGCACACTTGGCGGGATGTTTTATGAACTTTGTGACGAAGTAAATGAACTGGATTGGGCAGTTGCATTACAACAACTAATCGAGCTTCTTGAAGATGCTTTGAATAAAACGAACAAGAAATTCAAAAAGTTAATCAAAAGTCAACTACAGTATTGGTTTGCGGGATTACCTAACTATATCAAGGTATACCTGCCTAGTTTGGGCTGCGAAAGTTGAGTTATAATATAAATGTTCCTTTTTTACGATATATGAGCTATCGGGATCAACGAGTATCATATCCGCGTCTTTTGAAATGGCAATTGTACCTTTATTAAATAAATTGAACCGTTCGGCCGGATGTGCAGCAATCAGATTTGCAAATTGGTTTATCGGCATACCATGTTGTTTTACAGCCAAATCAAACATAATATCAACATTATTTTGGGCACCGCTAATACCGCCCCATGCTTCAAAAAAGTTCCCTTCTTTCAAGTCCTCTGTACATGGAGAATGATCAGATGTTAACCAATCAATATTGCCTCGCATCAGCTCCTTCCATAACTTCTTTTGGTCATCTGCCTTTCTAATTGGCGGTTGGCATTTTGCTCTTGTTCCAATATTCCCCACTTCCTCAGCAGTAAGCGCAAAATAATGGGTACATGACTCAACAGTTACGTTAACGCCCGCATTGCGAGCGTTTAAAATTGCTTGAATGGCCTCAGAAGAACTAATATGAACAAAATGGAGCTTGCACCCTGTTTCTCCAGCAAAAAGCAATGCACGCTGTACTGCCTCTACTTCGGTAAAAATAGGGCGCGAGTCGGCATAATCCATTGCTGAAGTTTTTCCCTGGCTTATCATTTCCGTTTCAAAATTATCTGTTAGAACAGGATTTTCAGCATGGATGCAGAGCAATTGATCCAGTTCTGCACATTTCTGCATCCCTTTATATAAGGTATAATCATCTACATTTGAAAAATCACCTGGTGTATCGCTTCCACATGTAGATATGAAGCATTTAAATCCTTGAACACCAGCATCCGCAAGCGCCTGCAAATCTGCCAGATTGCCAGGTACAAGACCACCATAAAAAGCGTAATCAATGTAATTCTTGTTTTCTGCTGCTTCCAATTTCAGATCCAAAGCCTTCTTATTTGTTGTTGCTGGCAAAGCGTTGAGCGGCATTTCGATGTAACTAGTTGTACCACCTGCTGCTAATGCCTTTGTTCCCGTTTTAAATCCTTCCCATTCTGTACGGCCCGGCTCATTAATGTGTACATGTGTGTCAATCATTCCGGGCAACACATATTGTCCACCAGCATCAATAATTTCTTTGGCATCACCGGTGATAGAATCCGCAATTGCAGCAATTTTTCCTTTAGTTACCCCTATATCTACCTGATAAACACCTTCACTAAGTACGACGTTCCCGCCTCTTATAATTAAATCAAACACGATTTGCCCCCTTTTCAAAGGAATGGTCAAACAATCTTGTCACAGTATTCTAAAATGCTAGTATAGTAGACTACGTCGCAAATGGATCCTTGTGATTGTAGGCATTGTTATGGATTTTATCGGAAACAAGATAGGCATAGACTTCATCGACAATTTCTATTCCATCTTTTTTGTATTTTTCCTCCCTCTCCGCACTTCGCTGACCGGGATAGGATACATGATCAAAGCCTGATGCTGGTTTAATCTGGTTCAAGTCGGTCATGGTATTCGTTATATTTTTTTTGAAGTCATTTAAATTTGTAAAATAGGCTGGATTAATGACAATATGAAGTTGACCCAAGTTTCTGCCTGCACTTAAATCATGATACATTGATGACACTTTATTCCCAAATGGAACCCCAAGTAAAACACCAGATAAAATATCTACCATCATCATCAACCCATATCCTTTTGGACCTGCAATTGGTAATAACGCCTGCACCTCAAATGGATTAGTTGTTGCTTCACCCTTTTCATTAACAGCCCAATCCTCTGGAATGGATTCGTTTTTTGATCTTGCGTGCAGGATTTTGCCCCAAGCCTGAACAGTTGTTGCCATGTCAAACGTGATCTGTTTTCCTTCATTGCCCGGCGCCGCAAATGCAATTGGATTAGTCCCATAATAAGGTTCAGCACCGCCAAACGGTACTGCCATTGGATCTGATTGACAAACAGAAAGGGCGATTAAATCTTCATTGGCAGCCTGCTGGACAAAATAGGATAATGCTCCGCTATGGCTGATTCGCTTAACGCCGACAACTCCTATGCCATTTTCCCTGGCAAGGACGATGGCCTCGTCCATTGCCTCTTTTGCTGCAACATGCCCTGCCCCGTTATCGCCATCAAATAAACCGGAAGCTGGACCGGTTTTCTCGAATTGAAATTCAGGATTTGCATTAATCCCGCCTTTTGCAATTCTTTCTGCATAATATTCCACTCGCATCGCCCCATGGGAATGGACCCCCCTAAGATCAGCATGGACAAGTACATCTGCAACGCCACTAGCATGTGATTCCATTAACCCTGCCCGGTTCAGTTTAGTTTTTATAAGATCATGCAATTTTTCTTTTGACAGCTTCATTCATATGTCACCTCTTCACCCATTTCTATTGTGTGTATCAAGTTGACCAGTAAGTTTAAATCTCTATTTGTTCACCACAAAAGATCACGCTTCATAGTCATTCAGACTATAAATCTTCATCCCTGTTACAATCCTTGGAATAAAGGTAGGACATTTTTTCCCTGCCGACAGCATACGTTGCTTGCAGGCAATAAGGCGCCATATAAATGTAATCATCTTTTTTTACCGGTATCCAACGGTTGTCCAAATTATATACACCTTCGCCAGACATTAAATAAGCTCCATGCTGTTGTACATGTGTTTCAATAAACGGATGACAGCCTGCCGGATCAAAGGTAAGAATATGGAAATTCATATCGAAGGCAAGATCAGCTGGCAATAAATCCTGTAGTCGCATATTCGACATCCCTTCATAATCAATTGCTTCAATATCATGCGAATTTCCTGATACAACCCATGGCATATGACCCTCTAATGATTTATGCTTTTGTTTGTAAAGGAAAAGTTTCGCATCCCCATTTTGAATATTTTCTAAAAACAAAGGTACAGACGGGGGACAATATAAATAACCTCCACTCTCTAGGATAAACTCCTCACTATCTGCAAACGCTTTTATTTTACCTTCAAAAACATATACAAATGTTTCAATATCTTCCTGTCCACCAAATCCCTGTTTGTTTCCCCCGCCTTCATGAAGCGTTATAATGTAATCTACAAAAGTAGCACCAAGTTTCGGTGAACCCAAAATGCTCATCGTACAATTCTCAAATCCTGGTACAACGTTGTGTACACGGCCTTCAGGTGGAATAAGCGCAAATTTGAAAGGCTCAATAATTGCTCTGCTTGACAATATATCTGTTGGATATCCCATAAGCAACCTCTCCCTATTTATTTTCTAATATTTGTCTCGAACGCTGTTTCGTAATAATGGTTCCGCATTTTCCAAGTAGTGCTGCATCAGCTTTTTCTAAAGAGCAAATAATTGCTGTTCCATTTTGGCGGGCATATCCCAGTGCTGATTCCACTTTTGGCCCCATGCTTCCTTTAGTAAACTGACCCTGGGTAACATGGTGCTCCAATTGATCAACCGAAATTTCTTGTAATGCCATTTGTTCCGGTGTACCATAATTAACAAACACATTTTCAACATCTGTTAAGATCATAAAAATATCAGCGTTTACTTCTTTGGCAAGCTGACAGCTGCTGCGGTCTTTATCAATTACCGCTTCAACTCCTTCAACCATGCCGTCTGCTGTAGTCGTTACAGGAATCCCGCCACCGCCGCAAGCGATAACAACGTTCCCCGCTTCTGCCAGTGATTGAATCGTTTTCGCTTCTAAAATTTGTAATGGTTTAGGTGATGGAACAATTCTTCGCCATCCACGGCCAAATTCTTCTCTCATATCCCACCCTTTTTCCAACGCAAGTTCTTCGGCTTCTCTTTCTGTATAGAACATGCCAATTGGTTTTGAAGGTTCTTTAAAATCTTCGTCCTCTATAGATACTTTAACACGAGTTAATAGATTGACAACAGGAACATCAACTCCAAGTGTTATTAATTCTTTTTCCAGACAATCAACAAGCATATAGCCAATAAATCCTTGCGATTGACTGTTCAAAACGTCTAAAGGCATGCTTGGAACGACATCTGCAGCTTCTTCATTTTGACGAAGAATATTTCCAACTTGTGGTCCATTTCCGTGTGTGATCATAATCCTGTGACCGTCTTTTATTAATTTTGCCAAAAACTTGCTGCTCTTTCGGATATTATTTAATTGATTCTCATATGTTCCTTCCTGTCCACTTTGTAAAATTGCATTTCCTCCGAGCGCAATAACAATTGTCTTCCCCATAAAACTCCCCCAAATATTTCTAGAATTCGCACGTCAGCATACTACTGTGCTTTCCTATTCTTGTTAACTCGCCATTACGCCATATTTTTCAGCAAGGGCTTCCAGTGCTTTTTCAAAACAGTCTAATGGAGCACGAACAGTTCCAGCACCTATTTGCCCATTACCCGCAACTTTATGGGCAATTCCCGTATTGATAACTGGAGTAATTCCGGTTTCCACAACTTTACGGATATCAATACCCAGGCAGGCAAGCTTGAAAATCCCAGGTTGGTATGGATAATTTCGGATTATTAGCAACGCAGATTTCACGCATTTCATCACTCGTTCTGACTGCATCCTGAAATCCGCCGCTTCCTACAAAACGAACTACTCCCGGTGCAGCAATCATAGCCATGCCACCAACACCATACGCTTCAGTAATGGCACTGTCCCCCATATCTGGTGTTGCGTCAGCTGAACTATAGCCACTGAAGTATAAACCATCCGGTGTATTGACAGGTGCGGTAAACCACTGATCTCCCAGACCACTAACCTTTATGCCAAATTGGTCACCATTACGCGCCAATACCGTGACAATGCTACCTTCTTCAATTGTTGCAGCAGTATCCATAACAGCCTTTGCTGAGGCCATCATGATATTCAGGAAGAACTGATCATTATCAGCCAAAAATTTAACAACTTCCTGCAATTCGTCATCCGGGAGTTTTGCAGTAATAAGATACGGAACAATCTCTTTCAGGAATAAAGCGGATGCCGCAATATTTCTCTGATGAAACTCATCTCCCATTGTAATTGCCTTTGATACCAGAACATTAACGTTCATTCCGTCCATTTGATGTAATGCTCGTGATAATGCCGGTGCCAATACACACTGCATCCACTTCAGCCGGTTAATAACCTCACTGCTATAAGCACCAAATCGGAGTACTGCACCAATACCTTCGTTGAGATTACAATAAGCCCGGTTAGTTCCGGATTTGTTTTCAACCACCACAACTGGCATATTCCCTGTTGTGATTCCTCCCATTGGACCTACAGCATTAACTGAATGACATGGCATAAAAACAATCTCACCTTCACTCAGCAGCTCACTGGCATCATCTTTATTGTCCGCCCACCCTTCAAATATCACGGCACCAATACAGGAACCCTTCATTGGATCCGGCATTTTCTCCCAAGTTGTCGGTGGACCTGAGTGCAAAATCACTTTCTTATTTAATACAGGGATGACTTTCTTCGCCGGTACAACATCCAATAAAAATGGCTGCGATTCTATTACTTTTTCTATTACCGCTTCATTCGCATCTGAAATGGACTGATATTTCATTTTAATCCCCCTCGTTATACTATAGTTGTCATATTGGCAAGTTCTTCGTGCGAGCATCTCCACTATTTGAGTAATTCTAATATCTTGGCAAAGTGTTTATTTCCACCGGCGATTGGTGCCCATTGATACTGGACAACCTGACCGCCATGCTTTTCAATTGCTTCTGCAAAACTGGACAAGCCAATATTTATTACATTTGGTTTAGCCGAAATCAGGTTTGTAATTGTGCCTTCCCGAGATTCATCTTTATTGGCTGCTGGTCGTTCTTCCCCAATTAAATAATTCACGATTTCAACTGCCAATGCTGTTGCCTGTGCGTTACTATCAGCAACAATCGCACCTGACTCCTTCAATTTTTTTACCTGGTCCTCGTAAACTTGCGGATCAAGTCCTGTCCCGGTTACAGAAGTAATGAAGATTATATTGCGTTCAGCTTTTGCCTTTTGGATTACTGGTGCTAATATTCCAGCGACATTATCATGAGCGCCATATCCAATTACATTATCTAGTAAAATAATTGCTGTTTTCGGGTCAGCAGCTGCCTCTTTTACTTTTTCCATTCGGTATGTTGGATCGATCATTGGATGTGCTCGCCCTTTTGTATAGGCATCATCGCCGAAATCAATGACTTCAAATCCTTGATCGTCCAACATGATGCCTTCCGGGTGTTCATTTACCGCATGAAGATCGAACGCCTCTCGGAGGATCATTGCTGCTTCAAGTGCCAGCGTACCACCACAGTAAAATCCTTTTACATGAAGTTGTTCTGGATTTTTCTTCATGTCTCTCAATTCTTTATGATCTGCGACAAGTTGGTCAGCAGTTGTTTGATTTTTTTCTGCAAGTTCTAAAGCTTTTAAAGCCGTATCTCGTAAAGTCCATGTGTAATAGACGTTATCATGCTGTTTTTGGGGTCTATCACCCATAAAGACAGCAACAACCGGTTTATGGAGTTTTTTAAATTCCTCGATAACCTTTTCACGTATTTCAGGTGCCGGCGGTTTGGAAATAAACACAATGACATCTGTTTCTGGATCGGCGTTTAACATTTGCAACCCTCTTATAGTAGTAATCCCACCTATTTCTGCTGACAGATCCCTCCCGCCGGTTCCTATTGCATGAGAGATGCCCCCACCAAGTCTTCCAATGATCGATGTTACTTCTTGAATACCTGTACCGGATGCTCCAACAACGCCAATGTTGCCTTCTTCAATCACATTTGCAAATGCGATTGGGACTCCACTAAATATTCCAGTACCACAGTCCGGCCCCATCACGAGCAGCCCCTTTTCTTCTGCTCGCCTCTTTAGCTGCAATTCATCATCCAAACTGACATTATCACTGAACAAAAACACATGAAGATTCCGATCAAGTGCTTTGTTTGCCTCGGATGCTGCATATTCACCAGCAATTGAAATGACTGCCAAATCTGCATTTGGCAATTTATTTTCAGCCATTTCCCACGTTCGAACAACAGAAATAGATTTCTCTTTTGATGTTGATGATTGATTCGCGAGGAAACTATCGACTTCCAGGATAAGTTGATCAACCATTTCCTTATCTGATGCATCGGCAACAATACATAAATCGTTTGGATTTGCCGTATCCAGTTCCGGCGTATAGAGTCCTGATCCTCTAAAAATATCTTTGTTGGCTGGTGTTCCCATCATGATAGAAACTTGATTAATATTGTCCATTTCGGATAAATAGTTTGTAAGTAACATAAGATTGACGGAATCTTGATACAGATTTTTTTTAATTACGGTATAAAGCAAATTCTTCCCTCCAATACCTTCATCTGTTACATACCTCATTTTTGATAACCGAGTTCATAAAGTGTGCCAATCAATGCTTTTACACCTTCAGCCAGATCCTTTACATCAGTGAATTCATCTGGTGAGTGGCTGATACCATTTCGGCTTGGCACAAAAATCATCGCAGTTGGCATTGCCTGGGCCATTATTTGCGAGTCATGTCCGGCACCGCTGTGCATCATCTTGTAATTCATCTTATTTTTATCGCACGTGTTTCTGATAACACGGACAATTCCCGGGTCCATTGCCACAGGATCGGCATCCATATACATGTCTATTTCAAGTTCTGCACCAAACTGTTCTGCAATAGCATTTAATCTGGCGCGTAAATCATCAGTAAATTGAACCAATATTTCTTTTTGCGTATGTCGTACATCGATCGTAAATGTTGCTTTTCCTGGAACAACATTTACCGTATTTGGTTCAAGCGCAATACTTCCAATGGTTGCCACCATTGGATCACCGTAGGCAACAGCTAAATCATTAATTGCCGTTATCATTCGGGCAGCTATATTCATTGCATCTTTACGATAACCCATTGGCGTTGTTCCGGCATGATTCGCCTGTCCCTTGACGGAAATTGTAAATCTGCGCTGGCCGGTAATATGCTGGACGATCCCCACCGGTACTTTTTCTGTTTCCAGAATATTACCCTGCTCTACGTGAACTTCAATAAATGCTTTTAGGTCATCACGTGTCTTATCAATTGGTTTATAGTCAAAGCCTGCTTGTTTGATCACGTCTCCGAATACATTACCTTTTGCATCTTTGAGTTCATTTACCTCTGCAGCATTTACCGTTCCGGCGATATTTTTCGAACCCCAAAAGGTAAAGGGAAAACGGCTTCCTTCTTCCTCGGCCAATGAAACAACTTCTATGTTGCGGTATGGCCTTCCAAAGTTTTCTTGTAAATATTTAATTGCCATAAAACCTGCTACGATACCAAACTGTCCATCATACATCCCGCCGTTTTTAACAGTATCAATATGCGAACCTGTTAATATGGTCTCATCGTTGGTGTTTTTACCTTCCAATCTTCCAAACAAGTTTCCTATCTCATCGAAATATGTCTTCAAACCTTCCTGATTAAACAATGTTTTTAACGCTTGTTGTGTTTCTACCCATTCCGCACTATATAGTAGTCTCGAAACACCGCCTCCGGGATCACGGCTCATATCTGCCAGCCACTCGAGTTTATTTTGGCATTCCCTGCCTAAATCTTCATATATCCTTGTTTTCATGCCACATCTCCCTTTAAAAACAGGTTCCTGTTAGAGGATGTTCAAAAAGTCCGGTAAAAATGACATGCCCCTTCAAAAGGGGTATGCCGACGCCTGAGCGCAAGCCCGTTTTTAGTCGGCCTTCCTTTGAAGCTCGTTGGCTTGCTTTTCCGCTCCTCATGTACCTTTTATGTACACTCCGGTGCTCAAAGCTACGCCGCCTAGAACTTCTCGGTCCTTTTTATCCTCCTTTTTAAACACGCACTGTTAATAAAAAAACGTTTATCTTTTCAATGTTAAGTATACTTGAAACCGATAAAGAAATAATTATCCAACTCAAACAATTATTCAAATTATTTTTGAACAAAGTGAATAATCCCCTGCAGGATAGAACCTGAATTTCCCTTACCTTTTGAAAAAGCAGTGTTTGTTTGTTCAAACACTGCTTTGGAAATTAGCTGTTAAACTTTATAAATAACAGGGTTGTCCGCTTCTGCATAATATTCTAATGTTGCCTGTACTGCGTCACCCTTGTTTACCTTTGCACCAAAGTAGGTCAACGTTGATTCTAACGCACTAAGAACACGTAAAATGTTGTTTTTTCTGCTGCTATAACCCATGGAGCCGATTCGCCATACTTTTCCTTTTAGTGGCCCAAATGCCCCGGCAATCTCTATGCCAAATTGGTTTAGCATGGTTTGTCGCACTGCCTGTTCACTTATCCCTTCAGGAACCTTCACAATGGTAACAACAGGCAGTTTATTTTCTTCTTCGCCAAATAACTCTACCCCCATTGCTTTCAACCCTAAAGACAGCGCCTTCCCGTGCTTGGTGTGACGGTCAATACGACTCTTTATCCCCTCCTCCTTTATCACACGCAAACCTTCACGCAAAGCATATAGCATGGTTGTTGATTCAGTATGGTGATTTAAACGGTCAGGGGACCAGTAATCCTGGATTTGGCTTAAATCAAAGTAGTTACTCTGGACTTTTTTGTCGTTCACCGCATCATATGATAAGCCGCGTTCAATCTTTTTACGTGCCAGTAAGATTTCCTCTATACGATCATTGTAAGTAAGGGGTGCCATTCCAGTTGGGACAGCAAGACATTTTTGTGTCCCTGTGATTACGGCATCTACATTCCATTCATCTGTATTAAATTCAACACCAGCAAGCGTTGCTACCGCATCTACTACAAACAAGATATCATTTTCCCGGCAAAACGCACCAATTTCTTCAAGGGGCTGCATGCGTCCAGTCGATGTTTCCCCGTGGACAACAGCAACTACTTTTGGGTTTATTTTCTTAATCTCGGCTATTACATCCTGTGGGTCATACACTTGACCCCATTCCGCCTCCATCATATGTGTTTGTCCACCTGCACGATCCACCATTTCGGTCAGCAAATAACCGAAACGACCAAACACAGGAACAAGCACTTTATCCCCCGGCTCTATAATACTGGTAAGAACAGCCTCGAGTCCGGATCGCGAAGTACCATCAACTGGAAATGCTCGATGGTTGGACGTTTGAAAAACATAACGCAAAAGATCTGACGTTTCATCCATTAAATTTAAAAATTGCGGGTCAAATTGTCCGATAATCGGAGTAGAGAGTGCCCTTAAAACACGCGGGTCAGCCTCTACCGGACCAGGTGTCATAATCGTTCTGGACGGCAAATTTAATTCTTGATATTCCATGTTTCGTTCTCCTTTCCTTTATATGCATGTATTTAGGTGTACGATAGTTAATTTTTTATATCGTGTTTTGCAATATATATCTTTACATTGGAAGCCGTTTAAACCGTATCCGTTTCCCCTTTTTCATTGATCTTGATCAAATTCAGGATCGTTGTTAAGTCTTGTGAGAACTTCTCCATATGGCGGTAATGGCAATTCGGATATGGATAAGGTGGCGTCGCAATCAGATAACCTTCGTAAGGGATATCATTTAGTGCACTCATCATGGCAGGCCAGTTCGTATCACCTTCCATAATTGGGACGAAATCTCCAACCGACAGCCGGAAATCCTTCACATGCATAGACACGAAACGATCTCCCAACATATTGACATAGTGCTCAGGATACCCTGTTGCAAGGGCGTTTCCATTGTCAAAATAAACCTGAACAGATTGGTGATTGATATCATTAAGAAAATTGTTGAATTCCAAAGGACTTGCCAAAAATTTTTTGCAAACATTCTCGATTCCAATGGTTATACCGGCAGCTGCTGCTTTATCCCCCAATTCCATAAATGCCTCTTTCGCTCGTTCATAAGATATTTGATAAGGAGTGCCAGCATAAGTTACGCCTGGGGTCATTTGCACTATTTCTACCCCCATTTCAGATGCAAAGTCAATTAATTTTTCGCCAATATACATTCCTTTTTGACGAACACTCGGATCATTGGAGGATAGTGGAAAGTCATTGAGTAATCCCGTTGTTAAACTAGCTATTTCAATACGATAATGTTCTGCAAGATGCACCAGTTTTCTAGCTTTTGCTCCAGACATTTCCGTTGTAATGTCTCCACCCTGTTCACGTAAATTGAGCTCAACACCTTCGTAACCCGCTTTGCTTGCAGCTTCCAAAAACTTATCCGTCCCCAAATCGGGAATAAAGTTCGCATCACTTATACCTTTTTTCATAAATTTTAAGCACCTCGTTTTTTTCAGCCGTAAATGTTAGTACACATTTATACGCTGTCATGTAATAGTCTACTGTTTGTACGTTTGAATCTTGGGGTCGTGATAGCTTGAAGCATTTCATTTGCGATAAAGCTTATTTGCATCATTTTGGATTTACACCACCTTTTGTTACAGTGTAAAGTTCCAAATAGCTCATGTCATTGTGCAAATTAATCAAATTATAAAAATAATATTATTTATCTTATACAAAAATGGGGTTTTTAAAAAAGGGGCCGTTCGCTTCTTTTCAATCATGGAGTACAGTTATTACTTATACCATTCATGTTTATCCATACTAAAGGCGAATGAAGGGTGCGCTTCATTCGCCTTTTCTATTAACAATAATAGGGTTATTTTTTCAACTTCGCCAGTTGTTCGGCAAGTGCATTATTTTTAAATCCATCATCCTGTTTTTTCAAATACTTGTTGACGTCTTTTTTGGATACATGATTCTTTTTCTCTTGTTGTTTACGCTGGTTGAAGGTTGACAGCTTTTCTCTGTGTCCACATTTACAAACAAACATTTGTCCTTCCCCTTCACCGCGTAGTTCCATGCGCTTATGGCAATTAGGGCAACGTGCATTGGTATATTTGGCGATATTCTTTTTACCGTTACATGACCGATCCTGACAAACAAGCATACGACCATGTCTATTTTTAATTTCCATCATCAGTTTTCCACATTTCGGGCACTTGGTACCGGTCATGTTATCATGCTTGAAAGTCGCGTCACTTGTCTTGATCTCGTGCACAACCTCTTTGGCATATTCCTTCATTTCGGCAATAAAGCGTTCTTTATTCAATTTACCATCCGCAATTGCACCAAGTTTTTGTTCCCATTCTGCAGTTAAAGCTGGGGATTGCAACTTTTCCGGTACCAAATCGAGCAACTGCCGTCCTTTAGAAGTGATAAAAATATGCTTCCCTTTCATTTCCATATACTGGCTATTGAATAATTTTTCAATAATATCGGCACGGGTCGCAACGGTTCCCAGTCCACCGGTTTTATTGATCGTGCCAGCTAAATGCCGTTCATCCTTGGCCATAAAGCGAACGGGATTTTCCATCGCTTGCAGTAATCCGCCTTCAGTAAAACGTTCTGGTGGTTTCGTTTCGCCACTTGTCCTGGTCAACCGTAAATTAGTAAACACATCACCTTTTTTCACAGCCGGCAAGCGCTGATCATCCACATCATCTTCGTTTTCAGCACTACTTCTATCATAAATTTCCTTCCAGCCTTGTTTCTTGACAATTTTTCCTTTGGCAGTGAAATGTTCTTTGCCAATTTCAGCGACAATGGTTGTTTGTTCATATTCATACGGCTCTGAAAGTACTGCTAAAAAGCGTTTGACAACCAAGTCGTATATTTTTCGTTCCTGATCACTTAAATCTGCAAGCACCACCGGCTGTTCGGTTGGAATGATAGCATGGTGATCAGACACCTTGCTATTATCCACTACTGATTTTGGCAACTTGAAGTCCCGGTTTAACACTTTTCCGGCAATTTTGGCGTATTGGTCAACACCACATGCCTTAACCCGATCCTTCAATGTCGGAACAATATCCGTTGAGATGACCCGTGAATCGGTCCGTGGATAGGTAAGCACTTTATGTTGTTCATATAATTTCTGCATGAGTGACAGTGTTTGTTTTCCAGAAAAGTTGAAAATCCGGTTGGCATCACGCTGTAATTCAGTCAAGTCATATAGCTGCGGCGCGTGCTTTTTTTTGAACGTCTTATCCACACTTACAACGGTTGCCGGTTTATTTTTGACCCCTTCCAACAGACGATCCGCCTTGTCTTTGGAGAATATCCGGCTATTATTTTTCGCATCCCGCCAGATTAATTTGAAGCCTTTTTGTGTTTTAGCTTCCAGTCCATAAAATGTTTCTGGTTTAAATGCTTGAATTTCTTTTTCTCTGGCATCGATCATTGCCAGTGTCGGAGTCTGTACCCGGCCACTTGATAATTGTGCGTTAAATTTGGTTGTCAATGCACGGGTCGCATTCAATCCTACATACCAATCCGCTTCCGAGCGGGCAACTGCTGATGCATACAGATTTTGAAATTGGCTTCCCGGTTTTAAATGGTTAAATCCGTCACGAATTGCTTTATCGGTAACGGATGAAATCCATAGCCGTTTAATTGGCTTTTTTACATGTGCCTTATCAATAATCCAGCGGGCAACAAGTTCTCCCTCCCGCCCTGCATCTGTAGCAATCACTACATCTTTTACGTCTTTTCGGTTCAACTGTGTTTTTACAGCATTAAATTGTTTGCCGGTTTTTTTCATCACAACCAACTTCAAATGTTGTGGAAGCATTGGCAGGTCGTCCAGTTTCCATGTTTTATATTTATCATCATAAACCTCTGGATCAGCTAAGGTTACCAAATGTCCAAGCGCCCAGGTCACAATATAATTAGCGCCTTCCATGAAACCATTTCCTTTTTTCGTACATTTTAATACTCGGGCAATATCTCTGCCGACAGACGGTTTTTCTGCTAGTACAACCGTTTTACTCATGTAAAAATCCTCTCTGTAAAAAAATCTTTAAGGCTATTTTAGCATGAATTGGAGAGAAAGTCGGCTGGCTTGATTAATTGCTTGAATTTGAATTCCATGCATACTTCTTTTAAGTTCTTTACCAAAAGAAATATATTTACTCCAACAAGAATAGTCATCAAAAAGTTCCGATAATTTACGGAGAATTTTTGATGCCTATTCTTGAATTTTTTTGTTTCAAACTTGCTTCTTTTATTGAGGTTTAAAAAATTAATTTTATATAACGTTTATGTGAAATTGGTTATCTGTTGGTAAAATTTATATATTTCTCGAGTACCGATATGAAGTATAATTTTCATTCTCTGCTGATTCAAAACTCTTTATTTCCTTTACACGTTTAAATCCTTTCGCTTCATAAAAAGGAATACCTTTTTGATTCCCTTTCGCAACCGAAACCCATTGTTCTAAGGCACCGTCTTTCTTCTGAATATCCGTCAAGTAATTTAATAGAAGTGTCCCAATTCCTTCTCTTCTTTTATTAATATCAAGATATAAAACAAATATTTCACCCTTTTCATCATTAATCATTCCTCCTCCAATTGCACCTACAACTTTATCGTTTTCAATAGCCACAAACCATCCTTGCCAGCTGGAGGAAGTATGTAATACCTCTTGTTTTATTCTTTTATAATTATAAAATTCACTTATTGTTCTTTCAATAAATTCTTCTGAGTGCGTATATTTATAAGTATCTCTATTAGCATCAATACATACCTTGGCTATCCCTTCAACGTCCTTTAACCTAGCCATTCTAATTTCTACCATCATAACCTCCTATTGAATTAATTCCTAATATCTTTTATACTTCATAAATTTCGCATTAAATCTAAAGAATATGTGCTATTTATTGAATCCTCTAAACTATGTCTACTAGCCTCAATAAATCCCATCGCATAATAAAATGGAAGAGCATTATCGTTATTGCCCAATACACTAACATATTGCCTTTTTATTTTTTTCTTACGAAGATAATTGGAAGCCGTTTCTAATAAATTACCTCCAATTCCATTCCTTCGTTTTGTTGGAACAACATGAAACGCATAAATTTGCGAAAATAACTCGCCTCTCATTTCATTTATTCCACAGGATATACAACCAATAATATCACTATCGTCTTCCGCTACTAAATAAGATGAAATTTCTTTTTGAATACGTTCATGATTGTAAAAGATTTCTATCGACTTATCAATAAAAATTTGTGTGTACACATTTTCAAATGCTATTTGAACACCCTTCACACATAAATTTTTAATATCTGAAACATCTGATGGATACGCTTTACGAATTTTCAAATGAATCCTCCCCCATTTCATAGTCATTGCTTTTTCCTATCATTGACATAATCCATATTGCCTGTAGCGCGAACAGAATAACTAATAAAAGGAGTGTATTATACACTTCAATGCCTTCTGAAACAAGACTGAATACAAAAATCGCTAAAGGTTGAACACCAAAGGAAATAAACTTAAAGCAACTGTTCACAATTCCTAATTTTGCTTTTTCTGTTTTAACTTGTCTCAAGGTTATTATGTAAACTGTTCTCGCTGTTATTGCAAACGAGATAAGAAAAAGCCCAATTGTAATAATTAAATAATTTAAGGATATTATCAGCAATAAAGCTCCTACTAAAATTAAAAGAGAAGAATAAATGATTATATTTCGTCCTTTAAGTCCGGCTTTATTTAATTTAGGTAAAATAAATCCCCCCAAAAGACCTGCCAATCCACTTGCCGATAAAATAAAACCCGTTAACTCGCTAGTTACCCCCAAATCAAATCTAAGATGAGATATGATTAAAAATTCAACAGGAGCTAATAAAAAATTACCTACAAAAAGAATTAATAAAATTGAAGATAAAGGTTTACTTGATAAAATACTTTTGAAACTTAAATATATATCTTTGAATATCGTCGGCTCAAATACTTTATGATTTTTCGCATAATTTTTGGTGTTAGGAAGGAATAATAGATTTAAAATAGAGACCAAGTAAATGACTATATTTATCGATAGCCCCCATAGTCCACCAGTGTATGCATATATTATCCCTGCAGCTGCTGGACCAATTAGTGATGATAAATTTGCTGCACTCCAGATGTATCCGTTAAATGTCATTAATTTATTATTTTTTACCAATTCGGGCAGAATCGAGGATTCAGCTGTTTGATAAATTGTATCAAATGATCCAAACAACAGGAGTAATAGTACTAAATAAAAAAGATTTAAATTTCCATGGAACCAAAAAACAAATATAAGTGACATTGCGGACATTCTACCTATATCACAAAGGATAAGTAATCCCTTTTTATTCTTTCTATCAACTAAAATCCCAGAAAATAACCCGAAGACAAGGAATGGGATAGTTTCACATGCCACAATCCAGGATATTGAAGCGGTAGTTTCAAAATAGTCAGTAGCGAATAGTATTACTATTATCCTTGTTAAAGATCCTGCTAACAAACTAGCAATTGCGCTTATCACAAAAAAATTAATCGCTACCTTATTACCCATTCATCTCATCCACCTGTTTTTTACAGTGAAAAACACTTGTACCAATGTGCTTTAGCCCGCCTTCTTTTTCAGTTGTGTATTGACTAGAAAACTTTAGCCAATCATTATAATCCGTTTTCGATATCTCTTCTTGGTGTTCAAAAAACTCAGAATCCCTAACTGGTAAATTGATTGTTTTTAATTTGTCTATGGAAGTTTCATGAATGTATTTATACATTTCGGGATTCTTTTCAATATCATATTCGTCAACTATCGGTAGCCAAGAACTAATAAAAAGATCTCCTTCTAATTCTAAAAGAGTTTCGCACAATTCCAATACCTTTTTTGTATCTCCATACAAATGCTCTAGAACGAAATTCATAATTATCATATCAAATTTTTCTATCCAATTATTAATCTGGATGATATCCACATTATGTATTATCAGTCTATTATCTGAAAACTGTCTTCTTAGCTGCATACACTTTGTTTCATCTACATCTACAACATGAAGCTTTGTATCGGAGTCAACTCTTTCCAAAATACTAAATACTTCTATATAACCACCAATCAATAAAATGTTCTTTGCTCTATAGTTATATATATCTCTCTGCCATTCGATGACGTAAAATAGTTTGTGTAAAATATTTGAGACGAAAAAAAGAGGTAGGGTATCCTCAAAATTGGACAACAAATAAAGAGAGGAGAAACCCTACCATGTCTCAAAGTATAACGGATCATGACTTTATAAATCAACTGGATAACCTTGTACGTGACTTTGTCAAAGAGCAGTTGGAGACCATCATGGAGGAAGAAAGAAAGCAGTTTTTCGAGGTAGAACACCCTGAATTGAAACAAGTGAAAAACGGTTATTACAAACGGTCCCTTGATACCAAACACGGTCATATTGATGATCTCGCAGTACCTCGTGATCGCCATGGTGACTTTCAGACGGAATTATTTGATCCTTACCAACGCCGTGATCAGTGGGTAGGTGAAACAGTGACGCGCATGTATCAGAAAGGCGTTAGTACGCGTGAAATTGGGGAAATGATTGAACATATGCTAGGATCTTCCTACTCCGCCACAACCGTCAGTAACATCACGGAAGCGACAGTTGAAAATATTGAGGCCTGGCAGCAACGCCCATTGAATAAACGCTACTCAGTCCTCTATTTGGACGGAACCTATTTAAAGTTGCGCCGGGATGACGTTGCCAATGAGGTCGTCTACCTCGTCATTGGAGTTAATGAGAATGGCTACCGCGAAATTCTCGGATTTTATGTAGGCGGTCAGGAAAGTTCCTTGGGCTGGAAAGAGATTTTGATAGATCTTTACGAGCGCGGGGCTGAAGAAGTGTTGCTTGGTGTGTTTGACGGTCTTCCCGGGTTGGAAACAGCTATGAAAGAGGTGTACCCAAAAGCCGATGTCCAGCGATGCGTTGTTCATAAAATCCGCAATGCGTTAAATGCCGTGCGTAAAAAGGATCAGACAGCCATAGCAGAAGACTTAAAACCTATTTATCAGGCAAGTACCAAAGAAGAAGCCAGAAAGCAATTTAACGCATTTAAGCAGGTTTGGCAATCGAAGCATCCTAAAGTCGTGAAATCATGGGAAGAAGATCTAGAAGTGCTTCTGACTTTCCTGGATTACCCATCGTCTATCCAGCGCGTGATATACACGTCGAACATCATCGAGCGGACGATGAAGGAAATCAAGAAGCGCACAAAAACCATGAACAGTTTACCAAGCGAAAGGGCGACAGAAAAAGTAGTGTACCTTCAAGTAACCGACTATAACCAAAGATGGGGAGAACGAAAATTAAGGGGATTCGCAAGCGCTTATCAGCAGCTACAGGACATGTTTGAAAAACGATACGGGAAACCAAATAATATCTGATTTAATTTTCTGACACCTACCCTGGGTACCCAGGGTAGGTGTCAGAAAACAAATCCCAATTCCGAGGATACTCTATTAATTTACACAAACTTATTGACAGTACCTGCCATTCATGTGCTTTATTATATACACGATTTAATAAACTATCTATATGCACTTCATTACCCCCATTTTGCTATTAAATAGAATTAACTGTGTGGTAGCGGACTAAGGTTTATTATTTCTGATTCCTCAAAAAAACCTAACGGAGGATAGGCAGTTGGTGAATTGGAAATCATATCTGTTACCAAAACCCTTACTACCCTAAAAGGTGTTAGTAAGACATCTGAAGTAGTTAGATCCACTACAATAACATTTTCATATCTTTTGCCAATAGATTTAATTAACTCTTTTAAATTTGAAGATTCACTTTTGTTTGGTTTTGTAGTTTCTCCCAGCCTATACTTCTCTAATTTTTTTACATTATTAGGATCGAGGTAATACTGAGTATTATGAATTAAATCATACATATCTTTATAATCTTTTCTATAATCCTTTTCGTAACTTCTATCCATCTTAAATTCTTTTAAATAATGTTCAGGCCCCAAAATATTACTTTTGTTGGCCTTTTGATCATTATTTAACAAGGACAAAGATGTATTTCTTAGCTGAATGGCCTCGCTTTTAGCTTTACTGACTGCATCATTTAAATCAAATCGACTTGAAAAGCCAACATTACACAGCATATTTAAGTCATCCCAAAGAAAAGCAGCAATGGTAAGAAGTGGGGTGTTTCCTAACTGATAGACAGTAAAACTAAGACTATCATTGATCATACTTTTCTCTATTATGTTTTTATTAAGCGAACTAATCCACCATTTCATGGTGATGTCCCTTTCAATAACTTCGCCTAATCCTGAAAGAATCGCAGATTCATATGATGTACCACTTGCGATACCAGATAGTTGAGGAAAATGAAACTTTTTTTGTTTTTCTCCTAACATCCAATAGTTTACATATGCCAAACTAGCAGGAACCAAAACTTTTTCCCCGTTTAATAAACTTTTACCTTCTATCCAATAGGTTTGTTCGTCATCACCTTGTTTCTTAAAGGGAAAGCCTTTTGCTTGATATTGGGCTTCACTATATTTAACAAAACGTTCTACCTTATAGTAAGTTTTTTTTCTCTCTTGTAATTCATTCACGTTTGCGTATATTAGTTCATTATTAACAATATTCCCGCAGTATCTCTCAATTGCCTCACCAATTGCACTATTAATTGCCGTGTCAAGTGTATATGCCGTCCCGCTACCTGCTCTATCACACGGCCATTTTCTATCATAATAAGCTGTATTATTAACAATTGCATTTACTGTAAATACATCAGGAAATTCATTAGTAATTATCTGTCTTACGGAATTAATAATCCCAGTACGTTTATCAATAATCAACGGCTTGTTTTTAATAGTATCCGTTATATCTTTAATTACCACGTTTATCACCACTTTTCTTATAGATAGTTAAATTTTTAATGTGAATTGAATAATTCTTTGAAACAATCGGGCTATAGTAAATAGGATGAAAACAAGGCGAAACTCTTAATTCAATTATTTCCATAGAATCATTAAAAAAAGCAAATGGCATACCTATTGAATTAATATTTTCAGGTTTTAGTATGAAGGTTGATAGAATTTCAATATTTCCATTACTCTTTCTTATTATCTGCGCATACCAATTATTTTTTTCATTTATTCGGTATTCTAAGATAGGTGTACCGATATAAAAACCTATTTCATTAATTTTTAATGGTATATTTAGAGAGTTCACTCCATTTATAAGGGGCATGCCAAAATAATCCGACTCAATTCCATCACTATAAAAAAAAGACCTAGAAAAATTCTTTTCAATGGTTATGATATCTTTATTAAGTTTTGGATTAATAACCCAATCATTAGAAGACATAATTTTATATCTAGATTTTGATAAATCTTTGTGGTCCTTCAACCATGTTATTTCTTTAACCTTTTTCATTTCTTCTGAATGTAAACTATGATCCCAGTCTCCAATGATGATGTTCTTGTTCGTTGATAACCAATTAATATAATCACGCCAGCTGCCATCGACATAACCATCTCTCCAACCACCTATTATATAAACGGGACATTTAGGAAAAGGGATAACACCTTTGGTCACCATGGAAAATAAAAAAGGATAATCGAGAAACTTACACCACTCTTCACGACTCCATTTCCATATATCCGGATTATTTGTAAGTAGTTCTTGAAATGTATTATAATCAGATTCTTTGTTCAATCCATGGGTCATCATCCACCAAATACGATCAGATAGCCTAAAAGAATTATTATTGTACATTGCCTCATATTCTGACCTAACCCCTACTCTTAAAACTACTCCACCAACGTTTTTTAAATACAGAGCCGTTAACCTGGCGGTATAGGCCTCATAAGAAGATCCAACAACAAATACGGGCAAATTTTTATTGTTATTTTTGTTTACGTGCTCGGCTAGAAGAAAGCAATCTTTTTCTTCATTTTTATAAGGAATCCACTCACCATTAGATTGATATCTTCCTCTTACATCCTGTATGTAAACAATTGAATTTAATCTCTTCACTAGATTCTCAGCCCACACTAAATAATTTTGAGAGTTATAGGGGGTCCTTAATAATATAATTTTTTCAGCTTCTTTACTAGGAACAAATTTCATAGTAAACATGTCGTGAAATTTAAAACTATCAAAACTAATCATTCTTTAACCTTCCTACTAAAATAGAATAAATTTTTTATAGGAGGTAAAATATGTTCCTGAATATACTCTGGATTACAATCTCTAATATTATTTATTTCAACCCCAGGTGTTAATGTTATCGAGTTCATTGAAAATAATAAATTTGCCATTGATGAGAGCGCATTTCTGGAACTTGGTCCTATCGACACTGAAATAACAATATTAAACTTTTCTTGCAGTAATTCAACACCTATTTGTTCTACTAACATTTTAATAACGCCAGGATAACTCCAGTTATATTCTGGTACAACCCATATTAGTTGACTTGAATTATTGAAGGCATTAATAATTTCTTTAATATTTTTGTTTTCATTTAATTTTAAAACCAAATAATTTTTATTGAGATTTTTTAAAAACTCTTCTATTTCCCGAACTACCAAGCTTGAATTATTATTCTTTCTTGGGGAGCCATTAATGATTAAAGTCTTATTTTTCATTAATATGCACCTCATTCTTGCAACCAGGAACTTTAAGGATGTATGAGTTTTGCCTGTTATCTAATATATCAATTATTTCAATTCTATTTTCTTCAATTTCCTTATTGCTTTTTATAAATTTCACCATAAAATTAATAAGTGTCGAGTTAAAGTGTGAGTGCTCCTTTAGGACTTTGCTGTATAAATCTGTACCGGAAATACGTTGATACATACAGTTTATACAAGCACTATTTTCCGAGAATACTTGTGGTCCAATTATCAAAAAATAATTCCCAATATAAATAGGAATGGTATTCCTAATATCACTATGTATATTTGAAATTTCCGAATAAAAATAGTAATTTCTATCCTGCTTAATTACACTTTTACTTAGCCGGGACTCTAGTGTGTCCTTGAACAATAATGACTGTATATTTCCGTCATCTGAAAATGATTCTGATTTATGATCAACAATTTGTGTCTTTTCGACAACATTTCCTGTAGCATCAAATGTTAATATATTTCCATAAGCATCATAACAGTGGTAAACCTCTGTATACTTTTCCAATATTATCACCTTGTATATTTGACGAGGCCTCGTCTTTACTCAACTTTCGCGGAGTAAAAAGTTAATTTAACTAAGCCGCGACGTAGCGTGTGATAAATCAAATATAGTTCTTGACATTCAATCGTTATAAAAGAAAAACACCTCCACTTTTGGTATAGTTTAATTGACTAGAAAAAACTACCATGAGCGAGGTGCCTACTACTATGATAGCGAATAATGACAAAGAAAATCAACTGCCAAAAGAATTAAAATCTGCATTTGACGAATTAAATATTCTAAAACACCTAAGGGACGCAGGGATCAATAAAAACCTTGGTTTCACTTGTGCTTATATTTTCAAACTCATTTTCTGTCTGATCTTCGAAGGTAAAAACTGGTTCAGACTTTTGCAAAGCAAGAAATCGGATAGTCTACCTGAAAAGAATGCGATATACCGTTTCCTAAACAACCCAAGATACAATTGGCGACGCTTTTTGCTTTCATTAAGTGCAGCCACTATTAGTAAAGTTAGCACATTAACTAAAAATGACCGTCCGAGAGTACTAATTGTTGATGATTCATCTTATGAACGGAACCGTAGTAAAAAAGTAGAGTTACTTGCCCGCTGTTTTGATCACGCTTCCCAAAAAATGCGTTATTATAAAGGGTTTCGTATGCTCACGCTTGGTTGGTCTGATGGCGCCACTTTTATGCCAATTGATTTCTCGTTGTTGAGCTCTCAAAAGGCTGTAATCAACGGCATAAATGAAAGCATCGATAAGCGTACGTCTGGTTATAAAAGACGACAAGAAGCTTTACAAAAAGCTCCAGAACAATTACCGGGAATGATCAAACGTGCATTCTCCAAAGGTATTGACGCATCCTACGTTTTAATGGATTCATGGTTCACACAGCAGCCACTTATAGGATCCATTGTAGAACAAGGTGTTGACGTTATTGGCATGGTTAAAGATACCAACCAAAGATACCTGGTTAATGACAACTGGGTTGGTTTGAAACAGTTGTATCGGTTAGCTAAACCTACAGCACATCATAAAAACATTTTGCGTTCCATTCATACCACAATGAAGAATGGGGTGGATGTGAAAATTGTATTTATTCGCAATCGAAATAAGAAGAGCGAATGGCTGGCAATCTTGAGCACAGATTGTACATTAACCGAACAAGAAATTATCCGCATTTATGGCATGCGGTGGGATATTGAAGTTTTCTTTAAGGCAACGAAGTCCCTTTTGAAACTTCAAAAAGAGTTTCAAGGTAGATCATATGACTCTCTTATCGCCCATACAACGATTGTATTCACAAGGTATATCCTATTGTCCTGGCAAAATCGATGCAGTACAGACGACCGTACACTCGGCGGTATGTTTTATGAACTCTGTGATGAGGTAAAGGAACTTGATTGGGCTGTGGCACTACAGCAATTAATCGAGCTTCTTGAAGATGCCCTAAAAAAGACAAATAGTAAATTTAAAAAACTAATCAAAAGTCAACTACAGCATTGGGCTGCAGGTCTGCCTAACTATATCAAGGTGTACCTGCCTAATTTGTGCTGCGAAAGTTGAGGTCTTTATTTAAGAAATTAGGTAACCATAATCCAAAATCGAAATAACCTAGTTGTTATTCAGATTTTTCATCTTCATCATCTTCCCAAACAAATGGGTTATGAACCAATGCATGATGACAAGAAAGTTGAACAGATAATTCAGGCTTTAATGTATTTTTTTCTTCCTGATCTTGATTATAATTTTCCACTAGTTACACCTCCCTTTTAAGTTGTGAACCGGTTTATATTAATTAAAGCATTCAATGTAAAGTTTTGCAAGTGATATGAATTATTTGATAACAGGTTATACTCAAGTAGTAGTAAGGAATTAAGATGCATTAAACTCCAATTAGTAATTCAGGTTATTGGTGTATACAGTTTCTTCTTAAAAATCAGCTTAAAAGACAGAGATGCCAAAGGATTCCGAGACAAATCTAAATTAATTGGTTCCTCGCTATATAGTGTTGAATGCCGTTAATTTTCCAGAATCGGACGTGAGGTCAAATATTTAAGTTATAGGTGGAGAATGTTGAGCCGGCAACTGAACCCATTCCCTTGTCCGGTTTAGCTTTGATCATATTACGGTCAGTGGCAGATCCAACATGAGGTGCCCCAAATTAACGGCATAAATACAGCCCTACTAATTTGCTATTTCAACATTAGATAGCGAAGAGCCAATTAATTCATCCCAGCTGTATGTGCAATAGTTTCATTGAACGATCCAATAGCCTCCCCCACAAATTCAAACTGCCTGAATTTTTGTCCAGCTAATTGACATTTTCGTATTACGTCTATTCTTCATTCAATACCTTCTCAATCATAGGATGAATATCCGGCACAATTTAACACGAATAATTCATCTTTCTAATTTGCTATCGGCATTCATCCCGTATAGCCCAATATTAATGACCAGAACATTTAATCCCTGAAAATTTTCCATAATACATATAATCCTGAATTATTCACTGAAATTCTATAATACAGTTTAAATGCTTATCTGACAGTCGGTTTAGCCAAAACATTTATTCATCTAATAAATGAAAAAAGAACCCATTTTCTGTTACAGTTAAAGTACCAACAAAAACCAACAGAAAGGGGTTCTTATATTGGCTACTTTACCGCAAATACCGCTAGATTTCAATCGCCAAATCAAATTATCTAACGATGGTGGTGCACTTTCATCCGATACAGGTGAACTCTTATTCCGAGAGTTCGATGAAAAGATTGGCTTCTTCTCAACGCTGACAAAGCATTTAAAGCTTAAAGATGATCGACGTTACTATGTTCACTCCAATGAACAGTTACTTCGCCAAAAGATGTATCAAATCATTGCTGGATATGCCGAAGATGACGCAGCTGATCAATTAACGAATGATCCTGTCTTTACGCAGGTTGTAGGAACAGATGCTTTAGCTTCCCAACCAAGTTTATCCCGGCTTTTCCCGCGATTTGATGATGAATCGATGGAACAATTAAACCAGGCAAACCAGGAACTTTTAGACAAGGTGCATCAATATAGAAATGCCAAGTCGATTATTCTGGATTTGGATTCCACTCATGCAGATACATATGGCGATCAGGAGGATGCAACATTCAATACGCATTATGGAACCATTGGATTTCATCCTTTAGTTGCTTTTGACGGTATCACCGGCGATTTTTTGAAAGCAAAACTACGCCCAGGCAATGTCTATACTTCCAATGGCGTGGTGGATTTTATCGAGCCTGTTATCAACCATTACAATGAGCAGTTTCCTGAAACCATCCCGTTTCTGCGCGGTGACAGTGGCTTCGCCGTCCCGGGCCTATATGAACTGTGCGAGGATGAATCGGTTTATTATGTGATTCGTTTGAAATCCAATCCTAATTTGCAGCGACTTGCCGATGAGCTGCACCCTTCCACTGTTCCAACCGATGTGACAAAATCGGAAATCTATTATGAAGAAGCCGAGTATCAGGCAAAATCATGGTCCAAGCCAAGAAAAGTGATCATCCAATCCGTTCGTCCGGCCGGTGAATTGTTTTTCACGCACGCTTTCTTTGTAACGAACCTGACTGATGTCTTCTCTCCTAAAGATATTGTTCATTCCTACCAGAAAAGAGGAACGATGGAGAATTATATCAAGGAATCCAAAAATGGGTTTAACCTGGATCGCATGAGCAGCCATAAATTTGAATGCAATGAGGTTAGAATGATGCTTAGTTTGTTAGCTTATAACCTTACGAATTGGATGCGTACGCTTTGTTTTCCTGAAGAACAGAAAAACATGCGGATCCAAACGATACGAACTAGAATCATTAAAGTCGCCAGTAAATTGGTAAAGTCAGGACGATCTCTTTACTTTAAATTAGCCTCCAGCTTTGTGTATCAATCGTTTTTCTGGAAAGTATTACAGCGAATTCAAAGATTACAATTAGAGTGAGGCCATACCGCTGTTCTCTAAGCACATTTAAAAAACCATCGTAAGACCAAGGGAGTCGTATGTCCAAAAACTAGAGATTTTCAAGGATCTCTAGTTTAAGCAAACCATTTCTGGAAAGGTTCCATCTTATTTTACGAAAATAACCCAGGGCTAAGCTTCATTTATCTTTTTGGTTAGAAGTATGAATAATTCAGGATAATGTTTTCTCCCTAATACGGATTATTTTCTTTCACAACGTCTTTTCTTCTCTGATCATTACTGATACTAACGAAATTCATATCTGATATACAAGGGAGGAAACTTTTTGTAACAATGGGATGTTCATAATATTGATTGCACCTTTTCCCCACGGGATTTACAATGCTTTATATTTCTACTAATTATTTGTTAACAACAGTATCTACTCTCGAGAGCAAAGCATAATCGCCATCTTTTCTCATTCCATAAAACATTTTTTATATTTATAATACGCTTTAACATACCAATTTTTAAAGTGTTAAAGAGATATGGTAGGTAATCTAAAAATCAACACCTGTCAAGCATCACAACAACAGCGGTTTGCCATACAATATTTTAGAACGTAATACTAAAGGATTTGATTAACTATGCTGTTTTATACAGGGCTATTCTTCTTGGTTATGGCCGTCAGTTTGGATGGTTTTGGTGTTGGCATCGCTTATGGCATGCGCCGCATACGAATTCCGGTTACCGCTTTATTGATTATTATGCTTTGCTCAGGAATTATTGTACTGACTGCGATGACAATCGGGAGTGTATTAACGACTTTTATCTCGGAGAAAGCGGCCAAAATCATTGGCGGGGTAATATTGGTTTTGATCGGATTGTTTTGTTTGTGGAATGTAACCAGATCAAAACCAGATGGTCAAATAGAAGTCAAGAAATCACAGTTCTCCCAGTTTAAATCCGTGCTGAAAGAACCACAACAGGCGGATTTGGATCAATCTGGAATAATTTCCAACAAGGAGGCCTTTTTGCTTGGTTTTGCTCTGGCTCTTGATGCCTTTGGCGCTGGCTTAAGTGCGGCAATGGTGGGCTATTCTCCAATATTAACGGCAAGTTTGATAGCATTTATGAGTGGGCTATTGGTATTTTGCGGAACTCATGTCGGTATGTTCCTCTCCAACAACCGATGGATCAAAAAGTTAATACTGCTTCCACCTTTTTTGCTTATTTCACTCGGAATTTACAACATGTTGTGAGAAATCCACGGTTTAAAACATGTATGGTTCTACCTGAAACTTACCGCCGGACAAGGATCAAACCTTGGCCGGCATTACAAATTTTATAAAATGGAAATGATCCAGCCAATCACCACAATTGCACCAATAATTATTAAAATGGTTCGAATCATATTTCTATCCTTTCTTCGGTGTATACAAATATCCACCCTTTGAAAAAAAGCAAACCATGAAACGCCATACAAAATGATGAACATTATATGTTGTTGATCATCGACAGCAAGCTTTATCGTTTATCGATCTCGGAAAAAGTTTTCTGCCTTCTCCAAATAATACTCTTGCTTTGATGTGAGATCATACTCCTCCTCAATTGCATCAACCGGGCAAACTGCCTTGCAAGCTGCGCAATCGATACAAACATCCGGGTCAATATAAAACTGATCCGGTCCTTCCTCTATACAATCAACAGGACAAACGCTCACACATTCCGCTGATTTTTCGTTTATACAAGGTTCCAATATTACAAATGCCACTATTTTTCCCTCCCTACCTTGGAAAATAAGTTTCCATAGTCAATTTAATACTATGTGATCGGCTTTTTTCAAGTGTTTCGCTTTGTCCTATTGTAAATTTGCCTAAATAACTATGAATTCACTTGTAAAGTTGACATGTGATCGATATCGAGTCGATTACCATTTTGGTTGAAATTCCGCTATTGGATCGATAGTTTACACATCAAAGTATAAATGCTGATGCAGCGAACATCCGGGATTGAAGTTTGCACCGCATTCGGGGCAGATTGCACCACAATTTAAATAATCTTGAATGGAAAGTTTCGTACCACACGCACCGCACAGTATGGCTCGTTGATTAAATTCTGATTGTGGCCACACCTTTGTTTTCCCGCAACCTTTCTCCGCATGGCACTGATAGCAAGAAAAATACTCTCCGCAACAATAAAACTTAATGGCAATTCGATCATTTTCTCCATGATAGTGTTGACATCTCGTTTCCGAATCAATCGCTCCATGTACTTTACACACGTTCATCGCTCCTTTTTGTTTAATTATACCAGTCTTGGGGAAGATAACTCCAGGTGGGAAATTAAAAGAAGTGTTCAAAACAACCTCGGTTTTGTTGGTAATGCCAGAATAATTTTTCGTAACTCTTGACAATTGCAAGTAAATATGTGATGATTGTACATCTATGAAGTAACAATAAGTATTCTGGCATTCACGGAATGTTTTTGAAGATACTTATTCACACTGGCGCGACTACGGGGTCGCAAGGATGTCAGAGCAGGTAGGGCTGACATTGCTTAAGTTAGAAAACACCCAATGGACAAAACCCGCGGCATGAGTGAATTCTTGGTCAAACCTAAGATTTCTCACGACATTAATCAGGAATATAAAGCAGGACGTTGTTAAACTTTTGAACGTCCAGTAAAATCAAGAATTCCCACCCGAAACATTTCGGGCACTAAAAACGTAAATCTTATGTGTTACTTTAGCAATCAAAGGGGTACCTTAATCATGAGGTGCCCCTTTTCCAATACATGGATGATGTTCAAAAACTCCGGTAAAAAGGACACTTGATAGGGATCTTCACTAAAAGTCGGTCTTTTTTATCCTCCTTTTTGAACGCATATATATGAAAGTAGGGACTTACGATTATGAATACATTACCAATCGGCAAAGTTCAGCCGATGACTGTAGCACGAAAAATTGATACCGGTTATGTTTTAACAAAAGATAGAAATGAAGCACTTTTGCACCATAATGAAACAGAATATGAACTAGAACCCGAACATACAGTTGACGTCTTTTTATACCAGAATAAAAAGGGACAAACCATTGCTACTACCCGGTTGCCCTCCATTCAAATGGACGTCTATGATTGGGCGGAAGTGGTTGAAGTCATGCCCAGTTTAGGTGTGTTTGTCAATATCGGAATAGCCAAAGAGATACTCGTTTCAAAGGATGATTTGCCATTATTTGTAGACGTTTGGCCAGAGCCCGGTGACATGCTTTATGTTACCTTGGGAAAAGATCAAAAAGGCCGTTTACTGGCAATTCCGGCGACAGAGGCTATTTTATCCAAACAATGGGAATGGGCACCGGAAGAACTGCTGAACAAATCGATTAGTGGCAGAGTATATCGAACCAATAAAGAAGGGGCAGCGATCATTACAGAGGATGACTACCGTGGATTCATCCATCATACCGAACGAAAGCAAGAACCTCGGCTTGGCGAATGGGTGACAGGTCGCGTTATTGAAGTAAAAAATGACGGAACTTTAAACGTTTCGCTAAGACCACTTAAAGGGGAAAGTATGAGCGAAGATGCCGATCAAATTTTACAGCATTTACAGGAGCATAATGGTGTCATTCCGTTTAGCGACAAAAGCGATCCGGAAGATATTAGGGGAACCTTCCAAATTAGTAAAGCTGCATTTAAACGTGCTTTAGGTAAACTTATGAAAGAAGGAAAGGTTGAACAACGGGATGAGAATACATATTTGAAATAGAAACAGACAAGATCGCTTCACTGGATAGACCCTGATCCCCCTTGATTGGTTTTTCATCTCACTCGAGCGGAAGTTCCTTTCGTGAGCGACTATAGAGATTTTTCGAGCGAGTATGCGCTGCGCACTTCCCGAGCAGCTCACGGGCGTTTTCGAGCAGGTATGCAATATATGTTGACAAAAAGAGTACGTTTTCCGGAACGCACTCTTTTTTGCATCATTTACCATGGCTGAATTTTGCCTTTTTCATCCTTATAAACAATATGTTCTCGGGAAAATTTTCGTGGGGAATTAAGGCCAGCTGCTGCGGCAATCCGGAATAGCCCTCTTCGTAAGGTGATGACGTAATTTGCGGTCCGCCATTTCTTTTCATCAATGACAAGCGCCTTTTGCAGTTCCGGGTCTGTCGTGGCGACACCAACCGGGCAAACATTGGATTGACATTTCAAGGTTTGAATACATCCAACGGTAATCATAAAACCACGCGCTATATTAACCATATCTGCTCCCATTCCCAGAGCAATCGCTACCCGGTCTGGCGAAAATAATTTACCCGAGGCAATGATTTTCACCCGGTTGCGAACCCGATGTTTTTCCAATGCGTCATTTACAAGTGGAAGTGCAGCTTTAATTGGAAGTCCAACACTGTCAGCAAGTTCTTGATATGATGCCCCTGTACCGCCCTCTCCACCATCAACAGTAATAAAGTCAGGATTTTTTCCTAACTCTTTGATCTGTTTGGCTAATTCATCCGCTTCATCCGGGCTGCCGATTACGATTTTCATGCCAACAGGTTTCCCAGTATGTTCCCGAATCCGTTCGATAAACTCAAACAAAGAGGGAATATCACTGTATTCGGTAAACCGGTTTGGACTGTCCACAGATTTGTAAGGCTCGACACGACGGATCCGGGCAATCTCTTCAGTGACCTTTTCCCCGTCAATGTGCCCTCCGCGTGCTTTAGCACCTTGAGCAAGCTTTAATTCAAATGCTTTGATTTGTGGAATCTTGCTTTTTTCCAGTAACTCATTCCAGTCAAAGCTGCCATCCTTTTCCCTTACTCCAAACAAACCGGGTCCAATTTGCATTATAATATCGACGTCGCCCTTTAAGTGGTAATCGGATAGACCACCTTCTCCCGTATTCATCCAGGTACCCTTAGCAATCCCCAACCCTTCTGATAATGCTGTAATCGCCTTGGGACCAAGAGCGCCGTAACTCATTGCTGACATACCAATTTGACCTCTAACAACAAATGGATGACGGGTATTCTCCCCAATGACAATTGCGTCTTCTTCCGGAAGCAAGTATGCTAGTGATTCGTTATCCTCCAGTTTTTCTTTTCTTTCCGTAAATAGTGGATCTTTCAACAGCAAGTACCGTTGAGTAGTCACTTTTGTTTTCCGATCTATGTTTACTTCTTCTGTTAGTTTGGGAAACATCGAATTTCGCACAAAAAAACCGGCTGCATCAAAATCTCGCTGTGAACCAAAACCAACGACGTCCCGTTTATATTTAGCTGTTTTAACAATATGTTGATAATCCCGGCGTGAAAAAGGTTTTCCCTCGTTATCGTTATTAAAAAAATATTGACGTAGTTCCGGCCCAATCTTTTCAAAAAAGTATCGTGCCCGCCCAATAACAGGATAATTTCTTAACACCGGATGCTGCTTTTGGGTCCGGTCAACGAAGAACACATAGATCCAAATTATGCTCAACACCAATAACACGAGTACAACCGTAACAAACCCAATAATTGTCATGATATTGGCTATATTCATGCTAACTACCCGCCTTTACCATATACTTGTAGTACAATTAGGTTGCATCATTTTAGAGAATCAAATCCACACTTCTTCTTGAAAACTTGCCAGTATCAGCCATTTTATCAACTTATTCACCGAGCATCTCCTACACTACACGTCCAACCTGTCCATCCGCTAATCGTACCTTGATTCCATGAGGATGGTAAGCCGATTTTGTCAATATATCTTTAACGATACCATCGGTTGTCTTCCCGGTCCGCTGATCTTTTTTCAAAATAATAGAAACTGCTAATCCGGGATAAATGTTTTTACGATATCTCCCATCCATTGGCATGATTCTTCCTCCTACTTCTGAATTTCAAATAAATCATCCAGCTTTCCGCTCATAAAAGCATGGCAATCCTCTACAGCCATGTTGTAAAAAATAGGTGCAAGTTCATCCATGAAAAATTCCAGTAATAACATAGCAGCTAAATCGCCTATTTCTTCGTCACGCTCTTTGCTAAAATAGCCCTTTATTAAACCAGTTAGTTCCTCTTTTTGTTCCTTTGTCAATGTGAATTTCGATTTCATCGTAACGCGCACCCCTTTACAGATATTACTAACATTATATCAACCTTAACCAGAACTGCCTAATCTTTTTCCTGCGTTCCTCTTCTCCAAATTCAACGTTAAACCTTATGTAAACCCCCAATCCATGCCCAATCATTTGCAGAAGGTCATTTGAATCGTTGAAGTTATTAGCACCTGGCATAATAGCATCAAGAAAATGCCAAAAACTTTATAAAATCGACCGTAGATGACCTCTCTCGGTTGATGGGAAAGGAAATAATGGGAATCGGCCGGGAGATGACCTGTCTTGTTTGATAAAAAAGCAGAAGGTAATGATTTGCAAATGACGAATAGTTTAACATAAAAAATAACAGAGTGAGAATTTTTGTTCCCAATCTGTTATTCATATTGTCGAATTAGCTGAAACCTCAATAAGCTAACATATAACGAGTTTATTAAAGGCAATATGATATTTTCCGCCATTTTAGGATGTCAAAGATATGATGTGCTCCTCAAAAGGAATCTGTTAAAACCAATCAGGCAACTTTATTTTTAGAGATCCCACAATTCATTTTCTGAAGTGGAAATCGCTTTTGCCCCGGCAGCATAGGCGTTTTGCACTTCCTCACCCGTTCGAATCAGTCCGCCGGCAATGACCGGAGTACCAGTCCGCTCCGAAACCTCAGTAATTAAGTTTGGTACGATTCCTGGCATAATTTCAATATAGTGCGGCTGCACACGATTGATAATCTGGATGGTATTGTCCAGTGCATGGGAATCGACAGCGAACATTCGCTGAACTGCTAACAAATGATGTTGCTTTGCCAGGGAAATGACATTACCCCGAGTCGAGATAATGCCATCTGGTTTGATTTCCCGAAAAACAAACTCAATTCCGTAGTCATCGGTTTTTAATCCTTGAATAAGGTCAGCGTGAATCAATACCTTTTTCTTACTTCGCTTGGCATATCTAACAAGGTTTTTAATTTGTGAAAGTCTTGATTCCAAAAATATAATCCATTCGTGATCACTGGATAACAATTTCTCAAAATCCTTCATTTCTCTGACTGCTGGCAAGATTCCATTTAGTTCAACGATATTTGATCACCTCAAAGCGTAGTTCTTCATTACAGTTTAAAAGCAGTAAAAATGGCCTTAAAAATGGCGTTTCAGATTGTCGATAATCGCATCAACAGATTTTCCCTGTCCTGCTTCAACAGCAGCGACATAGGATCCTTCGACTAATGGTGCTTCAGCGAGTTTAATATTTTCCCTGTCAGTCATCTCTATGGCCATTTCCGCATTCATTTTGGCACTGCCAAGATCATACATGAGGATGACTCCATTCCCATCATCCGCCTGTTCAATGGCTTGCAGTATTTTATCGATGCTTGTACCTATCTCATTTTCGTCGGTTCCCCCAGCTGGCTGAATCGGAACCTCCTTGATCACTTGTCGAATAATTTCTTTCATACCTTCTGCAATCTTTTGGCTATGCGAGATTAACACCAGTCCTGTGTAAGCCATGGGGTCACGCTCCTTCATCAATTGTAAGGCTTAATGCTTCAAATAGATAGTAGGAAGAAACAGCTCCTGGATCAAGATGCCCAATCGATCGCTCCTTGAAATATGCAGCCCGACCTTTGGTTGCCATCGTTTCCTTCGTATGCTCCATTGCTGTTTTAGCTGTTTGAAGAATCGTGTCACCTGCAAACGTTGTGTTGTCCTGTAGTGTTTCGGAAACAGCAGCCCATACATCAACAAGCGTTTTTTCACCTATTTCCGCCTTGCCACGCTGTTTCAATCCATTTACTGCTTCATCGATTCCTTTTATGAATGTTTGATAATCGACATTCTTTCCTTTAAAAGCCATGGACAATTTTAAAAAAGCAGTTCCATATAACGGCCCGGAAGCACCACCAACTTTGGACATTAAAGTCATTGCTGTATCCTTCATAACATCAGCTACTGTATCGTAATCATTTGCATCAAGTTTGCTTATCACTTCCTTGAAACCACGGGCCATATTAATGCCGTGATCTCCGTCGCCGATTGCCTGATCCAGTTCGGTTAATTGTTCCTTATTGGCCTGAATTCGTTCATTGGCAAGCTTTAGCCATGTATGTGCATGTTCTACCTGAAAAACATCCATTTCTTTTCCTCCTTCAGTTACGAAATGCTGGTGCTTCAGATGGGGCGTCCAATAATGCTTTCAGCTGATTATCCAGTTTTAACAATGATACGGAACATCCCGCCATTTCCAATGAGGTCATAAATTCTCCCACAAATGTGCGATAGACCGTTATGCCTTTTTCTTGTAATATTTCCTGGACTCTCCCATTCACAATATATAATTCCATCTCCGGAGTAGAACCTAAACCATTGATCATCACTGCCACATCACTATCGGTAAAATCCATATCTGCTAAAATTTTTTCAACCAATTCGGTTGCGATCTCGTTAGCATTTGCCAATTTTTTTCGTTCTATTCCTGGTTCACCATGAATGCCAATCCCGATTTCCATCTCATCTTCGGCCAGCGTAAAGCTTGGGTTCCCTGCTGCTGGAACGGTACAAGGTGCAATTGCCATTCCGATCGAGCGAACGTAGTCAATCGTTTTTTCCGCGGCAGCCTTCACCTCAGCCAGCGACTTACCCTGTTCGGCAATCGCGCCAGCAATTTTATGGACAAAAATAGTTCCTGCGATTCCGCGTCGACCCGTTGTGAACGAACTGTCTTCAACTGCAACATCATCATTGACCACAACTTTATCAACCTGAATTCCCTCAGCTTCAGCCATCTCTTGGGCCATTTCAAAATTCATTACATCACCTGTGTAATTTTTAATAATCAACAGAACTCCGGCTCCGCTATCAACTGCCTTAATGGCTTCGAATACCTGATCAGGCGTTGGTGACGTGAATACTTCCCCAAACACGGCAGCGTCCAGCATACCCTTGCCGACATATCCAGCATGTGCAGGTTCATGTCCACTTCCTCCACCACTGACAAGACCAACTTTTCCCGTGATAGGTGCTTCTTTACGTGTCACGACTGTTGTTTCAGATAGTTGTTTCATGGTGTTTGCATGTGCCGAAACAAACCCCTTAAACATGTCAGTGACAACCTGTTCCGGATTATTTACGATTTTTTTCATCCCACTCATCACTCCCTATATGACTTGAAACCCACTTTCAGAATAACCTAAAAAAGCAGCTTTGCATAACTAAACGAGAGACCAACTGCTATAGTTGGTCTCGACATCATTATTTAAATTGTCGTGTTGCATGTACGGCCTTTTTCCAGCCTTGATAGTATTCATTACGTTTTTCCTCATCCATTTGATTCGTAAACGTTTTTTCATTTTGCCACTGCTTTGAAATCTCTTCTTTGTCTTTCCAATATCCAACCGCCAGTCCTGCCAAATAGGCGGCACCTAATGCGGTTGTCTCCTGAACAACCGGTCGTTCCACCGGTACACCTAACATATCACTCTGGAACTGCATGAGGAAATTATTTTTCACTGCACCGCCGTCCACACGCAGACCTTTTAAATCAGTTCCTGAATCAGCAATCATTGCATCCAGCACATCTTTAGTCTGATATGCCAATGATTCCAGTGTAGCCCGAATAAAATGGGATTTCGTCGTACCGCGAGTCAATCCGAAAACTGCCCCCCGTGCTTCACTATCCCAATAAGGGGTTCCCAATCCGACAAAAGCAGGTACCATATAAACGCCATCAGTCGAATCAACTTCTGTGGCAAACGCTTCACTTTGTGGTGCGTCTTCAATCAATTTTAAACCATCACGCAGCCACTGGATTGCAGAACCAGCAACGAAAATACTACCTTCCAATGCATATTCCACTTTTCCGTCAACACCCCATGCCAATGTAGTTAACAGTCCATTTTCTGATTTTACCCCTTTATCACCTGTGTTCATCAGCATGAAACAGCCTGTACCGTATGTGTTTTTGGCCATTCCCTCTTCAAAACAAGCCTGACCAAACAATGCTGCATGTTGATCTCCAGCAATTCCTGCGATTGGCACTTCATGACCGAAGAAATGATAGTCAACTGTGTGAGCATATATTTCAGATGATTGGCGAACTTCAGGCAACATACTCTTCGGAACGTTCAAAATATCCAAAAGTTCATCATCCCACTGCAAATCATAAATGTTAAACATCAGTGTTCTGGAGGCATTGGAATAATCAGTAATATGTGTTTTTCCACCGGATAATTTATAAACCAGCCAAGTATCCATCGTGCCAAATAATAATTCGCCATTATCCGCTTTTTCTCTTGCACCATCGATGTTATCAAGGATCCACTTTACTTTTGTTCCGGAAAAGTATGGATCTATCAGTAACCCTGTTTTATCGCGAATCACATCATTATAGCCAGCATCGCGTAATTCTTTGCATATACCCTCCGTTTGTCTTGACTGCCAGACAATCGCTTTATAAATTGGCTTACCGGTGTTTTTATCCCAAACAACTGCTGTTTCCCGCTGATTGGTAATCCCGATGCCAGCGATCTGACTTGGATCAACATCCGCCTTACGCAATACTTCAGCCATACACCCCAGTACAGAATTCCAAATCTCATTTGCATCGTGCTCAACCCAGCCAGGATGTTCAAAGAATTGTTCAAATTCATTCTGTGCTGTCTCCACAATTGCACCACTATGATCAAATAATATGGCTCGTGAACTTGTTGTTCCCTGATCCAACGCTAAAATATACTGTTCTTTACTCATCATAATTCCTCCTCGTTAATTTTTTATGTCTTCGCCTATTTTATTTTCGTTTCTTCCCTTATTCAGTTCATGTACCGCTGCTCCGATCAAAATGAACAATACAATGATACTTCCTATCCAAAATGATACCGAAAATTCCCCTGCAAACATAGCATTATAAAATAGTGCACCATAGACCCCGCCAATAATTGGTCCAACAACCGGGATCCAGGCATATCTCCAATCCGATCCACCTTTACCTGGTATCGGTAAAAAAGCATGGGCAATTCGTGGGCCAAGATCACGGGCCGGATTAATGGCATATCCGGTCGAACCACCCAGTGAAACACCAATTGCCAGGATCAACGCCCCAACAATCAGCGGGTTCAACCCTTCTGTAATTTCATTTGCACCAATAAACATTAAACCCAGCACTAAGACAAACGTGCCAATAACCTCACTTGCCAAATTGGAGAAAAAACTGCGAATAGCCGGACCAGTTGCAAACACACCCAATTTTGCGGCCTGATCTTTTGTTTCCTTCCAATGTGGTAAATAATTTAAAAAGACAATACAAGCACCGATGATTGCACCAATCATTTGTGCACTAATATACGTTAGAACCTTCGCCCATGGAAAATCGCCGGCTGCAGCGAATCCTAATGTCACCGCAGGGTTTAAGTGCGCTCCGGTAAAATTCCCAACAGCGTAAACCCCCATGGTAACACCGAGACCCCAGCCAACGGTCACAACAATCCAGTCAGCTCCTTCAGATTTGGAACTTTTTAACGTGACACCTCCAACGACACCTCCTCCTAAAATAATTAGGATCATCGTACCAATAAGCTCGGCTAAAAACTCGGACATATCTCCCACCCCTTTTTCAGTAAATTTCATTTTGCAACAAGAAATGAAATAAAAGAAAAAGACCCGCATTTCAATAGATATACCTTTCCCTACAAAAGATACCATTGAAATGCGGGTCTCCAAATCTCCGACACATCATTAACTTGTTAGGTTTAGTATACTCTTATACTGTAATCGCTGTCAATGAAAATTTTTTTATTCCGAAACTCCGCATTTCGTAATATAAGCCCCTTGATGAATTTAATTGTTATAAAAATTTATGTCCATTCCGTACTGTTCATTCCTACAAATAACATATTAACATCTTAAGTGCATGATGGGCTGGCATCGTCCGAGTCTAAATATATTTCCTTATATACATTCTTATTCCCTAATATCTACACATTAATCCTCAAAGAAAAAGAGGCTGGGACATAACTAGCCAAAAATAGTAAATAAAAAGGTTCCAAGCAAATCAAAAGTTTGCTTGGAACCTTTTTTGTGGAGTTGTTTCTATCTTCCGGTACTAATTTACTGTTCGTGGCGGTGTACTTTCTCAAGTTCACCGCCATCAATGCAATTCCTAATTCATTTTTCACTTTCTGTTTTCCTCTAACGGAAAAACGAGTGAAACGCAAATTAGCCTTCAGAAAGCCGAACGCTGGTTCTACATCGATTTTACGTTTTCCGTAAATTTCACCAGTTTTCTCGTCTGAAAGCTTCGCACGTACATATTCTTTTTGGGATTCCCACTTTTCATTAATGTAGACTCTTCGGTTGTTCCCTTCTTTTGCTTTCGTGCATAAATCGCGGAGTGGACAGCCCGAACAGTGCTCACATTCGTACACTTTAAATTCACGGGTGAATCCGTACCTGTCTGTTCGTTTGGAATGATGGCTAAATCGTACTTTCCGTCCATTTGGGCACAGAAAAGTATCTTCGTCCTCATTATAATCCCAATTATCTACATGAAAAGCGTTGTCCTTATGCTTCTTTTTCTTCTCCTTTCGATATTGATTGTATGTAATAAGTGGCGTTCGATTTCGGTTCTCGATGATATCTTCATAATTCTGTTCACTGCCATATCCGGCATCCGCGACAACGTGTTCCGGCAGTTCGAAAAAGTTTTCTTCAATCGAGTCGAGAAAAGGAATTAAGGTGCGTGTATCCGTCGGGTTTGGGAAAACATCGTAAGCGAGCGCGTATTGACCTTCCGTTGCAATCTGGACATTGTAACCAGCTTTCAATTGACCGTTCTTCATGTAGTCATCCTTCATGCGCATAAACGTCGCATCTGGATCCGTTTTTGAGTAACTATTGCGATCACCAAAAATCTCCATATCGTTTTGATACTTTTGTTTACGGTTGATGAAATCGGTAAATTTCTTGCGAGCTTGTTTTGGAAATTTACGTTCGGAACGGATTTTCTTTCGTTCGCTACCAACCTCACAAGCTTCGATTTTTTTATCGTATTCCTCAACCTTTTCATCTAACTTTTCGACTACTTCTCCCATTTCTTTAACGGAAAGTTCCTCTTCTGTTTCTCGCTCTATTGCCGGGATGATCTCCTTCTCCAACAGCTCATCATACAGTTGATTGGACTTTTCGATTAGCTTATCACTATATTTTTCAACGGATTTCCGCCACACAAAGGTGAACTTATTGGCGTTCGCTTCAATTTTTGTACCATCAATAAAAATGGCTTCCTCTTCAATCAATTCCTTTTCCACAAGCTGATTCCGGAACTGGACAAAGCATTCACGCAATAACTTTTCGCTGTGTGGATTAGAACGGAATCGATTGATCGTGCGATAGCTGGGTTCATGTCCTTGAGCCAACCACATCATGCGGATACTATCCTGTAATAAAGCTTCTATTTTACGACCAGAAAACACGGATTGCGTATACCCACACAAAATGACTTTCAACATCATGCGAGGATGGTACGCAGGACGGCCGGTTTGTCGTATAAAGTCATCGAAAACCTCTTCAGGAATACTCTCGACAAGATCATTGATCGCAAAAGCAATATCATTCTCTTTCAATTTAATTTCTAAATCTAGCGGCAAAACTACCTGATTCATGGTATAATGTTTAAACATAAGGACACCTCCATAAATTATTGTGTAGTTACTTTAATTTTATCAAAGGGTGTCCTTTTTGTTTACTAAAATAATGTCAAAAAAGGCGTGGGGCCTACACTTTTTTAGTGTAAGCTCCTACGCCTTAATTTTTATTTACTGGAGTTTTGTCCCAGCCTCTTTCCCCTTTTTCATTATTATTAATCCAAGTTAATTTCGCACCAAACCATGTGGGTCTATGACAAATTTTTTCGAGACACCACCATCAAACCGCTTATACCCGGCCGGAGCTTCGTTAAGGGAAATCAAGGTTGCGTTGACTGCCTTTGCGATTTGTGCTTTTCCACTCAAAATAGCCTTCATTAGATCACGATGATATTTCATTACCGGTGTTTGACCGGTCACAAATGTATGTGCTTTGGCAAAGCCTAATCCGAACCTGATTTTCAAGGTGCCTTCTTTAGCATCAGCATCCTTTGCACCGGGATCGCCTGTAACATAAAGCCCTGGGATCCCCAGTCTCCCACCGGCTCGGGTGATATCCATCACCGTATTAAGCACGGTTGCCGGTGCTTCTCCCGCTCCTTCGCCATGCCCACTTGCTTCAAACCCAACCGCATCAATTGCACAATCTACTTCAGGAACACCCAGAATTTGATCGATTTGTTCGCCAACGTTCGCATGTTCTCTTAAATTGATCGTTTCACATCCAAAGCTTCTTGCCTGTTGCAAGCGCTCTTCAATCATGTCACCAACAATAACAACGGACGCACCAAGCAACTGGGCGGAATGTGCGGCTGCCAATCCGACCGGACCAGCACCAGCAACATATACAGTAGACCCAGTTTTTACCCCGGCACTCACCGCACCGTGATACCCTGTAGGAAAGATATCCGATAACATGGTTAAATCCAGAATTTTGTCCATCGCTTGATCTTTGTCAGGGAATTTTAATAACTGGAAGTCAGCATATGGCACCATTACATATTCGGACTGCCCGCCAACCCAGCCGCCCATATCCACGTAACCATATGCAGACCCCGGGCGATCCGGATTCACATTTTCGCAAATATGTGTATCTTGTCGGCGACAGCTCGGACAGCGACCGCAGGCAATATTAAACGGGACCGACACCATGTCACCTTTTTTAATAAATTCTACATCACTACCAACTTCGATTACCTCTCCAGTAATTTCGTGACCCAATACTAATCCACTCGGAGCAGTTGTTCTGCCGCGAACCATATGCTGGTCACTGCCGCAAATATTAGTCGTAATAACTTTTAAAATAACACCATGATTACATTTTCTGCCTACGTTTAACGGGTTAACACCTGGGCCATCGTGTAGTACCAAATCCGGATAGTCGAGATCCCGAACCTCAACTTCCCCAGGTTTTACATAGACAACGCCACGATTTCCTGCCAATACTAATCCACTCCCTTAAAAATAGTTGTACAAATTGTACGTGCTACCATTCTATGATGCAGAGTAGTAAAAAATGCGCAGAAAGCGGGGATGACCTATTAACAAGAGGAAAGTAGACTACACTTTTACTAGATTGGCCGATGGTCTAAAAAGTTTTGGTAACAGAATCCTTTCACTTCGTCTTCCGAATAATGCTTTTGCAGTTCATTGATTAGATTAGGATATTTTGCGGCATTTTCCAGATCACGAACATAGTGACTGATACCATCAAAATCAGAACCAAAACCGATTTGCTTGACCCCGCCAAGGCTGCATAAATGCTCTATATGTCGCAATAAATCGGTAATCGTTGCATGATTTTCATCCCCGGTTAAAAAGAGCGGATGAAAAACAACCTGGATCAGTCCATTTTTAGCAAACATCCGTTTGATTTGGTCATCATACAGGTTTCGCGGGTGATCACAAATCGCTCGTGCATTCGAATGGCTGGCGAGCGGATAATCAGTATACTCCAAAATATCCCAAAAGCCGTTTACCGTCGCGTGTGATACATCAGTGAAGACATGATGCTGATTATTCAGCTTGACGACTTCTTTTCCCAATAATGTCAAGCCTCCGCCGCGTGGTTCTCCTGCCCCATCAGCGCAAAGGTTGGCATTATTCCAGGTCAGACCGAGCGATAGAACACCCAATCGATATAAATGGCGTAATTTGATCAGATCATTACCAAATGCATCAGCACCTTCCAATGTCAACACGGCACCCATTTCACATTTTTGCAATTGATCCAGATCTGTCCAACTTCTAATATGTTTGATTTCGTGATGTTTTTCTAATATTTCTGTATAAAACAAATCAACTTGCTCGAGCGCGTGTTGCCATTTTTCATCGGACGGTACATCCGGGTCAATAAATATAGCAAAAAACTGAACCCGTACACCACCTTGCTTTAAACGGGTTAAATTACTGTCCAGCCGATCAGAGTCCTGAAAATGGATTGGTTCCTGGCCAAACGGCTTTCCTCTTTTAGCCATTTGCAGTTTTAATAAAACATCACAATGTGTATCGATTATGTTCAAAGCTAGGACTCCTTTGTTTGTTTTGGTTATTAGATGAATTACTGCAGTGATTGAATAAATTTAATACTTTTTTCAGCAATTAATTCTTTATCATGATCCAAAGTGGCAACATGATAACTATTTTCCAAAATCGTGATCGTACGGTTTTCCGATGAAACTGACTCATATATTTCCCGGGAATTTTCCGGGGGAACCACATGGTCTTCGGCAGATGAAAAAATAAGTATTGGTGCAGTAATTTTTGGCAAATCGTTCCTGACAAGTTCAGCCAGAGAAATAAGTTCTCCCATTGATTTTACCGGGGTTTGTGCATATGCCAATTCTTTCACACCAGGTTGTTTAATATCAGAACCAATACCTTCTACAAACCTTGTATTGGCAGAAGATAACGCTTTATAATTTTGCTTCATTTCCTGCATCTCTACAGCCGCATTTATGGGGATAATCCCTTTAATTTCTGGATGATTTTCTGCCAAATATAATGTTAACGTCCCCCCCATCGATAACCCCGCCACAAAAACGGAGGAACAGGTGACTTTCAATTTTTCCAATCCATCTTCAACTGTTTGGATCCAATCCTGATATGTCGCTGTTTCCATATCCTCCGGCGCAGTTCCATGCCCGGTTAAACGTGGCCCGAACACTGTAAAACCAGCATTCGCCAGCTCGTCTCCAAGATAATACATACTTTGTGTTGAACCTGTAAATCCGTGGATGACTAATACACCGGTATCATTTCCGGGAAAATAAAATTCTTCCGCCCCTTTTATGACCTGAAACGATTGTGACATAGTTTCTCCTCCTTGGTAAATAAAATTTCTGACAAATCCAGTTTACCACAAACAAAGAGGACCCCGAAACCTCGGGTGTCCCCTTTTGCCATAAACGATGGCTTAGGCATACTACTGTTTGCCATTTTGCATATTTTGTTCAGCGATTTGGATCATTCGTTTGACCATCTCGCCACCCACCGATCCGTTTTCACGTGCAGTTGTGTCCGCTCCAGGCTTGACACCAAATTCATTTGCAATTTCATCCTTCATGTTTTCCATTGCATCTCTTGCACCAGGCACTAACAATTGATTACGATTGTTGTCTGCCACACCGATCACTCCTTGTGGGGTTTAGGAACAGAAGTACTCTGTTCATCTGTATATTTTACTTTTTTGTCACTGGTTATCCCTGTTAAAAGCTGGCTTGCTTGCGGTCTAATCCGTAACCTGGATTCTTATACTTCCTGGCCTTTAAAAAATAGAAACCCTTCCATCAAATGAAGAGTTTCACTTTATCGTTATTAAAACCAATTGGCGTGAAATACACCATCTTTATCTTTTCGTTCATACGTATGAGCGCCAAAGTAATCACGCTGCGCCTGTAGCAGATTGGCAGGCAAATCTGCGGAACGGTAACTGTCATAATAAGCAATCGCACTTGAGAAGGCAGGTACAGCAATTCCATGTTTCACAGCAATGGAAACCACTTCCCTTAATGCCGATTGATAGTTTTCCACAATTTCTTTAAAGTAAGGATCGAGCAATAAATTGGCAAGCGCTGGTTCACGATCGTAAGCGTCCTTGATTTTTTGCAAGAAACGCGCACGTATAATGCAGCCACCACGCCAAATCATCGCGATATCGCCATATTGCAAATGCCAATCATGTTCCTCTGAAGCTGCACGCATTTGCGCAAATCCTTGGGCATAGGAACAGATTTTACTCATATATAATGCTTTGCGTACAGCTTCAATGAGTTCTTCGCGCTTGCCATCATATCCACCGGTGTTCGGTCCACTTAACACTTTGCTTGCTTGCACACGCTCATCTTTCATCGCCGAAATAAACCGGGCAAACACCGATTCGGTAATTAATGGTAACGGCACTCCCAAATCTAAGGCATTTTTGCTTGTCCATTTACCAGTTCCTTTTTGTCCTGCCTTGTCCAAAATAACATCAATTAGACGATTCCCTGTTTCCTCATCTACCTTGGTAAAAATATCCGATGTAATTTCAATCAAATAACTGTCCAATTCACCCTTATTCCATTCGGCAAAAACATCATGAAGTTCATCGTTGTTCATACCAAGCACATGTTTCAAAATGTAGTAAGCTTCCGAAATTAGTTGCATATCTCCATATTCGATACCGTTATGTACCATTTTCACAAAATGACCGGCACCATTTGGACCAATATATGTCACACATGGATCACCATCAACATTGGCGGCGATAGCTTCAAAAATTGGTGCGACAAGATCATAGGCTTCTTTTTGTCCACCAGGCATCATGGAAGGGCCGTTCAATGCGCCTTCTTCACCACCGGAAACGCCTGTACCAATGAAGTGGATACCAGTTTCTTGCAACTGTTTATTCCGGCGGATGGTATCTTCAAATAGTGTGTTCCCACCATCAATCAAAATATCGCCTTTTTCCAAGTAAGGCTGCAAAGAGGCAATCGTTGCATCGGTTGCCGGACCTGCTTTTACCATCAGCAAAATTTTTCGTGGTTTTTCCAGCGTGTTTACAAATTCTTCAATTGATTGTACGCCAGTAATATTTTTCCCTTGCGCTTCGTCTGCCAAAAACGCTTCTGTTTTTTCAGGGGAACGGTTAAATACTGCGACAGAGTACCCTCTGCTTTCAATGTTTAATGCCAGATTTTTTCCCATAACTGCTAATCCGATCACACCAATTTGTTGTTTTACCATATTCATTTCCTTTCTGAATCTAACTCATTTATTTATCAGTTTATTGTTCTTCCATCTCATCAATTATATCATTAAAAACCACTCATTGTAGTAAATTGCCCAGTTTAATCTCTTGGAAAAATTCCACTTAAATTACGCACATCCACATTTCCACCCGAAAGCACACATACAACATTTTTGTCTTTTACACCCAGCTTGTCAAACATCGCTGCAGCTACGGATACAGCGCTGGATGGCTCAATAAGCTGTTTCATGCGTTCAAGCACAAAGAATAATGCTTGACTAATTTCGTGTTCACTGACAAGGACTAAATCATCGAGGTACTTTTGCACAATTGGGAAGGTCAAATCGCCCGGCTGACTGGTCCGAAGTCCATCAGCAATTGTTCTCGTTTCGGAAATATCGGTAATTTTCCCCTTTTTCAATGATAAATAGGTATCATTCGCAATTTCCGGCTCCACGCCAATCACTTTCACATGTGGCTTTGTTTCTTTGATGGCGGTTAAAATTCCGGAAATTAACCCACCACCCCCGACCGGTACGACAACCATATCGACGTCATCCAATTGTTGCAAAATTTCCAGACCTGCTGTTCCCTGCCCGGCAATAATATAAGGGTCATCATATGGCGGAATGAACACACCATTTTCCTCATGCGCAAGCTCTTTGGCCCGTGGCAGGCGCTCCGCTGACGTTAATCCGCATTTTTCAATTTTTCCATTATAAGACTGGATGGCATGCAGTTTACTTTCGGTTACATCTTCCGGAACAACAATTGTTGCATCCACACCCAGCACATTGGCAATATAGGCAACCGCTTGTCCGTGGTTCCCTGATGACGCAGCCGTGACAAATCGCGCTCCTTCCTTTGCAACCTGTTTTACCTTATTTGTCGCTCCCCTAATTTTAAAGGCACCCGTTGTTTGCAGATGCTCACCTTTTAAAAATATTTCATTTCCACACATAGATGAGAGTTGTTTTGATGTAAGGATTGGTGTTGTATGAATAATATCGGAAATTCGTTTCTTTGCCTGCCGAATATCGTCAATATGTACCATGAATTTATTCCCCCCCTTGAAAAATATCTTTAAAATAAGTTTAGACGAATTGTCCCTGGATAATCAACAACTACAATCGTACATCCGTACATCATTCATCTGTCCCCATAATCCCATAGAATCGTCCATTCCCCTTTCACAAGAGTCGTGTATACATCCTGAACAATATTAAAGTTGCCGAATTTCCCTTTGAATGTCTGTGTTACAGTTACTTTATATGCCACATCAATTGGTTCCGCACCCTCTTCCATTGTCCATCCTTCCGTCTTTTCCGGTTCACCAAGCGTATAGGTGAATGTATCAACACCAAAGTCATTTAGGAACACATGCGGCCGAATTTGCAGATATTGAACCTTATCGATTTTTTCTTTCATCTGTGGGTGGAACATGGCCCATGATTCAGAAAATGCACCGTCCTGTTCATATGTATAAAATGTATCTACTGCTTTTTGTGCCATATCTTCTGGTGATTGGCGAAAATAAAAATAACCTCCTGTGGCCAGAGCAATTGCAGTAAATAACAAAATCATTATCCCGATTACCTTACCTTTCATGCCATCCATCCCCTATGGTGTGTTTTCTATATCCTTATTCCACGACTGGGACAAATAGTATTGGAAGAGATGCAAAGACTGCAAATAATGTCGAAAAACACGCCTCAAGAAAAAACATCTCTTGTCCCACACTTTTGCGATAAATCTGAAATAAAATTGTAAGATTAATTTTCATGCAAAACGGTTATACCTTGTTAAGAGATCGTTTATAATCATATTAGTGAAAAAGTTAAAAAGTGGAAGGGATGGTATTCATGAAAGGTATTATATTGGCTGGTGGCAGCGGAACCCGTTTATCACCAAGTACAAATAGCATCAACAAGCATCTTTTGGCTGTTTTTGACAAACCGATGATTTATTATCCGTTATCTGTATTGATGTTAGGTGGAATTAAAGAAATCATGATCATCAGCACACCTCATGACCGTCCCAGATTTGAAGAATTGCTTGGTGATGGCTCAAGTTTCGGAATTTCACTCACCTATCAAGAGCAAACCGAACCGAATGGTATTCCGGAAGCATTTATGATTGCCGAAGATTTTATCGGAAAAGATAACGTCACCCTTATTCTTGGTGATAATATTTTTTATGGGCAAGGATTTACAACGATGCTTCGTGAGGCCATCAGCAATCACCGGCATGCAACCATCTTTGGTTATCGGGTAAAGGATCCGGAACGATTTGGCGTAGTGGAATTCGATCACAGACAAAAAGTCATTTCACTGGAAGAAAAACCCGCTGAACCAAAATCGGACTTTGCAGTAACCGGACTATACATTTACGATGCACGTGCAGTGGATTACGCCCGCAAATTAAGCTTCTCCAAACGCGGAGAACTGGAAATTACCGATTTGAATAAAGAGTACTTAAAGCGCGGACAATTAGATGTTCAGTTGTTGGGAAGAGGTTTCGCCTGGATGGATGCCGGAACCCACGAATCCTTGTTTGACGCCAGTGCCTTTGTAAAAAACATTCAACAGCGCCAAGGCTTTAAACTGGCATGTTTGGAGGAAATTTCCTATTATATGGGATATATATCAAAAGCAGCATTATACAAAAAAGGGAAGTCGATGGAAAAAAATGATTATGGAAAGTATTTGCTGGACATTGCCAATCGCAAGCATACGGAGCAGTACTGGGAAGCCATCGATCGCAACCCAATGTTAGGACTGGTTGAAAATGAATAAACGAAAGCCTACCCTTCTTGTTACCGGAGGAGCAGGATTTATCGGATCCAATTTCATTACTTATTTTCTGCAACAATATCCTGATTGTCAGCTTATCAATATTGATAAGCTGACATATGCCGGTACAACGGATAATCTAATTGAAGTACAGTACCACCCGAATTATCATTTTGTCAAGGGTAATATAACCGATGAAAAATTGATCACTTCCATTTTTTCGGAGTTTAATATTGATGGCGTTATCCATTTTGCCGCTGAATCACATGTTGACCGGTCGATTCAAGATGCCAAACAATTTGCCGAAACAAATATTACTGGCACATTAGTGTTATTACAGGCTGCAAGAAACGCATGGGAACAACAAGGGGTACTTCAGGAACGCCGATTTCATCATATTTCTACCGATGAAATCTACGGATCACTCGGAAAAACAGGTAAATTTAATGAAAACACACCGTATGATCCACGCAACCCGTATAGTGCATCAAAAGCAAGCGCCAATTTACTAGTGAAAAGTTTCGGCTACACGTATGGCATGAATGTCGTGATATCAAGCTGCTCCAATAATTACGGGCCAAAACAACATGACGAAAAACTGATTCCAACGATTATTGCGAAAGCACTTGCACTAGAGCCAATTCCGATTTACGGTGACGGACAAAATATCCGCGATTGGCTTCATGTAACCGATCACTGCCGGGCAATTGACTTGATTTACCATCATGGAAACCGTCTGGAAACGTATAACATTGGTGGCGGTAACGAATGGACCAATATCAGGATTGCTCAGGAGATCTGCAGTATACTTGATCAGCTAAAGCCGGAACGAAAAGCTAAAAATTCAATTGAGCATTTTTCTGATCTTATTGAATTTACCACAGATCGGTTGGGACATGACCGGCGATACGCAGTTGATGATACAAAAATCAGGGATGCACTGGGCTGGAAACCGGAAATCACATTTCATGACGGTATCAAACAAACGGTAGAATGGTATGTGAATAAATGGGAAAAAGTTACCCTCTGATTTCGGTCGTCATCCCTGTCTACGGATGCAGAACATGTCTGGTAGAATTATGTACCCGTATCATCAACACAATTGAAGCCATTCCAGCCCAACTCGAAATTTTTTTAGTCAATGATGCAAGCCCTGACCAGGCGTGGGAGACGATCAAGCAGCTCAGCCAAAAGGATAATCGGATCAAAGGAATCGACCTGGCCCGTAACTTTGGTCAACATCATGCCATTACTGCCGGTCTTGATTATACCAACGGCGACTGGGTAGTGGTGATGGATTGTGACTTGCAAGATCGCCCGGAAGAGATTACGACATTATATCAAAAAGCATTAGAAGGATATGAAGTTGTTTTTGGCAACAGAACAAAACGTCAGGATAAATGGCTTAAGCGGAAATCATCACAGTTGTTTTACCGTATCTATGATTTCTTTACGGGGTGGAATTCCGATTATACCATTGCCAATTTCAGTATTAGTGAGAGAAAAGTAATTGAAGGCTTTCGAACCATGCGTGAACAAACCCGCTTTTTTCCTTTATTTGTTCAGTGGATGGGGTATAAAACAGGAACAGTACGTGTAAAGCATAATGCCAGAAAAGAAGGAAAAACCTCCTATAATATAAAAAGGCTGGTTAAATTGGGAACCAACGCGATCATATCCCAATCCAACATGCCATTACGGCTATCAATACAATTGGGATTTTTGATTTCCTTTGTTTCCTTTCTGTTTGGCGTTTATCTATTTATCCGCTATTTTTTCCTTGATGCAACTGTACAAGGATGGACTAGTGTGATGGTTTCCCTGTATTTTATTGGTGGATTGATTTTATTTAACACCGGGGTACTTGGTTTATATCTTGGCAAAGTATTTAATGAAACAAAAGCCAGACCACTTTATCTGATTCGGGAAACAACAAACGAATCTGAGGATGCAAAGAAAGAGAGCTGATATATATGAAGACAGCAACCTATTTACGTCCAACTCCTTGGGATAAACGAAATTTTCATATTGATACATACGAAGTCACCTCACTAACAGAAGAAGCGCTTAACGAAACCGATCGATATGATGGTCACTACACGATTAAGGTAGATCCAATGGCAAACACGGAACTGCTTTTCAAACATGGTTTTTATTACATGGACACCATGATCGAACCCGTTTGTCAAAAGAAAGACTTACAGCTGATTGAGCAGGAAGGGACTTCAATTTCCAAGAATTATGTAACAGAAGATGTCTATGCGATCGCCGAGGAAGTATTTGAAATTAGCCGTTTCCATCGGGACTTTCATATCCCGTCCTTCATGGCTGATCTTCGTTATATGAATTGGGTACGTGATTTGCAGGAAAAGGATCTGATTATTGCTCTTTACAATCATGGGGAACTTGCAGGATTTTACGGTTATGAAGACGATAAAGTACTTCTGCTCGGAATAAAAGAAACATTTCGCGGCAAGGGACTGACAAAAGCTTTTACCAGTAAATGCTGTCAAGCGCAATTTGAACTTGGATATGAGCAATTAAAGACTTCGATTTCTGCGGCAAATCTGGCATCTTTAAATCTATTTATTAGTCTCGGATTTAAATTAAAGCGTACGACAGATGTCTATCATAAATTAACAGGTCCTGCCCCGGAGGAAAAATAATGGGATACGCATATATTTTTGGCACGATTTTCTTTACGGTTTACGGTCAATTAATTTTAAAATGGAAAATTGACCGTGCTGGCAGTCTGCCTGATGGGTGGCTCGATAAACTTGTTTTCCTGCTAAAGCTATTATTGGATCCGGTTATTTTATCCGGATTTCTTTCCGCTTTTGTAGCTTCTTTATTTTGGATGGCAGCCATGACCAAGTTTAATATTAGTTATGCCTATCCATTTATGAGTCTTTCATTTGTTTTAGTGTTCTTACTATCTGTTTTCTTATTTCAGGAACCTGTTACGCTGCAAAAAGTAATTGGTCTCGCCCTAATTGTTTCAGGCATCATCGTTACGAGTCAATCGCTGTAGTTGTAGATGGTTTAAAACATTTTGTTGAGAACGAATAATGGCAGGAAACTATTGGCACAAAACGAGGTGAACAAAGATGATTCCATTTAATGTACCCTGTAATGTGGGCGAAGAAGAAAAGGCGATGCACGAAGCAATTAAAAATAATAAATTGTCTGGTAATGGCCCATTTGGAAAAAAATGTACGGATTGGTTGGAAGATCACTTGGGGTGTGAGCGGGCGTTATTAACTCCGTCCTGTACAGCAGCCCTGGAAATGACTGCATTACTAACTGAAATTACGACCGGGGATGAAGTAATTATGCCATCCTATACCTTTGTCTCCACCGCAAACGCGTTTGCCATTAGAGGAGCGTCCATTCGATTTGTTGATATTCAACCTGAAACGATGAATATTGATCCAGTCCAAATAGAAGCTGCAATCACCGAACGGACAAAGGCAATTGTTGTGGTTCATTATGCAGGTGTGGCCTGTGATATGGATGCCATTATGGAGATTGCCCATCGTTACAACTTATGGGTAATCGAGGATGCAGCACAAGCACTCTGCTGTACATATAAAGGAAAGCCATTGGGTACCATTGGCCACTTTGGTACGTTTAGCTTCCACGACACCAAAAATTATATATGTGGAGAAGGTGGTGCACTTATTATTAACGACCCAACAGCGATAGAACCTGCAGAAATCATTCAGGAAAAAGGCACGAACCGAAAACAATTTAAAAAGGGGCTGGTTGATAAGTATACCTGGCGTGATGTTGGCTCATCCTTTTTATTAAGCGACTTAAACGCGGCTTATCTGTCCGTGCAGTTAGAACATGCGGAAACAATAACTCAGGATCGGCTTGCCACCTGGCAGCAATATAAACAGGCTTTAGAAGGCATGGAGCAGATCGAACTACCATCCATCCCGGAAGATTGTCAACATAATGCCCACATGTTTTTTATCAAGGCAAAAGATGAAGCGGAACGTGACGGGCTAATGGAATTTTTAAAGAACAAAGATATCATGGCCGTAACCCACTACGTACCATTGCACAGTTCATACGCTGGGAAAAAGTTCGGAAAGTTCGTTGGCACAGACCACTATACAACCACGGAAAGTGAACGCTTATTGCGCTTGCCGTTATATTATGGAATTGGAGAAGAGGCTGTCGATCATGTGGTCCAATCTATTTACACGTATTACCAATCATAAATATATTCTGATCGCACTTCTAGTGATTATCGCTTATCTATTTCCCTATTATTGGCTGGGTGAAGATGCTCATATCCGCGTCCATGATAATATGGACTCCAACATCGTCTGGTATAAAATATTAGCTGAGAGCGGACATATCTTTACATTACATGATGTTGCACTGCCGAATATCATTAATGGATTGCCAAGAAGTACACTTCCGTCCGGTTTCGATGCTGTGGTTTGGATGTATGTGCTGTTCAAACCAATGACAGCTTATACGATCAGTCAAACCATCATGCGGCTTGTCGCTTTTTTCGGTATGTATTTACTACTTAAAAAGCATTTTTTACGTAACCAGTCAACATCATTCATCATTGTTGGCGTATCATTGGGATTTGCGCTTTTACCATATTGGCCGTCCGGTTTATTATCGATCGCCGGATTACCATTGGCATTACATATTTTCTTAACGATCCGCACATCAGGGAAATCGACACCAGTCTATAATTGGATTATCCTATTGCTCATTCCCTTTTTCTCAAGCTTTATTCTGACGTTTGTCTTTTTTCTTGGGTTAATGGGAATATTGTGGTTAGTAGATTGGATCCGTACCAAGCACGTTAATTGGCCTTTTTTTGCAGCGATTGCCGGAATGACAGCCGTTTATCTTGCTAAAGAATATTTGCTGATTTATTCGATGTTTTTAGAGGGCGGGTTTACCTCGCATCGTGATGAATTGGACCTCGGACATAAAGATTTACCGGGTACGTTTCAGTTGTTTCTACATAATTTGATCAACGGGCATACGCATGATTTATCGATTCACTATTTAGTTATCTTCCCAGTTATCGGTCTGGGTCTGCTTGTAGCTGCCTATCGCTATCTAAAACCAAAATTGCTCCTATACCTATTTCTATTTAATGTATTCCTGTCATTATGGTATGCGTTCTGGTATTGGGAAGGCTGGCGCGTGGTAAAAGATAATATTATGATAGCCAATACATTTAATTTTAGCCGGATTCATTTTCTGGACCCGCCGATTTGGTATATTTGTTTCGCGCTTGCCTTAACAATTTTATGGAAACACTTTAAATTCTTTAAGCCATTCGTCATCCTGTTGATCATTTTGCAGGTTTGTATGGTCTTTTCGTTAAACGAAGAAACCAAATACAGTCAAACGAAGAACCCGACATTCAAACAATTTTATGCAACTGAATTATTTGATGACGTGAAAGATTATATTGGAAAAGACCCATCCGACTACCGTATCGTCAATATTGGCTTGCACCCGGCCATTGCCCAGTACAATGGCTTTTATACGCTGGATACCTACAATAATAGTTATCCATTATCCTATAAACACAAATTTCGTAAAATCATTGCGCCAGAGCTTGATAAAAACAAAACATTAAAATCCTACTACGATACCTGGGGCGGCAGAGCCTATATTTATGTAAGTGAAATCGGCAAGCATTATATGTTCACGAAAAACAGCAAAAAAACCATTAAAGACCTTGATATCAATACCAAAGCATTCAAAGATCTTGGCGGTGATTACATCTTTTCCGCTGTCCCAATCGAAAATTATCAAGAAAACGACCTTCATTATGAACGCAGCTTTCAGAAAAAAGGTTACCCTTGGAAAATTTATTTATATCAAGCACGTGTGAACAAGGGAGAATAAGGAAGTTACCTTGTCCAAGTGCGATCCACTCTCCTTTTAAATAAAAAAACGAATGATACAACCCAATTGTATCATTCGTTTTTAGTTGTTGAGCCTCAACCGTTACGTTCCAACAATTCAACAAAGCGATCACCTACATCGCTGGTAGACCCCTTACCGCCAAGATCAGGTGTAAGCGAATCTGTCTCCTGGAGTAATTCCTTTATGGTGTGAAGAATCGCTGCTCCCCATTGTTTTTCTCCAAAAAAGTCCATCATCTGGCTAACTGACCAGATGGAGGCAATTGGATTAGCAACCCCCTTTCCGGCAATGTCTGGTGCAGATCCATGGACAGGCTCAAACATGGACGGGAACTTTTTCTTGGGGTTAATATTTGCCCCTGTCGCAAGCCCCATGCCACCAGTAATTGCTGCTCCAATATCGGTTAATATGTCACCAAACAAATTAGACGTAACGACTACACCAAATCGTTCCGGGTTAGACACAAAATAAAGACTTGCCGCATCAACCAAATACGAATATGTCTCCACATCGGGGTATTCCTTGCCAATTTCCGCAAACACTTCATCCCAAAACACCATCGAGTAATTCAAGGCATTTCCTTTACTAACACTGGTCAATGACCGATTTGTCCGGCGCGCTTCTTCATACGCATAACGAATAATCCGTTCGGTGCCTTTTCGGGAAAATACACCTGTCTGCAGCACAACTTCTTCTGGCTTGCCTTTATATAGCCAATCCCCTGCACCCGAATATTCTCCTTCACTATTTTCCCGAATAACCAGAAAATCAATATCCTGTTCCGTTTTTCCTTTTAGCGGTGTTAGCGATGGATTTAATAATGTCACTGGCCGTAAATTAACGTACTGATCGAACTGTCTGCGAATCCGTATTAACAAATCACGTAACGAAACATGATCTGGCACACCTGGATAACCGACTGCACCAAGATAGATGGCATCAAATGGTTTTAATTGTTCAATCCCATCATCATCCATCATTTTGCCTTCCCTAAGATAATATTCACATCCCCACGGAAACTCGGAAAATGAAAACGAAAGCGAGGAGTCCATTTTTTCGATGGCACGCAAAATCTTTACTCCCTCTGCTATCACCTCTGGTCCAATACCATCACCCGGAATAAGTGCAATTTTTAAGTTCTTCATTTATTATCTCCTCACCTTCTTGGATTACGCCTGTATCCAATCTCAAATATACACCCTCGGGATACGTTCCATCAAACTAGCCAGAACCTCGTCAACAATACTGTTCATCCAGTCCGCTATTTCATATGCCGGTATGTCATCGTCTCCCTGTTCGCCAATAATAACTACCTCATCCCCTTCGTTAACATCCGATATTCCTGTGACATTAATTAACGTCTGGTCTAATGAAATCGTACCAACAATCCCGGCTCTATTTCCTTTTACTAACATTTCTCCCTTATTTGATAAGATTCGCTGATAGCCGTCACCATGGCCAATAGGTACGACCGCAATTTTTTCTGTTGTCTTCGTAACGTATTCTCCACCGTAACCAACCGGCGTATGAGGTGGCAGTTCCCGTACTTGGAGGATTTTCGATTTTAGTGTCAAAACTGGCTTTAACGGCAAGATATTCTGTTGGCGTCGATCGGGATGGTAGCCGAATAAAGCAATCCCGGGTCGGACCATATCGAGATGCCAATCATTTCGTTTCATGGTAATCGTTGAACCAGCAACATGATGAAGGGGAAAATGAAATCCGTGTTTGTCTAAATCGGATACCGTCGTCGTAAACAGGTGAAATTGCTGATTGGTTGTCTGCCAGTCTCCTTCATCGGCACAAGAAAAATGCGTATAGATTCCTTCCCAATATAGTCCCGGGAGTGAAAAACATGATCGACAAACAGCTACGGCCTGCTCGGGATTCACCCCGAATCGATGCAGTCCTGTGTCGATTTTCAGATGCACAGCTGCGGTTGTTCCTTGCTTTTTTGCTTCATTACTAATGGCAATGGCTATTTGTGAGGAAGAAATGGAAGCTGTTAATTGATTGGCAACAACTGCCCCCGCTTGTTCCGGTGTAATCGCACTTAATAGCTGAATCGGGTTCTTAACACCACTTTCACGAAGCAATGCCCCCTCCGCTACGGTGGTAATCCCCAGACGATCCGCCCCGGCTTGAACAGCGGCATGCCCGATCGGTACAATCCCATGCCCATATCCATCCGTTTTAATGACGGCAAGCAGGTTACTGTTTTTGGCTATCTGTTTTAGCTTTGTGAGATTTTCTTTGAAAGCATTGATGTTAATTTCAGCAATAGTAGGATGATAAGATTCAAATGCATGCATGACAACACACCCTTCCCAGATCGGGTTAGCTTACGTTGTTTGCTGGTAGAAAGAACGAAATGCAGCGATTATCTGTCTCGTAATCATACCAGGTTTTCCAGAACCAATGATATGTTCATCGACATGTAAAATCGGCACAACATCCAATTTGGTGGCGGATATAAACACCTCATCGGCATGCAGTAAATCATCAACCGTATATAGTTTCTCATTTACCTTTACGTTTAGGTCGTGACATAACTGTAAAACTTTTTGCCGGGTGATGCCATTCAAAATATAGTTGTTTGCCGGGTGGGTATACAGTTCTCCATTTTTGACAATAAACACATTGGACGCACTTGCTTCGGTAACCACGTTCCCCCGATGAAGAATCGCTTCAATCGCATGGTGTTCTACTGCCTTTTGTTTGGCAAGCACATTTGGCAGTAAGTTAAGTGTTTTAATATCACAACGCAACCAACGGATATCCTCGGTCAGTACCGCTGTTGCTCCTTCGTCCTCTACATTGGTCTCCCGTGGTTCCTCCCTTGTATAAGCGATTGTTACCGGGGAAACTTCAGTATTCGGAAACTGATGCCAGCGTGGTGCAACCCCCCTGGAAACTTGCATATAAATAATGCCCTCATTTAGCTCATTTTGTTTTACCAATTCCAGTAGATTATTTTTCAAATGGTTGATGGAAGAAGGTAAAGTTAATTGTATTTCACGAGCGCTCCTTTGTAAACGTGCCATATGCTCATCCAGCATCAAAGGGGTGCCGTTATAGACACCGATCACCTCATAGATCCCGTCACCAAATTGATAGCCCCGATCCTCAATATCAACTAGATTTTCCCGCTTGACGATTCGATCATTATAAAGCATATGATGCACAAAAATCACCCCTTTTCGTCTTCTATATATGCTTTGGTAATCGCTAATATAACCGATGTATCTACACTGCCCCCGCTAACAATGACGACTACACGCGAACCTAATTGTATTCGCCGATTTAAAATCGCACCAATCCCGGATGCAGCCGCTCCCTCGATAGCCATTCGGTGCTTATCAAGCATAAAAGCCATCCCTTGGGCAAATTCATCTTCATTTAATAAAATAATATCATCCACATATCGCTGCACCATATTAAAAGTGTACTGGTTATTGACACCGATTCCGCCTAGCAAACTGTCAGCTAAGGTATTCTCTTCCTCTACGATAACTGGTTTGCCCGCTCGAATACTAGCGTGCATTGCCGCCCCTTTTGCAGTTGATAGTCCGATAACCTTAATCGTTGGATCGGTTTCTTTTAGAGCAACACCCAAACCGGAATGAAGCCCTCCACCGGATAATCCACCGATGACTGTATCAACATCTGGTAAATCGTCAAGCAGTTCCAGGCCGATTGTTCCTTGACCGGCAATGACATCTTGGTCGTCAAACGGATGAATCACGGTCATTCCCTGCTCTTTTTCCAGTTGGTAACTGCGCTGTTCGGCATCATCTTGTGATTTGCCATCAATATCCAGCCGGGCTCCAGATCGCTGCAACTGTTTGATTTTGGCGTTAGGAACACGGTTAGAGATACAAATGGTTGCCTGGATGCCCAGTTTTTCCGCCATGTATGCAACACTCATACCAAAGTTCCCTGTCGAAAATGTGGTTACACCAAGTTTTTGCTGTTCTGGTGTCAAATGAAGGATTTTATTTGCTGCCCCTCTGATTTTAAATGAGCCGCTAACATTTAAATTTTCCAGTTTTAAATAGACCAAGGTTCCAGCAAATTCTGATAGCGATGGGGAATAGATTAATGGTGTTTTTTGTACAAAGGGTGCAATCCGTTGACGAGCTTTCCATATATCCCGTAACGTTATCGGCGAACTTGACATAAAATTGTCCTCCTTCAGGTTATCCGCAAATATCGCTCTGCAGCTTCTGTCAAAATCGCAACACCCACTGGCAAAACCCGTTCATCAATATCAAAAGTTGGCGTATGCAACTCACGATGGACACCATCTCCAATCGCACACCCAAGGAAAAACATGGAACCTGGCACAACTTTGGTCATATGGGCAAAATCTTCCCCGCCCAACCCAAATGGTGCATCGATAATGGTGAAATCGGGATATAAATCATTGATGACCTGACGAAGGTGTTGATTAACGGCGGGATCATTTTTCAATGCCGGATCCTCTGGTGTAATCGTTAAATCAAATGCCCCACCTAAAACATTTACTAATGAAAATGCCTTCTGAAGCTCATCATGAATCTTTTTTCGTACATTCGGGTGGTAACTGCGAATGGTTCCTTTCACGACAACTTCGGATGGAATCACATTGCTGGCAAACCCGCTTGTGATACTGCCAATGCTAATGACTGCGGCGTCCAGCGGGGAAATTCTTCTAGCCACGATCCCATGCAATGCCTGCAATACCGGTCCAAGCATCCATACCGGGTCTGTTCCAAGGTGCGGATAGGCGCCATGACCACCTGTTCCATATACTGTCGCTTGAAACACATCGACATTTGCCATACTATACCCATCGTGAATCTTCACCTCACCGACTGGGTTTTCCGGGTTCATATGCAGTGCCATTACGCTATTCACATCATCCAATACACCAGCTTTGATCAGATAGGGTGCACCGGTAGAACCTTTGACATCCGCTTTCTCTTCCGCCGGTTGAAATAGGAATTTAACCGTTCCCTGTAAGCGACCGTTTTGAAAACTGTCACCAAGCAAACTTGCAACGCCCAACCCAATCGATATATGGGCATCATGACCACACGCATGCATCACACCTTCATGCTTTGAGCGATATGCGTGGGCATTCTCCTCTTGAATCGGCAATGCATCCATATCGGCGCGAATGGCAATGGTTGGTCCTGAGCCATTGGAAAGCGTGCCAACAACAGCAGTAGGATAACCAACACCCATCTCCACTTGCATGCCAGGGATATCATCCAAAACTGATTTCACATATTTTGACGTCTTCTTTTCTTGAAAACTCAATTCCGGAAACTGGTGAAATTTACGTCGCCACTTTATCAACTGGGGTGTTAGTTCACTTGCACGGTCACGTACCGATTTTTCCATTTCCAAATCACCTTTCCATCAAGCAAGCATTATTCCAATTATATTCAGATTAATTCAGACTATTCAAATTGTCAATCAACATCCTATAATTTGAAATATTCCTTTTAGCGTGTTGACTTCATGATAAAATATCGCTATTTTTAAGGTAGGATGGTGTGTGAAATGGAGGAATCGTATGAAGAGGAAAGTTATTGCTTATAACCGTGTGGAAAAACCTGTCTTAGAAGCATTGCAACAAAAATATGATGTACACTTTTTTAAAGATATCGACACAAAAACTGATAAAGCGTTTTTAACCTGTTTACAGGAAACTGAAGGAATTATTGGCTTAGAATTGGTGGTTGATCGGGAATTGTTGGAGCAAGCACCAAAATTGAAAATTATTAGTAATGTTTCCGTTGGCTATAGCAACCTGGATTTAGAAGAACTTAATAAACGGGGAATCATGGCAACCAACACACCGGATGTACTTAATGATACGGTTGCCGATACGATTTTTGGCATTTTAATCGCAACTGCAAGACGAATACCGGAACTTGACCGGCTTGTAAAAAATGGAGAATGGAAACAAGAGGCAATCGGCCCCGAGTATTTTGGAGTAGATGTTCACCACAAAACCCTTGGCATTATTGGCATGGGACGTATTGGTAAAGCACTCGCCCAACGTGCCCATTTTGGTTTCGATATGAACATTTTGTATCATAGCCGCAGCCGAAAACCTGAAGCAGAAGAAAAATTCGCCGCTTCCTATCGTAGTCTTGACGGATTATTAGGTGAAGCTGATTTTGTTTGTTTGATTACACCATTAACAAACGAAACGAAAGGCCTGATGGGAGAAAAGGAATTCCAAATGATGAAACCATCTGCCATGTTTATTAATGGCTCGCGTGGAAAAACAGTTGATGAACCGGCATTGATCCGGGCATTACAAAACGGCGACATAGCCGCAGCAGGTTTGGATGTGTTTGCTACCGAACCAGTCGCTATAGATAATCCGCTACTAGCATTAAAAAATGTGGTGACCACCCCTCATATTGGGTCATCCACACATGAAACCGAGCTAAAAATGTCAGAACTTGCTGCGTATAATTTAGAAGCCGGTTTGAATGGGAAGACACCGCCGAATTTAATCAAAATAAAAGCTGAGTAAGAAGGACATATGCGGTTAGCCCCCTCACTACATTAACGCATTAGAGTAGTGAGGGGCTAATCTCTTTCGTATTATGCCAGTCTGATATGCGGCTTCACCATCAATTCACGCGGAAAATCAGCTAATAATTCACAGCCTGTTTCGGTAACCCGGAATGATTCACTAATTTCTACACCCATATTCTCCATCCATATTCCCGGGATCAAATGGAAAGTCATGTTTGGCTCCAGAATAGTACGATCTCCAGGCCTTAAGCTTGCCGTATGCTCTCCCCAGTCTGGTGGGTAATTCAATCCCATCGAATAGCCCATCCGTGATTCTTTTTTAATACCATTTTTCTCAATAACTCTACGCCAAACCATTTCAAGTTCCTCGCAGGTTATACCAGGTTTGACTGCATCCAGTGCTGCATTTAACCCTTCTACGACACAGTCCGCGACATACTGCATTCGTTCAGTCGGCACACCAATTACAATCGTTCGGGCCAATGGTGAATGGTAACGTTTATAACAACCTGCCAATTCAATAATCGCTGGATCCCCCTGTTTAAAACGATCCTCGGTCCACGTTAAATGACATGCTGAGGTTTTTTCACCTGTTGGCAATAATGGAACAATTGCTGGGTAATCACCACCAAAATCCTCCAGGCCGCTTATTTGAGCATGAGCAATGCCTGCAACAACATCACATTCTCTTACCCCTTCATCCATCATGTCAAACGCGGTCTGCATCGCCTTTTCCGCGATTTTGCCGGCTCGTTTCATATAAGCGATTTCTTGATCCGACTTGACAATCCGAACCCAGTTAACCATATTGGTACCATCTTTAAATGTCGCATTTGGCAAACCTTTCACAAGTTGCAAATAGCATTTAGCCGTAAAATAATACGCATCACATTCAACGGCAATCGTTTGCTTATCTCGTTTTCGCATTTTTAACAAATCACAAACAAAGTCCATTGGATGCCTCTGGGTTGACTGCACATAATGATCGCCATATGGAATAATATGATCATCATCCAGCCAAGTAGTGTGACTGGCCGCACTTGCATCTTGACCACGCCCCACCCAAATCGGCTGTTCTTCATCGATCAGGATAATAAGCACCTGATGAACATAAAATGACCAGGCATCATACCCTGTTAAATAATTCATGTTTGCTGGATCGGTCACCAGCAAAATATCAACCCCGGCATTTGTCATCCGCTGTTTTGTTTTCACTAATCGTTCCTTAAACTCCGAAACCGAAAATGTTAACATCCCTCATCCCATCCTCTCAAGCAAATATAACTTGCTGAACAACAGGATAGTGAATGAACGCGTTTACAATTCTTAGCTCATTTCCGGATTTCATTTAGGTTTCGGTTTTACGGAAACCATCTTCTGCATTTTTATTCCTATCCTGTTATTTGTCCACAAGATAAAACGGGCTTTGTACATACGCACTAAAAGGAATTTAGTAATAAAGGTGCTTACTATATAAAATGCAAAAAAAATCATTTTGGAACCTGTCAATGTGGTTTTAACTATATTATAAATCAACACTTTTTTGAATGCAATAACTATTGCGAATCATTATTTTGCAATTTTAGTTATGTAAAAGCGAACCAACGATTCACCGCGGTTCGCTCAAAATCTGTCATGCAACGCGATTCAATTCCTTCTCCATGTGTTTATTGGAATACTTTTTGCCGTTGTTCCCAATAGTCACGTTATAGCGTATGACTCCAAGGATGACCCAGGCACCAATAATCAGCCATTCATACGGCTAAATCAGTACGGATCCATCGCCGCCAATACTGATATGTAGCAGTGATTTGCGGGGTTTCCAGAGTAATTGATACAAATTAACGATTGTCTATTTTCTCTGGATTCAAATCATGATTCATCAACCGATGGTCAGCCATTTGCGCAAATTTGGTACCTGGTTTGCCATAGTTACAATATGGATCAATTGAAATACCGCCTCTAGGTGTAAACTTTCCCCACACCTCAATGTAACGCGGATCCATTAGATCAATCAGGTCATTCATAATGATATTCATACTGTCTTCATGAAAATCCCCATGATTACGAAAACTGAATAGATACAGCTTTAGTGATTTGCTTTCTACCATCTTTTGATCTGGAATATAGCTGATATAAACGGTTCCAAAATCCGGCTGTCCAGTTTTCGGACAAAGCGTTGTAAACTCAGGGCAGTTAAATTTCACAAAATAATCCCTATTCGGATGCTTGTTATCAAATGTCTCCAATACTTCCGGTGTGTAATCAAAGGCATATGTTGTTCCTTGACTGCCTAACAAAGTAAGATCAGTCAAGTCATTATCATCGCGCCCTGCCACGTTAAATCCTCCTTTACTCCATAAAAAAACCATGGTCCCCTAAGGCACATGGTTTTTGGATCATGACATGTTTTGTCCTTAGTTTTTTATAGAGGGTTGAACTAAGAACCTCTCCAGTATAGTTAGGTATTCACCCATTGTTTCTGCTGGTAATTATATCTGGAAGGCTTGAGGATGTCAACGTTAATTTAGAGGTTATCCAGCTTAACATTTGAATTTCGTCCCACCTCATTTCATAATAAAAACACAAGTAAAAATTTGATTGGAGGTCATTCCATGAATTTAGGTCTTGAAGGCAAGTCGGTTGTTGTATTGGCATCTAGTAAAGGTTTGGGCAAAGCAACTGCACACCTATTTGCGGAGGAAGGGGCACATGTTTTCATCGCCAGCCGGAATGAAAGTGAACTGGAGAAAACAAAAAATGAGATCCAAAAAGAAACAGGGAATGCGCATGTTCACTATCAAGTTTGTGACATTACCAACCCTGATTCCATCAAACAATTAATCGCGAAAGCAGCTGCGAAACATGGAACGATTGATATCCTTGTCAATAATGCGGGCGGTCCTCCTGCTGGTTTATTTGATGATTTTGATGACGACGCCTGGCAAAACGCATTTGAATTAAACCTGTTAAGTTTTGTCCGGGCAATCCGTGAAGCACTGCCATATATGAAAAAGCAACAAAGCGGGCACATTGTTAATATCACGTCCTCATCCATTAAACAGACATTGGACAATCTGATTTTGTCCAATACGTTTCGGGCGGGGATTGTTGGTCTTGCCAAAAGCTTGTCACAGGAACTTGCAGCGGACAATATTTTAATCAATACGATTGGGCCAGGCAGGATTGCGACTGACCGGGTGACTAGTCTCGATCAAATCACTGCGAAAAAGCAAAACATGGACCCGGATGAGCAAAGAAAAAAATCAGAACAATCGATTCCCATGCAACGTTACGGTGAACCGGATGAGTTTGCCAAGATGGTTGTCTTCCTATGTTCCCAGGCAAATACGTATGTAACCGGGCAAACACTTGTCGTTGATGGTGGACTGGTCAAGGCATTGTAGATAGAACAAAAGCGCTGCGGAATCTTTGAGTTTGCAGCGCTTTTCCAACTATAAATCAATCCAAACCTCACTTTCATACCACCTATTTCTCATCTCCCACCCAGACAATTTTTGGGTGAGAGTCTTATTACTCGTCATAGAGAATCCCAGAAAGTAAGCTATCCTTTCACCGATCCTGCCAACAAGCCCCTGACAAAATACTTACCTAAAAAGATATAGACAAGCAATGTTGGCAATGCAGCTAGTAATGCCCCAGCCATTTGCACATTCCATTGAACAATCTGACTGCCGGATAAGTTTTGCAGAGCGACCATAATTGGTTGTTTATCTGACGTTGTAATGGTTACAGCAAACAAAAATTCATTCCAAATATTTGTAAACTGCCAAATTGCTACAACAACAAACCCCGTGATCGACAGGGGAATCATAATATGCCGGAAAATCCCCAAAAAACTAGCACCATCGATTTTTGCAGCTTCGATCATCGTGTCCGGGATACTGGCATAAAAATTGCGAAACATCAACGTAGTTATTGGCAGACCATAGACAACATGAACCAGTACCAATCCCGAAATTGTATTATATAAATCGATTGACCGTAAAAATTGGATTAATGGAATCAAAATACTTTGGTATGGTATAAACATGCCGAAAAGAATAATCGTAAATATCGTATTCGACCCTTTAAATTTCCACTTAGATAACACATATCCATTCATAGCACCAAGTAAAGCTGACAATAAAGTCGCAGGGATTACCAGATAAACACTGTTCCAAAAGTTGGGTGCCAGGTTTGTAAAAGCTTGGGCATACGAGCTGAAATCAATCGTTGTTGGTAATGCCCACATTTGCTCAAGTGATACTTCATCCAATGGCTTTAAACTCGTGACAATGATGACGTAGATTGGCATCAAAAATAAAATAGCCAAAACGATGAGAATCAAGTATTTAATGAATTTACCAATATAGGATGCTGCCACTATTGATCCCCCTTTCGACTATTCCATAAATATGGAACAATAAATATCGCGACCAACAGCAACATGATAATAGCAATTGCTGCTCCATTTGCATAATAATTTCCTCTAAACGTTGTCTCAAACATATAGACACCAGGAACATCCGTTACAAAATTGGCTCCAGATCCGGTCATCGCGTAGATCAGATCAAATATTTTTAAGGAGATATGGGCCATAATAATAATGACACTCACTGTAATTGGCATAAGCATAGGCAATACAACTTTTCGATATACCTGAAATTCACTCGCTCCGTCTATGCGTGCTGCTTCCCGAAGTTCATCCGAAATGCCCCGGAGTCCCGCCAAATACATAGCCAACGAAAAACCGGTCATTTGCCATACCGCTGCAATAACAACCGCAATAATTGCAACGGGCAAGCCGAACTCAATGCTTCCCCACTGAAACCCGGCTAACACATTGGTGTCCGTATACCATTTCGGTTCAATACCAACCATGTTCAAGAAATGGTTAAACCCTGTTGACGGATTAAGCAGCCATTGCCAAACGACCCCGGTCACAATGAATGATAGAGCCATCGGGAATAAAAATATATTTCGGAAAATAGATTCCCCTTTAAGCTTTTGATCGATCAGAATAGCAATTCCCATTCCCAACACAATCACCAGAGCAATAAATAGCACGGTAAAAAATAATGTATTTCTCAGATCTGCCTGAAAGCGAAAATCATGAAATAAATAGATATAGTTTTTCAATCCGGCAAATGATAAATCCGGAACTAACGTATTCCAGTTACTTAATGAAACATATCCGGTCCAGCCGATAAATCCGTAAACAAAAATGAGAATCAATATAAAGGATGGAATTAAAAAAGCTATTGCTGTCCACTGATCCTTTGTCAACCGCTTCTTACGCTTGATTTGTATTTCTCTCTCCATATCATCGCCTCCTATCAAGAGGATCCAAGCTTATCAGTCAAAAAATCTGGAGGCTGTTGCCATAAATAAGACAGCCTCCATCCAATTACTTATGTTTATAGAGGATGTTCAAAAAGTCCGGTAAAAATGACATGCCCCTGCAAAAGGGGTATGTCGACGCCTGAGCGCAAGCCCGTTTTTAGTCGGCCTTCCTTTGAAGAAGCTCGTTGGCTTGCTTTTCCACTCCTCATGTACCTTTTATGTACACTCCGGTGCTCAAAGCTACGCCACCTTGAACTTCTCGGTCCTTTTTATCCTCCTTTTGAACACGCACTTATAGCTCTGCTGCCGCGCTTTTCAACGCCTGAATAAGATTATCCGCATCTCGTTGTGTTACAAAAATATTAACTGCCTGATTGACTTTGGTTAAAAATCCTTCCGAAGCCGCTGATCCGTGGGCAAGACTTGGAACCAATCGTGAATCATTGAAATCATCCATGGCGTCGTTGCCGTATTCATCATACTTTGATTTATCTGCATCAACCCGTGCAGGAATGGAACCTTTTAACGGATTAAATGCGTCTTGACCTTCCACAGAACTAAGAACCTTTAGAAATTCCTTGACATTATCTGGATTGTCAACGCCTTGTGGCAATCCGAATGTATCCGTGATTACAACAAAGTTTCCATCTGTTTCAGGAAAAGCAAAGTATCCGAAGTCTTTATTGGTTTCCATATCCAGATCGTTGTTAAAATACCCTTTTGCCCAGTCACCCATATTAATCATGGCTGCTTCCCCATTTGCTACTAATTGAGCGGAATCCTGCCAGTTACGGGAAGCGTGGTCATCATTTACGTAATCAAGCATTTTATCGAATTGGTCAATGGCTTTCTTGACACGCTTATCATCAAATTCGATTTCACCTGCGAATAACTTGTTATAATCGTCAGGACCAAGTACACCCAACAAAATATTTTCCAATACTTGGGTTGCTGGCCAGCCTTCTTTATCCCCTAATGCAAGTGGCGTTATCCCGGCATCCTGCAATTTGTCCGCAGCGGCGATAAATTCATCGAATGTTTTTGGTACGTCAATATCATTTTCTTCAAATACTTTCATGTTATAGAACAAGACATTTCCCCGGTGAATATCAACCGGCACGGAGTAAATCTTTCCGTCTTTACTGACAAGATCAATCAGGTCATCCGGGAATTTATCCATTAAATCGTTCTCTTTATAAAAGTCATCCAATGGTTCCATTTTGTCAGCCGCCACCCAGCCTTCATTCAATTCAGCACCACCATGGACCTGAAAAGTTGACGGTGGATCGTCCCCCTGCATGCGCGTTGCCAATACTGCCTTTGCATTTGTACCCGCCCCACCTGCAACAGCAGCATTCTTAATTTTAATATCCGGATGTTTTTCCTCAAAAAGATCAATAAGCGCAAGCAGGCCATCCTCCTCTCCTGCACCGGTCCACCAGCTAAAGATTTCTACCTCATCATTGGCACTGTCACCTGAATCAGATGCAGATTCATCTTTGGACTTGCCTGACGAATCCGCATCTGAACCACATGCCGCGAGTACAAGTGCGAACACGGAAAATAAAATAAATCCATACATCTTTTTCACCATTGATTCCCCCTCCCCTTTGTTAACGCTTACACAAATTATAAATCTAAACTTTAGTATTTGGATGGAAGAATTTCTGTACATTTTTACGATTCTCTTCATTTTTTTATGGTTTCGGTATTTATGTCTTTGATCCAATAGCCTGTTGGAACTGTTTCGGTGATTTGGAATAATGTTTCTTAAACACTCGGCTAAAATAATTGGGATCATTGTATCCAACCAATGCACTAATTTCTTTCAATGAATAGCTATTTTCCTCCAGTAATTCTTTTGCCTTCTGTAAACGTACCCGGGTAACGTATTCAATGAATGTAGCACCTTCTTCCTGCTTAAATAGATTAGAAAAATAATTGGGACTTAAATTCACTTGATCCGCTGTTTCTTCCAGGGTTATAGTGTCCCGATAATGCTGCTTGATAAATTGCTTTGCTTTCTCCATATATTGTTTTGATTGGTGATATTCCTGCATTTGCAAACAACAAACCGTAATAAATTTTTCCCAGTCCTTGGTTGTGGTTAAATCGGATAAGCTTTGTTCCGGCGCGGTTAGCCCACGGTTGGTCAACATTGATTTTATCTTCATGTATATTTCATCCCGGTCGTTGGCGGTAAATTGACCCAGGTTATCCCTGTAAAACTGCAATGCTTCCTGGTCATTACAACGTTCGATCAAATCCAGTAGTTTAGCAACTGGTTGGTTAATCGATAAATAGGTTCGTTTGCTCATAAAAAATCCGTAGTGGCGGTTTTGCTCCTTTTCCAGTTCAAAGCAGGCTGAAAAAGCTTCATGATAAGCCTTAGGTAAATCATCAACAGGATATGAATAACTTGCACCAATGAAGCTATTTCCGCCCAATGTCATTTGAATCATTCTGGCCGTCTGCAATATTACCGCTTTATCTACTTTTGCAGACGAAAAAACACAAACATTATACCAATCCCCTTGTTGCTGCATAATAAAGGACGCGGGAAGATGAAAGGTAAAGATTTGTTTGACCTGATCATATGAAATTTCATTAACTGCCTGCACTACAAGAAAGTATCCATTTTTCAGTTGTGGGAAAAATTGCTGTTGAAGGCGTTTGGTTGCATCATCAACTGGATATTTCATCAATTTGGTCAACAGATGTTCCTTAACCAGCTGATTAGTTTGCGATTGTTCCGCAAGTTGTTCTCGTTCCCGGATAATTTCCTTTTGCACCCGACGAATCGCCTGAATGATATCCACCTTTTTCCCCGGTTTTAAAATATATTCCTTGATGCCAAACTGCATCGCCTTTTTTGCATAAGCAAACGAGTCATATGCTGAAACAAGAATAAACTTGACGGAAGCAGTTTCATGGATGATCGTTTCTATCGCCTCAAGTCCATTAATACCCGGCATTTTAATATCCATAAAAATGATGTCAGGTTTATAATGCCGTGCTAATTCAATCGCCTTTCTTCCATTAGACGCCTCTCCAACAACTTCCAAATCAGTAAAATTCGCTGCGATAAACTTTACCATTGCTTTTCGTTCGAGTAATTCATCCTCAGCAATTAATATGCGCATATATATTCTACTCCTTTGGTTATGTTTCCACGTTATATTTGGGAAGGAACAGCGAAATGGTTGTGCCATGACCTGGTTCCGATTGAATGTCCACAACATGGTTCTTTTGATAGAATAGTTGCAGACGATGGATCACATTAGTTAAACCGATTCCTGTCGAATGTCCCACATGCCTACCCTTACGCTTCATCAGTGACATTAGCTCATTAACTTTAGTTTCTGTCATACCGACACCGTCATCATGTATTTGAACGACAACGTCTTCCCCACATGGAAAAATTGTCAATGTGATGGTGCCACCATCCTCTTTTTCCTCAATCCCATGGATAAAAGCATTTTCTACAAGCGGCTGCAGGGTTAATCGTGGTATCTGAATTGCTAAACAAGTTTCATCGATTGACATATCGAATTGGATCCGTTCGGAAAACCTGGTCTTTTGAATATGAAAATAATCCCTTACAACCTTCACCTCGTCTCCAAGCGTCACCTGACTATCAATATCCCCCAGATTGTGCCTCAATAATGTTGCCACTGAATCAATCAAAGCTGATGTTGACTGCGCATCTTCCAAATAGGCCATTTTCGATAAAGTATTAAGCGTATTAAACAAGAAATGCGGATTAATCTGACTTTGCAAGTGTTTTAATTCCATATCTTTCAAAAGACGGTCCATTTCGGATTGATCCCTAATTTCCTCGACCAGATAATGAATATTTGTGCGCATACTGTTAAATGTATCACCAAGTAATTGCAATTCATCATTGGAGCGTATGGTAATCGGGCTTCCGGTTAAATTACCTGCTGCAACCTCTTTTGCTGCATGGGATAGTTTATCAATAGGTTTGGTAATCCCTTTGGAAAACCACCAGGCAAAGAATATCGCCAACATGATTGTAGAAACAAATAACAAAAGGATAAAATAGAAAAAAGCATGATTCCTTGCTTGCAGGTCCTGATAGAATGATTGATACGCCGTTAATTCAAGATCAATTAATTCGAGGGTTGCTTCCTGTATGTAATCCGATGCATTATGCGTTTGCTCCAAATGATAGGTATATTGCTCAATGTCATCCCGAAATACGAAACCAACCGTCAATTCACTTTCCAATATGAACGATTCCAATAGATTTTGGTAGTTTTTAATTTTGATCGGATCAATATCATAGAAAGTATTCGTTATTTTTTCCATTTCATTTTGTAAGATGGTTTTAACGTTGTAATATTTATTCGACTTATCTGAATCCGCTTCCACTACAAGCGTTCGTGTATTCGCATAAAGTTCGTTCGAATGTTGTGAGATTGAGTTAAGCAACAGAAATTGTTGAAAGCTATCATCATATATATGTGTCAATTTGTTGGAACTGACAAAAATCGAAATTGCCGTGACGTAAAAAAGAATCACAAATACCAAAAAATAGACCAATAGTTTCCCCCTGATTGTCTTCATTTGGCATCACCAGCCTGATCGGGAAGCAAATCTTTTTTTTCGATTATTTTTGTTCCGGTATATTGCCGATTTTCCAGAATGTCATTATCTTGCAATTTAATCATAATACTAACAGCTTTTGAACCCATTTCTTCTGGATATTGAGCGATAGTTACATCGACTTTGCCTTCTTTGATTAAATTCAGCGTTTCTGGCAAAAGATCAAACGCAACAATATATAGATTTTTATTTGGAGCAATCTCCTCAAGTCCATCAATGATGCCGACACCGTCAAGTGAACTAGTGCCAAACAGCGCGGTGATTTTTGGATATTGTTTTAGCAATGAATAAGTTGCTTGTGATGCACCAACAACAGTAATATTCGATTCTTTTGTATCAACAATATGAATCCGGTCGTTTCCGGCAATTGTCTGTTTAAAGCCGGCAATCCGTTCCCGCTGGTTAAGCGCATCGAATCTGCCTGTAACAATCCCTACATATTGTTCACCAGTGGTATTTTTCAGTAACGCCTGGCCAGCCAATTTTCCCGCGAGAAAATTATCGGTTCCCACATATACCTTCCGTTCGCTGCTCTTCACATCGGTATCAATTGTTATAATGGGTATGCCCTTTTCAGTTGCCTTATGTACCAAATTGACAAACCGTTCGCCCTTGATTCCCTGTACCACAATGCCATCGACATTGGCAGATATCATGCGATCCAGCAGTTTCAGCATTTTTTCATTATCGGCTTTTTCCGGTGCAACATATTCTATATAAATATCATTCTGCTTTGCCGCCTCTTTTGCACCCCGTTTAATCAACTGCCAATAATCGTTATCAGATTCCTCCGCGATTAAGGCAAAATGATACTTGTACGTTTTATGCGGTTCACTTTTGGTTTCAATATAAAATGTTTTATATCCGTACATCAGCATACCAATAAAACTAATGAAGAAAATAACCCCACAGCAAGTATAAATGAATAGTTTGGAATTGGTTTTCATTTTCCGGGCTCCTATTTGCATTGTTTCATTGTATTTGTGAAAAAGTACCACAGGATGGTTGAGTCTTTAGATATCCCACTTTTCTGAACAATAACTGAAAGGAAAACCTGCACATTTATCCATACGATGCACAGGTTCTAGGTTTTTTATATCCTATTTTATATCAGTAATCATTCCATGGACTTTAGACACTTCTTCATCCGGAACAATTAAATAATAAACGTCTTGGCCTTGATCATTTTTGATATTTGATCCGTTCCCCTCCATTTGATAGCTAATGATGTTTTTTCTTGTATCTTTGTAGCCTTTAAGAAGTTTTTTCATATCATCAAAATCAAGATTGGTTGTCATATTGTTTCCCATAATATCGATCAGACCATTAATTTTACTGACAGATCCAACACTTGCCCCTCTATTGACAATACCTTCAATCACTTGCCGCTGTCGTTTTGTCCGGCCAAAGTCGCCATCTGGATCTTGTTTACGCATCCTGACAAAGTGCATGGTTTTGTCACCATCCATTTCGACCGGACCTTTATCAAATTCGTACTTCCCATCATTCCAGGCAATATCGTTGTCTACACTAATCGTTCCCAGTTGATCAACCAGTTCCTGCAACCCTTCCATATTCATTTGTACGTAATAATCCAGGTCAATATCAAGGAAGTTTTCAACCGTTGCTACTGACATATCTGATCCGCCATAAGCATAGGCATGGTTAATCTTGTCCTCAAAACCTTTTCCAACAATTGTTGTTCTGGTGTCCCGGGGGATACTTATCAATTGCATTTTCGCATGCACTGGATCAAGCGACAGCACCATTAAAGCATCTGAACGTCCTTTGTCATTTTCACGCTCATCAACACCAAGCAATAAGATATTCAAAGGTTTGGTCGCTTTCAATTTTTTCTTCGTTATGTTGTGATCAATGGAATTCACCTGTTCATGCATCTTGTTATTGACCGTCACTTTGGCATTGTGGTAGATCGAAAAGGCATACGCACCTGCCCCAAGCACTATTAACAAAATGATAGCAAGCGGAATTCTCAGCCATCTTTTTTTAGATTTTTTATTTCGGTTTTTCTCTGTTCTGGTCATCTTTAAAACTCCTCGTATCCTCATATGTTTCATTTTTTCGCCATGCTAACATACTTAGGAAGAAACTCCTATCTATTTTACCATAGTTTGATAGCTTTTGATATTCTTATTTTGGAAAATTCATGGAACGCAATGGGCCTACGAGGTTTGAATGTGGTAACCGGGAAGCGGAATGAATGAAATGTAACAGGAAAACCAATTCCTGCTACATTTTCACAGTTAATCAACAACAATGTATGATGCCTTAATCGGTCCATGTACGCCAACTACAAGATTATACTCAATGTCTGCACTGTTACTTGGACCGGAGATAAGATTAACACAGGAGGGAATCGTTTCTCCGGCCTTAATTTGTTGCTCAATTATTTGTGCGGCCTGGGTCATTCTGGGTACAATCGAATGCTTGGGAATAATCGCAATGAAAGTTGTTGGCAATAAACTGATCGCCCTTGCCTTGTTCTTATCATTAAAAATGACTGTTGTTGCCGATTCAGCCAAGGTGATGTCACTAAACATAATACCGATATTGGCCTGCTCCGCATGAGTAATGTTTTCATCTCCACGGGAAGGATCCCATGTATGAACATCTTCTTGTGATAACACACCATCCAATCCATAGTCGATAAACCGTGGATCTTCCGGTATTACAATTGACCCATTCCCATGAACTCCGATTTGTTTAGCTAATACCTTGGGAAGAGATGCTTGATCCGTTTCCAGCAGTTCGGTATGGATCTTATCGCATTCATCTCTCATTACTTGTAGCAATTCCGTTGCTGAAAGTGTCGCATATACCTTTGGCTCCGGCCTATATTTTCTTTTGGGGCGCTCCATCTCACGTAGTCGTGGTTTGCGCCTGAGATTTTTAGCAATCGTTTGTAAAAATTCCTCCCGATGATAGATATTCCCCTTACTCATTTATATCGCCCCCACGTTTGTGATCGGCAAACCATTGGCGGAAGTTGTCTTTGCTTGGCGCCGGGAAATCGCGTTTGTTTGTCCAGGCTTTTAATGGGCCGGGACCTTTAGAAATGGAACCGTCTTTTGCAAATGGACGGGTTAATGTTGGTGCAGCTTTTACTGCCGTTTGAAAAACTGATGCTGATGACGTCATGTTTCCAAAACCCTTCATCATCAATTTCTCGCTTGCTTTTGTTTTCCCCTCCCCGGCAACAATGCGTTCACGGTGTCTGATAAGCAGTTCATGAAGCGGAATTTTTACAGGGCACGCCTCGGTACAGGCCCCGCATAGACTGGAAGCAAACGGCAATTCCTGATATTCTTCATACCCTGCCAGAATTGGTGATAGTACCGCCCCAATCGGCCCCTGATAAATAGAGCCATAGGCATGACCGCCAATATGACGATAAACTGGACAGACATTGACACATGCTGCACAGCGAATACAATGCAATGCCTCCTGAAATTCAGTCCCCAAAGCACGGGAACGCCCTCCGTCCAAAATAACCAGATGAAAATCGCTTGGCGCGTCAACCGTATCTGATTCTACATCCGGAGAGACTGCGGTTACATACGTGGATAGATGTTGGCCAACCGCACTGCGGCACAACAAACTAACAAGCACATCCAAATCTTCCCATGATGGAACCACCCGCTCCATCCCCATCACACTAATCTGTGTATCTGGCAGTGTTGTCACCATGTTTGCATTGCCTTCATTGGTAACAAGGGTCACTGTACCTGAATCAGCAACGGCAAAATTGCATCCGGTAATTCCTACATCTGCCTGTAAAAACTTTTCCCGTAATACTTTTCTCGTATAGACCGTCAATTCCTCAGGTTTCTCGGTACCATCGTAGGCTATTTTTTCCCGGTATGTATCGCGTATCTGTTCTTTGTTTTTATGCAGCGATGGTGCCACGAAATGCGATGGTCTATCATCGTCGATTTGCAAAATATATTCACCAAGGTCGGTTTCCAATATATCACAGCCCATATCTTCCAACATTTCATTCAGGCTGATTTCCTCGGTAACCATTGATTTTGTTTTCACAACATTTCTTGCATTCTTTTGTTCGACAACTTCCTTTATGTACTGATTGGCTTCCTCAGCTGTGGCCGCAAAAAATACATGGCCACCCCGTTCAGCTATATTTTCACTTAATTGTTGTAAATAGTAATCAAGGTTTTCCAGTGTGTGCCGGCGAATCTCTTCTCCGGCATTCCGCCATTCTTCCCAATTGCCAAACGGTTCATCCTCAGTTGTTGCCGCAATCTTCTTTCCACGTAGGTTGTCCTGGGCGTTGCTAATAGCATTACGCATAAAGGTATCTTTTAGCTCCTGATCAACATGGTCATAGAAATTTTTATCATCAATCTTGATCGACATGCTACTTCCCTCCAGTCCGATAATTATTTATGATGGTTAAGAACCTCGGCAATATGTTTTACCTCAATCGGTTTATCCAATCGCTCCAATCGTCCTTTGATATTCATAAGACAGCTACAGTCTGCACCAATTAATGTATCGGCATTTGTTTCTTCAATATGTCGGACTTTCTCGTCTACCATCTGCTCGGAAATAGCAGACATCTTAACGGCAAACGTTCCGCCAAATCCACAGCAATCGTAACCATTGCTCAACGGTTCCAATTCCAATCCCTCCACGTGTTGCAACAATTGTTTTGGGGCTTCCTTAACCCCCAATAACCGATTCATATGACAGGATGAATGATAGGTTGCTTTAGCCGGATAAACAGCGCCAACATCTGTAACCTGTAAAACGTCAACTAAAAATTGTGTGAACTCGTACGTTTTATTAGATAATTCTCTTGCCTTGTCCAGCCAATAAGCATCATCCTGTAATAATGCCGGATATTCGTGAACCATTGCAACACAAGACCCGGATGGGGCAACAACGTACGCTGCTCCGGCAAAAGCGTTAATCATTTGTTTTGCCCCTTTGATTGCGTCCTTTCGATAGCCACTATTGTATGCCGGCTGTCCGCAACAGGTCTGTCCTTCTGGAAAATCAACCTCACAGCCCAATCGTTCGAGCACCTTGACAACGTCTTTGCCAACGTTTGGATAAAACACCTCACCTATACAGGTAAGGAATAAAGATACTTTCATAGTTTTCAGCCCTCTTCAACATAATTTTTATCTAGTGGAATTTGATGTTTCCTTTTTCCCGCCCAAATAAGCTTCAGCGATGCTTGTATCCGCCAGCAAATCCTTAGCGCTGCCTTCCAATGTCAAATTCCCGGTCTCCAAGACATAACCATAATCAGCAATTTTTAATGCTTGTTTAGCATTTTGCTCGACAAGTAAAATGGTAGTACCTGCATCATTAATTTCTTTGATCATTGTAAAGATATCCGCTACGATAATTGGTGCAAGTCCCATGGAGGGTTCATCGAGTAATAATAACTTGGGACGGGCTAGCAGCGCTCGGGCAATTGCCAGCATTTGTTGCTGTCCGCCTGACATTGTTCCCGCAAGTTGATCCTGACGCTCCTTTAAAATGGAAAAACGCTCCATCACTTGTTCGATATCATGCTCTACCTCACTATCATTACGATGATACGCACCCATTTCCAAATTTTCCCTTACCGTCATTTCGGATAGCATTGCCCTTCCTTCAGGTACGAGCGCAACTCCTTTGCGAATTAATTGATCGGGTCGGAAGCCTGTTACATGCTCACCAAGAAATTCAACTGTTCCTTTCTTTGGCCTGATAAGCCCGGCGATTGTTTTCATCATCGTTGTTTTTCCTGCCCCATTTGCCCCAAGAATCGTAACAATCGTACCTTCTTTTACTTGCAGGTCTATTCCTTTCAACGCTTGGATATTCCCATAAAATGTTTCCACGCCCGAAACTTTAAGCAATATCATCGCTCCCTTCCGTACCAAGATATGCCTTGATGACCTCCGGATTTGTCTGAATGGTATTTGGTTCACCCTCGGCGATTTTCTTGCCAAAGTTTAATACGATAATGCGATCACAGGTTTTCATCACAAGGGGCATATCATGTTCAATTAATAAAATGGTTATCCCCATTTGGCGAATCTTGATAATCAATTGATGAAGTTCTTCTGTCTCCCGTTCGTTCATTCCCGCTGCTGGTTCATCAAGGAGTAACAATGTCGGTTCACTTGCTAATGCCCTGGCGATTTCCAGCCTACGTTGCTGACCATATGCCAGATTTTTTGCGATTGTTTCCTGCTCTTTAAGCAAATTTACCGTTTCCAATAGATTTTGGGCTTGTTGGTAGATTTCTTTTTCTTCTCGTTTTTGTGACCTTGTTCGAAAAACACTTTTCCAAACCCCTGATTTGGTCCGGCTATGGCTTCCGGTCATCACGTTATCAATCACCGTCATTTCCGGAAACAGACGGATGTTTTGAAATGTCCGGCATATGCCTTTGGTCGCAATTTGATGTGATTTTAATCCGTTAATTTTTTCTCCGTTTAGAAAAATATTTCCGGAAGTTGGTGAAAGCACCGATGTGATCATATTAAACATCGTTGTTTTCCCGGCGCCATTTGGTCCAATTAATCCGAGTATCTCCCCTTCCAAAATGGAAAAGGATACATCTGATAATGCCTGGATACCACCGAATTGTTTACTGATTTTATTTACTTCCAGTACCATACTGACGCCTCCTTCCTTTTCGAACTTTCATCCAGCGAATCATCTGTTCATCGATAATTCCTTGTGGCCGGTACGCCATCATGATCACCAGAAGTACCCCATAAATCATATAGCGGTAATCACTAATCACCCGCAATATCTCTGGTAGTAATGTTAAAAATGATGCACCAAAAATAGCACCGCCGACAACTTCACTACCACCAAAAACAGAAAACACCAATATTTCTACTGCGCGATGATAAGAAAAATCTGCTGGGCTAATATATGATAAAACATGGGCATACATTGCACCGGCAAATCCGGCAAAAATCGCCCCTTGTGTAAACGACAAAACCTTATAATAGGTTACATTGATTCCCATCGATGCCGCTGCTTGTTCATCCATTTTAATCGCGGAAAAAGCCCGGCCGACCCGGGAATGTTTTTGTCTGATAAAAAACCAAATCAGGAAAATATCGATTACCAGGAGTATGATGAAAATAGACAAAAATACGAACTGATTTGACTGCAGGCCAATTACTTCCGGATCAAACCCAACGTTTTTCATCATGGAAAGAATCTCCTGTCCCATCTGTGGAATCCCGGAAATTCCGATCGCTCCATTTGTCACAGATTCGGTATTAACCAGGAACACCCGGACAATTTCCCCAAAACCTAAGGTCGCAATCGCCAGAAACACCCCGCGTAATCGCAATGACGGTATTCCAACAATAATCCCAAAAATCCCCGCCAATAGTGATCCCGTCAGTATACCAATGATCAATGGCACATCATAATTTGTCGTCAGGAGTGCCGTTGTATATGCTCCAACAGCCATAAACCCGGCGTTTCCCAGTGATAACTGGCCAGAAGCAAGGGTCACGTAAATACTGAGTCCCAGTATGATATTGATTAAAATAAATGAGGCAACTTGTAAATAATATGGATTAATCAGTTCTCCCAGCATGGACTTACCTCCTTTATACCCATCATGCTGCTTCTTTTCTGCCAAATATACCCTGCGGCCTGACAAGTAAAATAACAATAATAATGATAAAAGCGATAGCATCGCGGTAACCTGATAAACCCAAAGCAACAATCAGTGTTTCGGAAAGGCCAAGAATCATTCCTCCAGCCATGGCACCTTTGACATTGCCCATGCCACCCAAAATTATAATGGCAAGCCCCTTTAAACCAATTGATAATCCCATTTGCGGGTTAACCGAGCTAAAAGCCATTCCCACCAAAATACCGGCAATCCCCCCAATAGCCGAGGCAAGCACAACGGTAATCATGATGATTCGTTTTGTATTTACCCCCAACAAGCTTGCCGTTTCCAGATTTTCTGCAGTCGCCCGCAGTGCCTTCCCACCTTTTGTTTTCAATAACCAATAAGATAAGGCAATCATCAAGGCAACCGAGATACAGAAGATAACGATTTGTACAAGGTAAATATTCACCGTTCCAACCGAAAAACGAATTTCTGACAAACTATTTTGAACCGGGTGGTTACCCGATCCAAATAGTTTGTCTGCCAGATTTTCCAGAAATGTCGACACGCCAATGGTAGCGATTAGCGGGGCAAGGTGGGAACTTTCTGGTTTACCGCGTAATGGGCGTAATGCCAAACGCTCAAGTAAATACCCCATGATTGCTGTCACAACTGTTGCTATAACAAATGCCAGCCAGATTGGCAAACCTAGTGTACTAGTAGTCACAACCCCCATAAACGCACCAAACATAAAAATTTCACCGTGGGCCATGTTAATGATTCCAAGCACACCGAAAACAAGTGTATATCCCAGTGCAACGATTGCATAAATACTTCCTGTTGTTATTCCATTAATCAACTGTTCCCATAACACGACATCACATCCTTTACCTGCAACCTTGCAAATGAATTGGTTTGATGAGTCGCAGGAGTTCTATCTTTTTACAATTTTTTTATTTCATTTCCTGGAACTTTCCGTCTTTAATAGTTAGAACAACAGGATCCATCACAACATCGCCGTCTTCATCAAACGAGATATTCCCGAGCACCCCATTAATATCTTTTGTCTCGGCAAGTGCATCTCGAAGTTTATCTCTGTCATCATCTCCGGCATTTTTTAATGCATCAGCGATGATATAGAGACCATCATACGCTTGTGCAGCAAATTGGTCTGGTTCATCACCGTATTCGTCTTTATATGCCTTTACAAAATCTTGAACCTTCTCATCATCTTTCCCAGTAAACCATGGTGTTGCAACAATCAGACCGTTACCTGCATCCCCGGCAATGTCAATTACTTCAGGAGAATTAAATCCATTCCCGCCAACAAATGGAACATCTATACCTTGGGAACGGGCTTGTTTCATAATGACTGCACCTTCATTATAGAGAGCAGAGCAAAGAATGATATCTGGTTTTAGCTGTTTTATTTTTGTTAATTGTGCCTTGTAATCCGATTGTCCCTTTTGGAATGTTTGTGTTGTAACAATATCCAGGTCCAAATCTTCAGCTGCCTCTTTCATCGAATCATACCCGGCTTTTGTAAATACATCGTCATTTCCATACATGATGGCTACTTTTTTGGCATCATACTCTTCTACCGCTTTTTCTACTGAGGCTGGAATCGCCAATGATTCAGGGATTGAGTCCCGAAATACGTATTCCCCGATTTGCGGGATTCCCTGGGCAGTTGTTGATGTTCCTAAAATCGGTACCCCGTTTTGATCAGCTACAGGTGCAACAACTTCAAACTCTGTACTTAAGGTTGGCCCAATAATCCCTGTTACATTCTCGGAATTCATTAACTTCTGGGCGGCAGAAAGGGCCTGATCTGGTTCGCCTGCGGAATCTTCAATGGCCAAATCAATATTTACATCACCCTGTCCATTGATCTCCGATTGGGCAAGTTTCAATCCATTTGTGATTGCCTCACCATAAGCGGCCCCGGAACCACTTCCAAATGTGACAACACCAATTTTAGCCGAAACCTTTCCTGAATCTTCCGAGGAACCTGATGCATTACTATCGCCCCCACCACATGCAGCTAATGCAAGTAATACTATTACACTTATAACTGCAGTGAACATTCTGAAAATTACTTTCATCGTAATACCCCCATTATTTGTTCTTGTAAAAAAATCCTTTTATCTAGTAATATTTTCATAGATAGCTGCTGACTAGTTATTTGTTACCATGGTTGATCCGTACTCCCCTCTCCTGTTCCTGAACTTTGTCGAACAAATTCACTTGGTATAAAAAGTATTTTAAACTGAGTAGTTTGAAAAATCAAGGCATTTTTAAATTTAATTTTATATAAGTTCATCCAAGCATACCCTGATTTAATTGATATTGTTTATAACATTGGCGTTTAATTGTAAAAACCTGGAGCGTAATGACAAAAGTAAAAATCTTTTCATTTCAAAGGGTTGTAATTCTATTCGTATAAGTAATACAATATATTTAATCATTTGTTGATTAGCATGAAACAAAGTTGAATAAATTTTACAACAAGGAGATAGTGCCATGGAAGAACAGTCAATTCAAATAAACCTGTGTCAAACGAAAAAGGAAAAGCCAAATTCGGATCAACTGGAATTCGGTAAAATTTTTACGGATCATATGTTTGTGATGGATTACGCTGAGGAAAAAGGTTGGCATGATGCACGGATTATTCCATATCAACCACTAACTTTAGATCCTTCTGCGATGATTTTTCATTATGGTCAATCCGTTTTTGAAGGACTCAAAGCGTATCAAACAGCTGAAGGAAAAATTCAATTGTTCCGTCCCGAGAAAAATATGCAGCGATTAAATCGATCCAATAATCGTCTGTGTATTCCGGCAATCGATGAAGAATTTGTCCTTCATGCCATTAAACAACTTGTAGCAATTGAAAAAGACTGGGTACCAGGTGCAGAAGGAACATCCCTTTATATTCGTCCTTTTATCATCTCAACTGAGCCATATTTGGGTGTAGCACCGTCAGGCCATTATAAACTTATTGTTATCCTTTCCCCGGTTGGTGCCTATTACAAAGAAGGGATTAATCCTGTCAAAATTGCCGTTGAAAGTCAATACGTACGCACGGTTCGAGGCGGTACCGGGGAAGCAAAAACCGGTGGAAACTATGCTGCCAGTTTAAAGGCACAGGAAATGGTTGAGGGTGAAGGATTCGCACAAGTATTATGGCTGGATGGGGTCGAAAAGAAATATATTGAAGAAGTTGGCAGTATGAATGTATTCTTTAAAATCAATGGTGAAGTTGTAACCCCTGCTTTAAATGGAAGTATTCTGGAAGGAGTCACCAGAAATTCCGTCATTCAATTATTAAAATACTGGAACATTCCAGTAGTAGAACGTCGCGTTTCGATGGATGAGCTTTATGAAGCAAACAAGAATGGTACATTGGAGGAGGCATTTGGTGCAGGGACAGCGGCAGTAATTTCTCCAATTGGTCAGCTTTCATGGAAAGACGAAGATTTTGTTATCAATCAAGGCAAAACCGGTGAAATCTCTAAACGACTATATGATACATTGACGGGAATCCAATATGGAAAAGAACCGGATCCATTTGATTGGATTGTGGAAGTAAAAGATGCCAAGCAATTGGTTAAATAAGCAAACCTAAACAGGACACCTTGAATCGTTATCAGGGTGTCTTTTTTAGGTTTGAAGTGAACATAACTCTACTTGTTCATGCCTCAAGCAAAAAAAGCCGCTAATAACTAGCAGCTTTTTTTGTCGTTACCTTTTATTTACCTATTCTTATAATCAGTGACCGCACCCTTGGACGCACAGGAAACATTATGCGCGTATTTACCCAGAATACCTTTTTTGTACAATGGCGGTGCGACCCAAGCCTGTTTGCGACGCTCCATTTCTTCATCAGAAATATCCATCGTGATTTCTTTTTTCCCGGAATCGATGGTTATAATGTCGCCCTCTTCCACAAAAGCAATCGGGCCGCCATCTTGGGCCTCCGGTGAAATATGTCCTACCACAAGGCCATGTGATCCACCTGAAAAACGGCCATCCGTTAACAAGGCAACTTTATCATCCATTCCCTTTCCAACAATGAGGCTGGAGGCGGTCAGCATCTCCGGCATTCCAGGTGCCCCTTTTGGACCGACGTAACGAATAATAACAACATCCCCATCGTTAATCTCGTCATTCATGATAGCGTCGATTGCTTTTGCTTCTGTATTAAAAACGCGGGCTGGACCGGAATGACGCTTCACCTTAACTCCGGAAACCTTGGCAACGGCTCCTGTTGGAGAGAGATTCCCTTTCAAAACAATTAATGGGCCATCTTCCCGTAACGGCTGGTCAAGCGGCATAATGATCTTTTGATCCTCGGCCAAGGAAGGTGCTTCGGCCAGATTTTCCGCAATCGTTTTTCCGGTTACTGTAAGACAGTCACCATGTAAATAACCAGCTTCATACAGCATCTTCATTACCGCCTGTGTGCCGCCAATCTTATGCAAATCCTGCATCACATATTTTCCGCTCGGCTTTAAGTCTGCCAGATGTGGTACCTTTTTCTGCATACGATTAAAATCATCAATCGTTAAGTCCACGTCAATCGCATGCGCAATCGCGAGCAGGTGCAAAATGGCATTGGTCGATCCGCCAAGCGCCATCACGATTGTCATCGCATTTTCGAACGCTTTTTTCGTCATAATGTCTTTTGGATAAATCCCTTGTTCCAGTAAATGGTAAACGGCTTCTCCCGCGGCGACACAGTCTGCTGCCTTCGCTTTTGATTCCGCCGGGTTGGAAGAGCTTCCCGGTAAACTCATGCCCATTGCTTCCATAGCAGAGGCCATCGTATTAGCTGTATACATCCCGCCGCACGACCCAGCGCTAGGGCAGGCATTGCATTCAATTCCTTTTAATTCTTCATCACTGATGTCTCCATTATTGTGCTTTCCAACACCTTCATAAACAGAAACAAAATCAATATCTTTTCCTTTATAGGACCCTGGAGCAATCGTACCACCGTAAACGAACACTGCCGGCACTTCTGCGTTTGCAATGGCAAGCATACAACCCGGGATATTTTTATCACAGCCTCCAATTGCAACTAGTGCATCCAAATTTTCCGCTCCTACGACTGTTTCAATCGAATCGGCAATGATATCCCGGCTTGGCAGTGAATAGCGCATTCCCTGCGTACCATTCGGAATACCGTCCGAAACCGTAATCGAGTTGAAAATGAATGGAACGCCACCCGCATCCTTTGCACCTTGCTTGGCATTTCTGGCTAAAACATCCAGATGAATATTACACGGGGTTACTTCACTCCAAGTACTGGCAATACCCAGCATTGGACGATTGAAGTCTTCATCCGTAACACCTACTGCACGCAGCATCGCCCGGTTTGGAGCTCGTTTGGATCCTTCACTGAACACATGACTATTAATTCGCAAATCTTTCGACATAGTACCATCCTTTCTTTCATCTAAGCAGTTTTATTCGTATTGGTGGGTATATTCTTGTCCCTGGCCTTTTTCCCCCACCAGGTTGCCAGGAGTGGACCTGAAATATTGTGCCAGACGCTGAATATGGCACTGGGTACGGCTGCAACTGGTGCGAAATGGGTGAGTGCCAAACTTGATCCGAGACCAGAATTTTGCATGCCAACTTCAATCGAAATGGCTTTTTGATCCGGGAACTTCAATCGTAATGCCTTTGCCAGCAGGTAACCAATTGCCAGACCTAACACATTATGTAAAACGACAACCACAAAAATCAGCAGTCCTTCCTTCACAATGTTTTCCGTATTGACCGAGACAACTGCAGCAGCTACAGCAACAATTCCGACAACGGAAACTAACGGCAAGGCCGCAACACTTTTTTCTACCTGCTTCTGGAATAATAGTCTAATGACAATTCCAAGTACAATTGGAAGCAAGACAATCTCGACAATCGACATAAACATGCTTCCGGCTGATACCGGCAACCATTTACTTGCCAAAAGCAATGTCAATGTTGGTGTTAAAATCGGTGCCAGCAATGTTGAAATCGATGTAACCGTGACCGATAATGCGGTATTTCCTTTTGCCAGAAAAGTCATAACGTTTGAGGCTGTTCCACCTGGGCAACACCCTACTAGAATGACCCCAACAGCAACTTCCGGGGGCAATTGGAACACAGTCGCAAGTCCATATGCTAGTGACGGCATAATAATGTATTGGGCCAATACACCGATAATCACACTTTTTGGTACCTGAAACACTGCCTTAAAATCGCCAGGTGTTAAAGTTAATCCCATTCCAAACATAATCACCCCAAGAAGCAGGGAGACATATGGTGCAAGCCAAGTAAACCCACTTGGGAAGAAGAAACTTAACAAAGCAAACAGGATAACCCATAAGGCAAATGTGTTCCCAGCAAACGAACTGATCTTTTCCATCGTCTTCACTTTTATCCCTCCTAATTCTTTCTATTATAATTTACTATCAAAATATTTCAATAGTATAGTAATATTTTGAGTAGATTTTTTTCTGGAAATTGCTTTAATGATAGCGATTTAGTGCCAACCATGACTAAATTTTAAAGATGATAAAATTTCGATGGTGAATTGTATGATTAAAACCGTTTTTGCCAAACTAAGAAAAGCAAAGCAGTTAAATATTTGGTTCGTTTTATTCGAATAATCATTTGGAGGGCTCCATTGTCATGAATAATAACATCATAAAAAGCACTGACCACCGTGAATATCCATTACCCAATGGCCCTTGGATGATGACACAGACTTGGGAAAATGTGCTATTTCTACACTGGCCGGTAGCAAAAAAGGAATTGCAGGATCATATTCCATCCGGGTTGGATTTGGATACGTATGATGGAAACGCCTGGATTTCGATTATCCCATTTCGTGTCCGGCGCATGCGATTACGCAATACTCCCCGAGTTCCCTACTTTCATACATTCCTGGAACTAAATGTCCGCACCTATGTAAAGTATCGTGGCATAAGCGGTGTATACTTTTTTAGTTTGGACGCCAGCAAAGCCCATGCTGTATTTGGAGCAAGAATGGTAACACTGCCGTATTTTTATGCTAAGATGAATATGAAAAAACGTCATCATACCTTTTTCTATGAAAGTCACCGAATCGGTTCAGATGCTGTATTTAAAGGTAGCTATCAGCCAACAGGTGAAGCTTTTTACCCGCAAAAAGACAGCTTGAATTATTGGCTTGCCGAACGTTATTTTCTTTGGACGCAAAAACATCGAAAACTTTACCAGGCAGGGATCCATCATCTGCCATGGAAAATGAAGCAGGCACAGGTAAACGTGGAAAAACCGATGTTACCTTCATTTCTATCAAGCGATGTACAAAAAAGAGCACCCCTGGCAACATACTCACCAACCAAAACGGCATTATTCTGGATGGTTAAAAAGGTAAACTAGGCGCCGCTTCTCGCAGACTCGTTTTAAGAATAGTCATAAAGGATTGTTCTAATGCTTACTTCAGGCACATATAATCATCAGGCAGGCTAATAAAAACTGACTAAATATGAAGGTATGTTAAACAAGGAGGATCAACAGAATGCCAAGTGGAAAACATCAAACTGAATTGGATATTCCAATCGAACATGTCTGGGCGTTTGTCAGCGATATGAATAAATGGGCACCACTAGTACCCGGATACCTGGAACATCAAATACTCCACGAACGCCAATCTACATGGAAATTCAAAGGAGAAGTCGGTCCTGTTCAAAAGACCGTCCATTTACAAATCGATATTACCAGCTGGCAAGCGCCAAAAAAAGTAACATTTGACCTCACCGGGCTGTCAGAAAATTTGAAAGGCAGTGGTTATTTCGAAGCAATGGCAATAACCAGGGACAAGACAAAAATCACCAGCCATCTCGATGTTTCCGCTAAGGGCATGATGGGACCTGTCATTAATCCTGTTTTAAAATCATTCGTGCCAAAAACCACCAGAGAGTTAACAGAAGCAATAGCAAAAGAGATCATGAGTCGGGAAGCAGTGTCAGCTGTTTAATTATCCAGCTTTGGCACTTTAAGAAAAAGAGGCTGGGACAAAACTCCAGTAAATAAAAATTAAGGCGTAGGAGCTTACACTAAAAAAAGTGTAGGCCCCACGCCTTTTTTGACATTATTTTAGTAAACAAAAAGGACACCTTTTGATAAAATTAAAGTTACCTGACAATAATTTTGGAGGTGTCCTTATGTTTAAACATTATACCATGAATCAGGTAGTTTTGCCGCTAGATTTAGAAATTAAATTGAAAGAGAATGATATTGCTTTTGCGATCAATGATCTTGTCGAGAGTATTCCCGAAGAGGTTTTCGATGACTTAATACGACAAACCGGCCGTCCTGCGTACCATCCTCGCATGATGTTGAAAATCATTTTGTGTGGGTATACGCAATCCGTGTTTTCTGGTCGTAAAATAGAAGCTTTATTACAGGATAGTATCCGCATGATGTGGTTGGCTCAAGGACACGAACCCAGCTATCGCACCATCAATCGTTTCCGTTCTCATCCACTCATCGAAAACATACTACGTGAATGCTTTGTCCAGTTCCGGAATCAGCTTGTGGAAAAGGAATTGATTGAAGAGGAAGCCATTTTTATTGATGGTACAAAAATTGAAGCGAACGCCAATAAGTTCACCTTTGTGTGGCGGAAATCCGTTGAAAAATATAGTGATAAGCTAATCGAAAAGTCCAATCAACTGTATGATGAGCTGTTGGAGAAGGAGATCATCCCGGCAATAGAGCGAGAAACAGAAGAGAAACTTTCCGTTAAAGAAATGGAAGAAGTAGTCGAAAAGTTAGATGAAAAGGTTGAGGAATACGATAAAAAAATCGAAGCTTGTGAAGTTGGTAGCGAACGAAAGAAAATCCGTTCCGAACGTAAATTTCCAAAACAAGCTCGCAAGCAGTTTAACGATTTCATCACTCGTAAGCAAAAGTATCAAAACGATATGGAGAAATTCGGGGACCGTAACAGTTATTCAAAGACAGATCCGGATGCGACGTTTATGCGCATGAAGGACGACTACATGAAGAACGGTCAATTGAAAGCTGGTTACAATGTCCAGATTGCAACGGAAGGTCAATACGCGCTAGCTTACGATGTTTTCCCAAACCCGACGGATACACGCACTTTAATTCCTTTTCTCGACTCGATTGAAGAAAACTTTTTCGAACTGCCGGAACACATTGTCGCGGATGCCGGATATGGCAGTGAACAGAATTATGAAGATATCATCGAGAATCGAAATCGAACGCCACTTATTACATACAATCAATATCGAAAGGAGAAGAAAAAGAAGCATAAGAACAACGCTTTTCATGTAGATAATTGGGATTATAATGAGGAGGAAGATACTTTCCTGTGCCCAAATGGACGGAAAGTACGATTTAGTCATCATTCCAAACGAACAGACAGGTACGGATTCACCCGTGAATTTAAAGTGTACGAATGTGAGGACTGTTCGGGCTGTCCACTCCGCGATTTATGTACGAAAGCAAAAGAAGGAAACAACCGAAAAGTCTACATGAATGAAAAGTGGGAGTCCCAAAAAGAATATGTACGTACGAAGCTTTCAGACGAGAAAACTGGTGAAATTTACGGAAAACGTAAAATTGATGTAGAACAAGCGTTCGGTTTCTTGAAGGCTAATTTGGGTTTCACTCGTTTTTCTGTCAGAGGAAAACAGAAAGTGAAAAATGAATTAGCCTTCGCATTGATGGCGGTGAACTTGAGAAAGTACACCGCCACGAACAGTAAATTAGTACCGGAAGATAGAAACAACTCCACAAAAAAGGTTCCAAGCAAACTTTTGATTTGCTTGGAACCTTTTTATTTACTATTTTTGGCTAGTTATGTCCCAGCCTCTTCTTGTTGTTTCAACCACATATTTATCTCACAGCATGATTTTCCAACCGGCTTTCCAAATTCTTTCGTAAAAAGTCTGGAATTGGTACTGTTTTTTGCTCAACATAATTGTAACAAACAACTGTTGCTGAACCTTCCGCAATAACAACGTCTGACTCCATATTTGTGATTATATGATGAAGGCGAAAACTTTTCGTCCCAATCCGGTCAACAGTCGTCGCCACCCTTAGATGTTCCCCTGCAAATGCTTGGGAAACATAATCACAGGAAGTTGAGGCTAAAATAAAATTTAATGTAGAATTTCCATGGTTAGTACGCATTCCCAATGTTTTGAATAGCTTTGTCCGTGCTTCCTCCAAATATAGAAAATAACTGACATTATTCACATGGCCAGCTGCATCGGTTTCGCAAAAACGGACGTAGACCTCAATATCATGTGCTGATGCCATCAAATCCCTCCATTCTCGTCCGCCTTTGATTCACGGTTTGCTTATGCATACAATAGAAAATTCACTGTCCCTTTAATAACTTCTTTCCCATCTTGGTTTACTGCCATTACTTGAAAATTCAATTGCTTTTCGTTCACTTCTTTTAATCTTGCCTTTAAGGTAATCAGATCCTGTAAGAAAACCATTCCGGAAAAGCGTATCTGGTAATCTTGGATAAATCCATCTTCCAAATAAGGAGTGAATAATTTAGCGAGATTTCCCATTGTCCACATGCCATGAGCAATAATACCAGGCAACCCAGCTTTTTTGGCCTCATCGTCAATCGTATGAATTGGATTATAATCCCCAGAGGCCCCAGCATATTTAATTAGATCGATTCGTGACACAGGGTCAAGTGTTACTTCCGGAAGTGATTCCCCTTGTTGTAAATCGAGTAATTGTTTCATCGTACCAGTTCCTTTCTCACCGCTTCGGTAATGATAACTACCTGTTCCTCCGTGAAGATGGTTTTACCTTCAAGGTCTTCTCCATATCTTTTTAAAACAATAAATCCCATCAGTCCATTATTTCCTTTTTTTTCATAGTAATCGGCGACTTCGGAATAACAATAAATCGTTTCTCCTACAAGTAATGGTCGTTCATAATGATAGGTTTCTTCTCCGTGAATTAAGCCTTTATTTGGCAAGGTTAAATCATTGATCTCCCCAAATTCGAAAACCCGGGGAAATGTTGGCGGGGCAATATTCCCGCCATATCGTGACTTTTTCCCATATGCTTCATCAATAAATATCGGATGAGGATCCTTGATGGCCTCCGCAAATTTTTTGACCATTCCTCGTTCTACCACATTTTTAATTTTTTCCGACCGTTTTCCAATTGCATCGGCAAACATGTTTATCCACCTCTTCTTCTTGAGATAATTAGTCCTTTGGCCCTCCGGCAACATAGATCACTTGACCATTTACGAATGACGATGCTTCATCAGCGAAAAATGCCACCGCATTAGCAATGTCTTCCGGTTTTCCACTTCTGCCAACCGGTATCTGACTGACACTTGCTTCCACTAATTCATCAAATGAAATACCTATTCGTTCAGCAGTTGCTTTTGTCATATCAGTTTCAATGAATCCTGGTGCAACTGCATTTACGGTAATGCCGAATTTACCAAGTTCAATCGCCAGGGTTTTGGTTAACCCCTGTAATCCGGCTTTTGCGGTAGAATAGTTCGCTTGTCCACGATTACCCAATGCTGATGTTGATGATGTATTAATAATCCGGCCATATTTATTCTTCACCATGTATTTTTGCGCTGCCCGGGCGGCATTGAACGATCCTTTCAAATGGACATCCATGACCTGCTGCCAGTCACTGTCCGTCATTTTAAATAATAGATTATCCCGGATAACTCCGGCATTGTTGACCAAAATATCGAGCGAACCAAATGTATTGACCACCTCCTCTACGACTGCTTCCACCTCGTCCGCATTGGTAACGTCAGCTGTTTTGGTCAAGACCTCATAACCCTTATTGGTGAACTCTTGTGCTGCTGCGCTTAATGCTTCTTCATTAATATCAATAATTGCTACTTTGGCACCTTCTTCGGCAAACTTTTGTGCGACACCTTTACCGATTCCACGGCTGCCACCTGTTACGAAAGCTACTTTTCCTGCAAACCTGTTTGTCATTATGAATTCCTCCTTGTAAAATATTACATGAATTGTCCTAATTTTACATTACCTTTTAATAGATTTCTAGCGATAATTAACCGTTGAATCTCATCTGTACCATCGTAAATGCGCCAAAGTCTTGCTTCACGATACCAGCGTTCAATCGGTAATTCCTTGGTATAACCCATCCCGCCATGAATCTGCAGGACACGGTCGACAACCCGGTTACCCATATTGGATCCGTAAAGTTTAGCCATCGATGCCAGATGGCGGTTATCTTCCCCGATATCAAGTGTAAACGCGGCATTTAGCACAATCCATCTGGCAGCCTCGATCTCAACTGCAGAATCAGCAATTTGCCACTGGATGGCCTGCCGATCCGCAATTGGTTTGCCAAATGTTTCCCGTTCTTTGGCATAATCAATTGCCATTTGCAACAGGCGTTCTGCAGCACCGACAGCGGTCGCGCCAACAACCCATCTGGCAAAACCAATCCATTCCAGGCCAAGCTTATAGCCTTCATGCACTTCGCCCAAAACGTTTTCTTCCGGTACACGTACATTGTCAAAAACAAGGCCGGCTGGTCCCCATTCTCCCATTGTATGAATATATTCCGATTTCCATCCCATATTCCGGTCAACAATGAAACAGGTAACCCCTTCTCTTCCGGTTCGCTGATGACGTTCCTTATCAGTGATTGCAATCACCATGACAAAATCGGCTTCATTTCCACCGGTGATAAATGTTTTCTCACCATTAATGACCCATTCATTGCCGTCCTTAACCGCAGTTGTTTTAATATTTCTTGTATCTGATCCTGCGCCAGGTTCGGTCATAGCAAAACACGACTTTTTCTCGCCATTAATGGTTGGAATTAAGTATTTTTGTTTTTGTTGTTCATTCCCGTAATAAAGAATGTTATCGGCAGAGCCACCGAATTGAAATGGTACAAACGTTTTGCCAACCTCCATCAACACGATGGCCATCATCATTTGCCCAAGATCAGCACCACCATATTCTGCCGGTGTATTGATCCCCCAAAAACCCGCTTCTTTTGCTTTTAATTGTAATTCATCCAACTTTTCTGCTGATAGGCTTGGCTTGCCCTCTCGTTCATTTCTTAGCACATCATTTTCCAGTGGTTTTAATTCTTTTTCAACAAATTTTCTGATGGTTTGCTGCACCATTTTTTGCTCATCGGTTAAACGTAAATGCATTCGTTTCACTCCTCCAATTTTTATATACTAAATGGTTGGTATGTCAAAGAAGAATTCCAAAACGACCGGCTATATATTCAATGTACCACCATCGATTACCAAAGTTTCACCGGTAATAAAAGATGCCTCATCAGATGCCAGGAACAGCACCGCATTAGCCACTTCTTCTGGCTTACCGATTCTGCGTAATGCATTGGCAGTCGACAAAATCGGCCACTTGTCCGTTTTCTTCCAATCATCTACCATTTTTGTATCAATGATCCCTGGGGCAACCGCATTCACCCGAATATTTTTTCGGCCAAATTCCGTTGCGGCTGTTTTGGTAAGAGCCATTACACTGCTCTTTGAGGCTGAATAAGCAGCAACAAGTTTTTGCCCTTTCATTCCGGCAATGCTGGCTGTATTAATGATCGAACTACCGGATTCCATATGTGGCAAAACATACTTTAAACCAAGAAATACACCGGTAATATTGATATCCATCACCCGTTGCCATTCCTCAAGCGAAACATCGGGAATCTTTTTCTCATCCGCATTTATCCCGGCATTATTATATAGAATATTAATCTGACCGAATATATCTGCTGCTTTTTCCACCATTTGTACAACATCAGCGGGATTAGTCATATCTGTACGGATAAATGCAGCTTCTCTATCCTGTTGTTTGATCGCACGTACAGTTTTAAGTCCATTTTCTTCACTGACATCAGCGACCATTACTTTGGCCCCTTCTTGTGCAAATCTTAATGCCGTGGCCCTGCCAATATCCCCGCCACCCCCTGTTACAATGGCGACTTTGTTTGCTAATCGCATTTTCTCACCCTTTCGTCATGTTATGGTCTTGCAATTAATTTCCCATATGTTTTTCGATCAGCCAGCACTTCCAATGCGTTGGGAACATCTGCAAGGTTATATTCCTGATAAACTAGTGGACGAATAGCTCTTTGCTCATAAAGTTTCATAAGCTGGTTGTGAATGTTTAGGACTTCACTTGGATTTAATTTACGAAACAGTCCCCAATGAACGCCTACAATCGAATAGTTTTTGACCAATGCATGGTTTACAGGGGCATCGGAAATACGGCCGCCCGCAAAACCGATCACTAAGATACGGCCATCAAAAGCAATGCATTTCCGGGAACGATCGAATACATCACCACCAACAGGGTCAAAAATTACATTGGCACCCTGTCCATTCGTTTCTTCTTTGACACGTTTCACAAAATCAGTTGCTTTGTAATCAATAGTCACATCTGCACCGAGTTCTTTACATATCTCTACTTTCTCCGGACCACCAGCAGTAGCAATCACTTTTACCCCTTTGGCTTTTCCAAGCTGAATGGCGGCAGAACCTACACCACCCGCTCCCGCATGAACAAGTAAGACTTCACCAGCTTGTAGATTCGCCCGGTAAAACAATGAATAATAGGCGGTTTGATACGTAATGAACATTCCGGCTGCTTCATTGGCAGGCATTACTTCCGGGATGGCGTAAACAGATGATTCCGAAACACATACCCATTCCGATAATCCGCCAGCTGGCAATTCTGGTGTAGCGATTACCCGCTGTCCCGCCGTCAACTGACAACCCTCTCCAGCTTCCCGGATAGTCCCGCAAATCTCAGCCCCTGGCGTAAACGGGATTGGCGGCTTTTCCTGATATTTTCCCTGACAAAGTAAAATGTCGAAAAAATTAAGGGATGTGGCTTCTACCTCAATTAACAGTTTTCCGGTTTCCACTGCAGGACATGGCTCATCCTGCAATGCCAACACATCTTTCGGTTCACCTAGTTTGGTTACTTTCCAACTACGCATATGGCGTATCTCCTCCATTTAATCGTTATCTAAAATCCAGTCGGCCAATTAGCTAAATGGCGCTCACTTTTTGAACCATTTTTATGACAGGCATATTCCAACGTCTGTGACAAGAATTTCCTAGTATCCCGCGGATCAATGATATCATCAATTAAATACTTGCCAGCCGCCTGATATGGAGAACTGTCAAACCCCCATGTTTTCAATAATTCCTGGCGTTTTTCTTTAGCATTTTCAGCAGTTTGAAGTTCCCGCCCATAAACCACATTGACGCCAACCTCAGGTCCGGTAAAATTGATCTCTGCCGTGGGCCAGGCAACAACGAAATCGGCTCCCATTGTCGGACCGCACATATTACCATAGGCTGCACCAATACTTTTGCGAATAACGACGGAGATCTTTGGCACAGTTGATTGGGCAAGTGCTTGATTCCAGACCATAATCTTTGTTGGCATTTTCAACTTTTCCGCTTCACTGGAAACACGAAAGCCAGGAATGTCATGTAAAAAGATTAATGGAATATGATACGAGTCACACAAACAAATGAAATCGGTCGCCTTATCACATTCTTTAGCTCCGGCAGCACCAGCGAATTTCATTGGCTGATTGGCAATAATCCCGACCGTCCTGCCATTGATTCTGGCTAATGCCGTTATGAGTGCGGTTCCATATGAAGATTTAAGTTCAAAGTACACCCCGTCATCTACAAGCCGTTTAACAACCTTTTTCATATCGTACGCTCGTTTTTGTCGAGTCGGCACAATATTTATTAATTCATCAACACTTCGATAGGGATCATCACTCGTCTCCTGATATGGTGGTTCTTCACCTTTATTTAGTGGGATATAGTCCAGGAATTGTTTTATTTCCGCAATTGCTTCGTCTTCATCTTCCGCAAACCGTTCCACTTGTCCGGTATGATCGGCATGAATGTTCCAGCCGCCAAGTTCTTCATTGGTGACCTTTTCACCTGTAGCAATTTCCAGCATCCGCGGACCGGCTACAGCCATTGAAGTACCTTTTACCTGAGTCACAAAATCGGAGGAAACAGCAGTCCATGTTGGTCCGCCAAAACTGTCACCCAAAATAGCGGTAATCATCGGAACTTCTCTTCGATGCAACAACAGCTCATTGGGAAAAAGCATCTGACTGATTCCATCCGCTCCCATTCCATCTGGCATCCGAAGTCCTCTGCCTTCCATTAAACAAACCAGCGGAAAACCCCGCTTAACGGCAAATGTATGAGCGGCATGGGTTTTACGGAAATACACCATCCCCTCGGTTCCGGCAAAGACAGTTTTGTCTGCTGCCTGTAATACGATCGGTCGACCATTGACTTTTGCCAGACCTGTAATAACACCATCTCCGGCACTTTTTCCCTCAGCACCGGGCTGATCGGAATGAGCAAGCAACCCCAATTCCAAAAATGATCCAGGGTCAACAAGTTTGTCGATTCGCTCTCGGGCAGTGTATTTCCCCAGCTCATGCTGATGCTTTAGCTTATCTGAACCGCCACCAAGTTTTGCCTTATCTTTTTTTTCGATTAATTCATCAATTGCTTTCTCCATGTTTGCTTCTTTGATTTTTTCCATGATTGTCCCCCATTACAAAAAATTGCGTATGTTGCAGGAAGATTCTACTATTCCCGTAAAAGCCGCCGCAGTATCTTACCGGAGGATGTTGCCGGCAATTGTTCAAGGAACTCCACGTTACGCGGATATTTATACGCAGCCATATGATCCCTTGCCCAATCCACGATTTCATCTTCCGTTACGTTGTTTTTATATTCCGGCTTTAAGACAATGAATGCTTTCACACTTTCGCCGCGGTTTTTATCCGGGACACCAACAACAGCCACCTGGGATACAGCTTCATGATCACTTAGTAACGCTTCCACATCCTCCGGAAAAACACTGAACCCGGATGATTTGATCATTTCTTTGACCCTGCCATTAAAATAAAGATACCCATCCTCATCCACCATTCCAATATCTCCGGTAAACACCCAGCCATCACGTAATGTTGCTTCTGTTGCCTCTGGCCGGTTCAAATATCCTTTAAAAACACCCGGATTTTTCACAGCAATTTCGCCTTGCTGACCAGGCGGTAAATCTTCACCAGTCTCCAGATCAACAATCCGAAATTCCGTATCATAGGTGGCGATTCCACACGTGCCATACTTAATCTGATTGATTGGCATGAATGTATCACAAGTATGTGTTTCACTTAATCCATACGATGCTTCGTACATGAGGCAGCCGTCAGTAAGGTTCTTCCATGTTTCAGCCAGTTTTTCGTCCACAGGCATGCCAAAACTAGTAGCAAAGTTAAGCTTTAATGATGTCAGGTCGTACTTTTCCACCTCTGGATAATGAATGATCGCATTATTCATTGGCGCTACCGTATACAATTTAGTTACCCTGTACCGTTCAATCGCCTTGATCGCTGCCTCCGGGTCAAAACGGTTGAGCAATACACACGAAACAGCACTATAAATCGGTGTATTCACCCCCATGACCATGCCAGCAATGTGACAGAGCGGGGCAGCTGCCAATGTTTGATCCTGTTTATTGATCAAATATCCATTAGCTGATGCCGCTGTTTTAAACAAGGCATTTCCATAAGTTAACATGGCTGCTTTTGATCTTCCTGTTGTTCCCGATGTAAACACCATTAATCCAACATCTTTCCAAATATTTATTTCTTCCGGTTCCCCGATTGGATCGGATTGTGCAATTACTTCCAGCATGTCATATGTGCCAGTTACTTTCTTTTTCTCCATTTGCAGTTCATCTGGTAATGGCAGTGTTACCTCATTGCCAAGAAAATCGACATAGTTGGTGGTCAATGAAAATTCCAATGCAGGAAGTCTATCGTTTATATTTTCTATTTGTTGATATAGTTCCTGACCGGCAATTACAGCTTGAACCTCCACTTCATTCATGTAATATTCAAGTTCTGCTTCCTTGTACATTGGATTTAGTGGCACGACAATCCCGCCAAGCATTTGGATTGCAAAATGGCCAATGATATATTGTGGACAATTTTGCATAAACAGGGCGACCCGGGAGCTTTTTTTAATTCCCCGGTTTGCTAGAAACTGAGCCAGACGTTGGGTTTTGTCACTTAGCTGCTCCCAGGTAATCGAATTTCCGTAAAAAACGTATGCAGTCTGCTTTGGTTGTTCGATTGCATTTTGTATGAGATATTCGTGTAACGGCTTTTCCCCAAGGCGATAATGCAATGTCATGGGGACATCTTTCGGCCAGCTTTTTCGTGAAATCGTTTTCACATTTTCCCCTTCCTTCTGTGAAAAACTACTCCGCTTTCACTGATTCCTCTCTGATTTTTCGACGTAGAATTTTACCAACATTTGTTTTCGGTAATTCTTTTCTAAACTCCACCACTCTCGGTACCTTATAAGCAGCCATATTTTTGCGGCAATACGCGATTATTTCATCTTGTGTACATGCATAACCATCTTTTAATACAACAACCGCCTTGACCGTTTCTCCGCGATATGGATCGGGAACACCGACAACGACAGCTTCCTGAATAGCTGGATATTCATAGAGGATTTCTTCCACATCTCGTGGATAAATATTGTAACCGCTCGCAATAATTAGATCTTTTTTACGATCAACAATGAAAAGAAATCCATCTTCATCCATATAGGCGATATCTCCCGTATACAGCCATCCGTCCCGAAGTGCGTGTGCAGTCTCCTCCGGCATATGCCAGTACCCCTTCATCACCTGTGGTCCCTTGATAATGATTTCACCGATCTCTCCTGGTGGAAGTTCCTTTGTTCCATCGGCCAAGTCTACTATTTTATAATCGGTTGATGGAAAACCGATCCCGACACTACCAGTTTTTCGAGGACCAAAACTGGGATTACAATGTGTTGATGGGGACGTTTCTGATAATCCATAGCCTTCGAGAATCATTGCACCTGTCTTACCTTCGAATGAACGGAGAACTTCACCTGGCATCGGCGCACTGCCACTGTTACAAACCTTCAAACTTACCAAATCATTTTCACTGACATCCGGATGATTCAGTAAAGCAATATACATCGTTGGTACGCCAGGAAACTTGGTCGGTTGTAAATCTTTGATCGTTTGCCATACTTCATCCACTTTAAATCGTGGAAGCATGATACTCATTGCTCCTGTATAAATAGCCAGATTCATGCAGGAAGTCATGCCATAAACATGGAATAGCGGAATAACCGTTAGCACCCGGTCACTTCCCAGATTAAATGTGTCTTTAAAAAACTCATGGGACTGCATCACGTTGGCCAATAAATTGCTATGGGTAAGCATGGCCCCCTTGGAACGTCCGGTTGTTCCACCTGTATACTGCAAAATTGCTATATCTTCATATGCATCAATCTCGGCAGGTACAGGTGGTGTAGATGCGCGTTTTATAAATGCCTCAAATCCTGTGGCAATAACGTCTTCATTTTCTCCTCCTTTCAAATTAACCTTAATCACTCGTTTAACAGCTGTCTTATCCATGACTTCGTTTAATGCCGGCAGTAATGGCTCATAAATCACAATAGTCTCAGCATCCGAGTCAGTTAAAATATATTCTAATTCTTTCCCAACAAGCATCGGATTTAGCTGTGTAACAATTCCTCCAGCTTGTAAAATTCCATAATAACTGATTACATATTGCGGGCAATTGGGCAGCATGATGGCCACCCGGTCCCCCTTGTTAACCCTCTCTTCCTGCAATGCAGCGGTAAAGGCATCAACCAGTTCACCAAGTCGCTGATAAGTGATTTCTTTTCCATAAAAATGAATGGCCTGATGATCTCCATAATTTGCAATCGTTTCCTTTAGCATTTCCGGCAATGATTGATTCGGGATTTCCAATTCTTTTGCGATATGTTCTGGATAATGCTTTAACCAGACTTTATCCATCTCCATCCTCCTTCATATACTTTTATAGGATAACGCTTACAAATGGAACAGACTTTCAATTGTCGCTTCTGGTATGCCCCGATGTTTTAATGCAGGAATTACATTTTCAAACACATGTGCAGGATGCCAGTTTCGAACCAGATGAGCCACATCCTCACTCATTTCAGGATCCCGTCCCAACCAGTAATTGATGGAATCATGGGAGATCATAATTTGTTTTTCGTATCCTTCATCCAACAGCTGTACCAATGTTTCAATTCGTGCCTCATCCATTGGTGCCCCAACCAATTTTTGAATCCCAAAACGGTCAAAGCCAATATATACGCCGGTTTCCAGTGCTTGCTTATGATAGTCCACATCAGTATTTCCGCACATATGGCCAATTACAATCTTCACTGGATCAACTCCTGCACCAGTCAGAAGCCTTGCCTGTTCAGGTCCCATTGTTCCCTCTTGGGTATGAGTAAGTAGCATAATACCTGTTTCCTTATGGACTTCTGCTGCGATATCAAAAAACATTCGCTCATATGACGTAATTTCGTCCTTGCTTGATGCTAGTTTAATAATCCCCGGTCGAATTCCCGTTCCAGCGATACCATGATTTATTTCCTCCATAAACATGTTATAAATATCTTTCTCCGCTGTTCCGAGCGACTTACGGAATTTAAAATAAGTAGTACCACCTTCACCTTCATAATAATATCCAGTGGCACAAACAATCTGTAAACCGGTAGCCTCCGATATATCCTTTAAAACTTCCGGATCACGTCCACATTCATTCGGAGTTGGGTCGACAACCGTTTTCACTCCATATTTCATGACTGTTTTGGCCGCTTCAATCCCGGCACGTACTGCATCTTCCCGGTTATATGGCCCCAAGGTAATGTCCCCGCTGTAACCTGGATAACCAAATTGGAAGTGTTCATGAATCAGTGTTTTACCCATATCTGCAACAGGAACTTTACCAGTAACCGTCTCTATCCATTCGCCCATATTATCAGCTCCTCAATTTTCTAAACTCCCTATGACTTACTGGATACACCGTTTTCCTGTAATTCCCGCCATAAAATCTTGCCGCTCGATGTAGTCGGAAAACGATCGGTAAACTCGACAATCCTTGGATATTTATACGCCGCCATCTGCCCTTTAGACCATTCGATAATTTCCTGTTCTGTTACCTTTCCAACTGCATCATCATTCAGTATGACAAATGCTTTAACCGTTTCACCGCGCTTCGGATCCGGCGCTCTGACTACACATGCCTGTTGGATAGCTGGGTGTTTATATAAAATGGATTCCACTTCTGTAGGCCAGACCTTAAAACCCGCTGCATTAATCATCCGCTTCAACCGGTCAACGATGAAAAAGTATCCTTCCTCATCCATCTTCACAATATCACCAGTCCGAAAAAACGATTTCCCGTCGATTTCCATAAAAGCTTCTTTGTTATCTTCATCCCGGTTATAATATCCCTTAAAAACCTGTGGACCGTTGACAACCAATTCACCTTCTTCACCCACACCAAGTTCCTTCCCGGTTGCCAGATCAATAATCCGCGCATCTACATCAAATGACGGAATACCTAAACACTGCAATTTGGGACGGTTTGGCGGATTAAAATGTGTGTGGGAAATTGTCTCTGACAACCCATATCCCTCTACATAACGCAACCCGGTACGTTGATATAATTGTTCACCAACCGCTTCAGGTAATGGCGCTCCCCCGCCACCAATCAGTGTTAACGAGGAAATATCATAGTCTTCCAGATTTGGATTGGCTAAAAAATCGATTAACATCGTACTAATATTCGTCCAGTGAGTGCAGCTGTATGTTTCTACTACTTTAGCAGCATAATCCCGATCCCATCGGGTCATCATGATGATCGTGCTTCCTGCCAAAATTGGTGCCAGTACACTATGCACCAATCCCGTAACATGGAAAAAAGGTAACGTGGACAATACAACCGCATCAGGCATAATCGTCATCCAGTGAAAAGCTCCAGTCGTATTAGCCTGAATGGTCCGATTCGTATGCATACAGCCTTTAGGCAGCCCAGTTGTACCAGATGTATACGGTATAACGGCAACATCGTCAGCTTTCCCCTGATAGGGTGACGGTAATTGACTGACAGATAACGCATCATGCCAATTTATACCATCCGGCACTGTCTCAGCATTGGTAGTAACTTCCGGGGGTAGCTCACCAAGTGCATCGCTTGCAGAAATATAATCAGCATATGCAGCAACAATTATCGTTTCCAGCGATGTTTCCTGCTTTAACGGTATTACTTTGTCAAGCAATTCCTGACCAACCAAGGCATTCTTGATGGAGCAGTCCCTCACATAAAAGGATAAATCATCCGTCGTACTCATTGGGTTAATTGGTACCACAACTGCCTGCACACGTAAAATCGCAAAAAAGCTGATAACAAATTGTGGCGAGTTTTGCATAAATAAGAGTACTTTTTCATCTTTTTGCACATCCAAGTCTGTTTCCAGATAACCAGCTAACCGCTCCACTTGATCCATAAGCTGAGCATATGTCAACGTTTTGCCATAATACCGGATTGCCGCCTTATTTGGGTACTTCTTGGCTGTGATTGTCAGATTATCATATAAAGTGGTTTCGGGTACAGTTAGTGTTTTCGCCACTCGGGGTGGCCAAAATTTAAAATGTCTGGTTTGCATGACACGCCATCCTTTCCCTCTCTTTAATGTTTAGAGCCTGAATATTACTTGAATTCACGAATCGATTTTACGTTCACCTACAAGATGCTTATTCTTATCAACAATCCGGCCATCCAACAAATGAGGAATCACAGGCAGTATTCCTTCTTGATTAACAAAGGTAATATCCTCAAGACAATCGTATGCTTCAAGCGCCCTCCCGACTCGTGAATCATGAAGTACATTTAGTGATTTTGTATTTTCATAAAATAATTTGGCTGCGAGTGCGCTATCCGTTAAATCTACTGGACTATCATTCTCATAAATTAATTGGTTAATAAAATATCCCGCCCCATAAAAATCCTCTATACAAAACCGATCCTTTGAACCAGAACAAACCACCATAATCGTTTCATCTTGATCCTGATTGACAATTTGCTTACTTACCGCTTTACCGTTTAAAATAGATGCAATATATACTTTTTTAGCGGAAGCTGCTTTTTTTATCGCCACCGTACCATTTGTCGTTGATAATACAACTGTTTTATCCATTACTTCACCTTTTAGTCCCAACGGTGTGGGATCCAAAAAACCATCAATCGTTATCCCATTATATTCTCCAACAAGAGCCACCTCGTCTGCGGGAAACTTTTTTGCCTCTCTTAATGCTTCTGCACCGTCCATCACTGGAATAACCTGTTTTGCACCATAGTCCAGACATGCAGTAATGGTTGACGTTGCTAATAAAACATCAAACACCACAGCAATTTTACTATCATCCATTTTGATGCTATCGATTTCTTCCTTTTTTAATAGAACATGGATCTTCATCATTCACACACCTTTTGTTGTTTGCAAGGCATACTCCATCAAATTTTTAACCGATTGATCAAAATGAGCAAACCTGGCATCATCTGTCTGTCCATTCACATAGCGGAAATAGATTTGCTGCAAAATAACGGCCAGTTTAAAATAGGCAAAAGTTAAATAAAAATGGATGTTCGTTACATCACGCCCACTTCTCCTTGCATACGCTTCCAAAAACTCTCTACGGGTAAAGAAACCATCCATTACGGTAACCGGTGGTTCTCCAAGACCCGTTTTTAACTGTTCTGAGTCATCTGCTTCCATCCAATAGGCAAGAGCAACCCCCAGATCTGCCAATGGATCACCTATCGTCGTCATCTCCCAGTCAAATAATCCAGCCATCTTACTGAAGTCGCTAGAAAACATAGCATTATTTAACTTGTAATCGTAGTGGATTACTGTTGGCGCCGGTGATGTCGGAATATTGTTCTGGAGCCAGTTAGTTAATGCGCCAACACCGGTAATCTCTTCTGTTTTTGACCGTTCATACCGTTTAATCCATCCACCTACCTGACGTTCCATGAATCCTTGGGGCTTTGACATGCCGACCAGTTCTGTTTGCCGGTAATCTACCTGATGCAATTCAACTAATTGATCAACCATAATATTGGAGATTCTTTTGCCTAATTCCGGTTCATACGTTACACCTTCTGGAAACTTGGTATCGATAACAATTCCTTTTCGCCGTTCCATGATAAAAAATGGGCGTCCGATAATTCGTTCATCATCAGAGAACACATATGGCTTTGGTGCAGTTTGGTATAACGGATGAAGCGTATTTAAAATGGTATATTCCCGTTTCATGTCATGAGCTTTTGGTGCAACCGGTCCGAACGGTGGGCGTCTTAGTACCGCTTCCCACGAACCAAACCGTAATAAATAGGTCAAATTGGAACGTCCGGCACTAAACTGCTCCATTTCCATTGGCTGGTCTGGTACATCCGGTATATGTCTGCGCACAAACGCTTCCAATACCGCTTTATCCAGTTCCTCACCTTTGCGCACCTTGATTGTATCTTTCATATTCTCAACCCCTTCATACACCCGGCCAAATCATATGTCTTGTTTACAAAGATATTCGCTATATCCAACCTATTCCGAAGCCGTAATTTGTATAACTAGCCTTTACAGACATTGATTGCTTTACTTAACCCTCAATGCCTGTCAGAATCACATTGGCATAAGTCGTTATCAACTCTTCGGGTGGCACCTCTCCTGCTGGCTGATACCAGTTATAGCTCCAATTCGTCATTCCCAAAATCCCGAATGTAACCATATCAACACGAAGATCCTTTCTAAACTCGCCAATATCCTTGCCTTTACGAATAACATCTTCCAGATTCAAACGGAATTGGGCTCGTTTTTGTTTAATTTTTTCGATGTTTTCATCAGCCAGGTGCCTTAGCTCACGAAAATAGACGCGGGCACTTGGTCCATTTTCTGTTATATCTGTAACCAGCAAGCGGATGATGCCAATTAATTTATCTTTTGGCGTCATCTGGTCACTCTGAATAATTTGTTCCTGACGCCTTAATAAATTGGTAATATAATCATCCTGGATTTCCATTAACAGCTGTTCCTTACTGGAAAAATAGTAATAGAATGTCCCTTTTGTTACCCCCAATTCATCGACGATATCCTGGATCGATGTATGGCTAAACCCTTCTTTTTCGAACAGTAACACACTTTGTTCTACGATTTTATCTTTCATTACAAAACCTCGCTAGTTCAAAGTCAATTCATCGTTCAAGTCACTAATATTAGTATGCATGTGACCCACCATCAACGGTTAAAATATCGCCACTCACAAAATCGGATGCTTTGGAAGCAAGAAACAATGCTACACCTTTGATATCCTCATCTTTACCAAGTCGATTTAATGGTGTACCTTCAAGGATCTTATCTTTTCCAGTTTCTAACAGGCCCCTTGACATTTTTGTCGGGAAGAATCCTGGAGCAATCGCATTCACATTAATATTGTACTGACCCCATTTGACAGCCAAGTCCTTGGTAAAGGTCATAATCGCCCCTTTACTCGTATTGTAACCAATCGTATCCATGTATCTTGGATCTGTTCCACCGAATCCCGCTACGGAGGCAAGATTAATGATTTTTCCTTGTCGCTGGTTGACCATAATTCTGCCAACTTCCTGACTCATTAAAAAAGTTCCGGTGATATTAACATTAATAACCTTTTCCCAGGCTTCAAACGGCATATCGAGCACACTTGCGCCCCATGTTGCCCCACTGTTGTTAACAAGAATGTCGATTCCGCCAAAGTGATTAACCGTTTCTTGTACCACATGTTTAACGTCATCCCGGTCGGCTACATTACACTTAAAAGCTAATGAATCAACATGATACGTTTCTTTCAGGTGATCACGCATCTCTTCACAAGGTTCCAATTTTCTGGAGCAAACAACAACATTGGCACCAGCTTCAGCAAAGCTTTTGGCAATTTCAGCACCTAATCCCCGGCCGCCACCTGTGATAAGCGCTGTTTTTCCATCCAATTTAAATAAGTCAAATATACTCATCTGGTATTCATCCCCTTTTATTGGTATTTTCGTAGTTCGAGTCTGGCAATCTGGCGGCGATGCACTTCATCCGGACCATCGGCAAGTCTTAACGTCCGCGCATTTGCCCACTGATTTGCCAGATTAAAATCATCACTGACACCGCCACCACCATGTGCCTGAATTGCCCGATCGATTACCCGCAATGCCATGTTTGGTGCCACTACTTTAATCATCGCAATTTCCGTTTTTGCCTCTTTATTACCAACTGTATCCATCATATATGCTGCCTTTAAAGTTAGAAGGCGGGCTTGTTCAATATCAATTCGTGATTCCGCGATCCATTCCTGTACAACACCCTGATCAGCAATTTTTTTCCCAAAGGCCACGCGATCCTGTACACGCTTACATAAATCTTCAAGAGCACGCTCAGCTGCACCAATTAAGCGCATGCAATGATGAATACGTCCAGGGCCAAGTCGTCCTTGGGCAATTGCAAACCCTTTTCCCTCATCCCAAATCATATTTTCTGCAGGAACACGTACGTTGTCATAAATGATTTCAGCATGACCATGTGGCGCATCATCATAGCCAAATACCGGAAGCATCCGTTTGATTGTTACGCCTGGTGTATCCAGTGGAACAAGAATCATTGACTGTTGTTCATGTTTGGCTGCATCGGGATCGTTTTTCCCCATGACAATCGCGATTTTACAGCGGGGATCCCCAGCACCGGATGACCACCACTTTGTTCCATTAATCACATATTCATCACCGTCTCTGACGATACTGGCTTGAATATTCGTCGCGTCACTGGATGCAACATCAGGCTCGGTCATGGAAAAACAAGATCGGATTTCCCCAGCCAACAGCGGCTCCAGCCATTGTTTCTTTTGTTCCTCTGTTCCATATCGGGCAAGTACTTCCATATTTCCGGTGTCTGGTGCACTACAATTAAACACCTCAGGTCCAATTAATGATCGCCCCATGATTTCACAAAGTGGTGCATATTCTTCATTCGTAAGTCCGGCACCATACTCACTTTCAGGCAAAAATAAATTCCATAAGCCAGCATCCTTCGCTTTTTGTTTCAGCTCTTCCATAATCGGCGGAATTGCTTCCCACCGGCTCGCTTGTCGATTTAGTTGTTCTTTGTATGTTGATTCATTTGGGTAGACATGTGTCTCCATAAAATCAACCAGCTTTTTCCGTAGTTCCATTACTTTCGGTGAATATGAAAAATCCATCTTGCATGCCTCCTTATGATACCTACTGGATGGTATGTTCAGAATCTTATTTATTATTATAAACTAAACCGATACAATGTTGCAACTTATTAAACTCTTTAATTCTTTCAGAGGTCAAATTAAATACAGAACATGAAGGTTGTAAATTAAGCTTAAACGAATAGAATTTCATCTATCACATTTATGATACAATTTCAACAAACAGGGATTACGAAGCTTACTGCGTGGGGTTTTCCAATAGGTCTGGAAGTTAATTTCTCTATTGATAGCAGATCATGCAATTGGGGGCAATAGGACCTTTGGAGAGCCGCGTTTCTTACATTTAACGAATAAAGGCCGGCATTGAACGAAAACCTTTATTTTTTAGCCGTCATTAAACACTGGAATTTTATAAAGAAAATCAAATATACACGCCAAACAACAAGCAATTGGCGTGTATACTTTCGCTATCAAATGACAAAGTGCTTGTACATACTCTGGAGTCATGTTTTCTCTTTTTGATTAACGTCCTGTGTCGCCCAGGTTAATGTTTTCGCTCCCCCAAGTAGCTGTTTCACCAAATCCGGTTGGACTGTCTGCCCCAACAGCATCTCTAACTAATTACAAAAACAAAATAAAAATAAAATAAACAGCCATAGCAATCAAACCAACAGGGACACCAAACTTTGCCCACTGTACACTGGTAATTTTCAGCTTTCCAGCCGCAATGATGTTCGGAATATTTCCCGGAATCAGGATCCCGCCGCTAATCATTAATCCCATTAAAATAGCCTTGATTGTCGTCGCATCCATTGCCGGGCTAATTTCGGCTGCGGCAAGTGTTGCATTATCCAAAACGGCGGAAATCATGTTAATCCAATACATAATCAACGGGCTTAATCCGATAACATATTTTTCAATAAACGGTTCAAATCCAGCTCCCAGAAAGGTAAGAGCCATCACAAATAAAAAGATCTTTAAACTTCTGATGATAATCTCTGGATACGATTCTACCTGACTGGTTGATGAACTTTGACTTTTGCTGGCAACCTTTGCTTCCTTCGCTGCTTTTTCCGGATCTTTTGGCGTGATAACAATTGCTGCAAGGATACCAAAAATGACAACTGCAGGAATTACCGATGTACCAATTAGGCTTAGTAAATAAAAGAATCCTTCATTCAATTTACTAGTTACAATAGTTGATAATGGTTCACCAATCGGCGTAAGCGCAGCACCCAATCCGATCGCAAAGCAGGCCAGAACAACCAGACGAATTTCTGATTTTTTATCCAGGTTTAAGAAGCTAACGATTGTTGCCAAAATAATGGCAGAAACGATTGCGGTAATGATGCTGGATAATAAGCCAAGTACAATGACAAACAAAGCAATAAACAAACGATACGGCATCGCCCGGCTAATAGCAATCACACCTTTTTGAATGGGTGTCTGAAACCAGCGGAACAAAAGGCCGGCAATCAGGACAGCAAGGGTTATATTAATTGGATCTTCAAGTGCTTTTTTGATTAACTGCCAGTCCAGCACCTGACTAACAATCGTAGATGCAATCCCCATGATAAATAGAAACACTTCCAAATTACGTTCGACAATGTTCGTGAATGGTAAAAACAATACTAGCAGCAGGATAATAATAAGCCCAATAATCATGAAACTGTATTCCTCTTTTCTTTTTTCTTATGTAATGAAGGCAAAAACCTATGGATATTCTAAATCTATCATATATCTTTTTCACTTGAAAACGCAAAGATGACATCATTATACAAGCTCTTTTTTTGCATTAAAGTAAACGATTCGATGTACGTCACATCATATAAATTACAAATCACGGAAAAACCTTTTGCGTTTAATGGACGACAAATATTACCCGGGAAATGTTTATCAAACCCTGTCGGACAACAAATGAGGATAGCCGTCGAATTGCACTATCCCCAAGTTGTAAAAACATATTAGAATATCCCAAGTTGATCGATTCGCTGTACCGCTTCCTCCAACCGTTCCACTGTATCAAGCAACCCGACACGCACATAACCTTCCCCTTGTGTGCCAAACCCGTTCCCTGGTGCCATAACGACATGTGCTTTTTCCAACAACAGATCGGCAAATGTTTCCGATGTATAACCCTCCGGAACAGGCAACCATGCAAAAAACGTTCCTTTAGGCATCTCCACCTGCCAGCCAATCTTTTGCAATCCAGTAATAAACCGATCCCGTCGTTGTACATATGTATAACGTAATTGTTCCACCGCGCTTTGATCACCTGTCAATGCTTCCGCTGCTGCTGCTTGAACGGCACCGAACAGACTGACATACAAATGATCCTGTAATAAATTTATATGCCTGATCACTGACCGATTTCCAACTGCGAATGCTACCCGCCATCCGGCCATATTATATGTTTTTGATAACGTGTAAATCTCAATCCCCATATCCTTGGCTCCTGCAGACTGTAAGAAGCTGACTGGTTTTTCTTCAAAGCCCAATGCACCATAAGCAAAATCTTGTACTACACAGAATTGATGGTCTTTGGCAAGTTTAACTGTTTCATCAAAAAATGTTTTCGTTGCGGTTGCTGCTGTCGGGTTATTTGGATAATTTAAGAAAAGCAATTTAGCTTGTCCAAGTTGTTCCGCTGAAAGCTTGCTATAATCGGGAAGAAAATTATTTTCAATTGCAAGTGGAATAAATACAGGTTCCGCATCAGCCATCGCAATCCCCGATAGATAATCCGGGTAACCCGGGTCAGGTAGCAAAGCCACATCCCCTTGATTTAACAGGCATTGACTCAATTCAACAAGTCCTGCTTTTGCTCCAAACAAAATAGCAACTTCACGCTTTGGGTCGAGCGTGACATCATATTCCCGTTTATAAAACGTTGCCACCGCTTCTTTCAAGTAATCAAACCCCTGGAATGGCGAATATTTATGATTTTCTGGATCCTCCGCCGCTGTTTGCAATGCTTGAATAATGGATGGTGGCGTCGGGAGATCCGGATTCCCCTGACCCAAATTAATAATATCATAACCTTGCTCGCTCATTTGTTGGGCTTTTTTAACCAGCTTGGCAAAAAACTGTTCCGGCAGCCGCTGCAACATTGCCGATGGTTCAAAATTATGCAACGATCCTCACTCTCCCATGTTTAAGTTTTCATTTAATGATAGCATAATTACTTTATGTGTAAAGTGAATATTTTAACATATCACTTTTTAATTCAAGCCTTGTGCGATTCCCCTCAGTTGCTACCTTTCACCTGAAGTACATATACTTACTTTTTGGACTTGATGGCTCTCCATTAAAACTCTATTATTGATATATAAAGAAAGGGGCAACATCACTATACTCGAAAGAAGGGATAATCTATGAAATATGCCGTTTACCAAACAGAAATTGTTGCTGGTGATCCGGCAGCAAACCGGGAAAACATCAAACAGTGGGTGGAGGAAGTTACGAAACAAGAGCAGCCTGATACTATCGTACTGCCGGAGATGTGGAATACCGGCTATGCACTATCCGATTTAACTAACATCGCGGATCATGAAGCTGAACCATCAACATCTTTTTTAAGCAATTTAGCACAAACACACCATATTAACATTGTTGGTGGTTCAATCGGGAATCAAAAACAGGGAAAATTTTATAATACAAGTCTTGTATTTGATCGAAAAGGTAAGCTTGTCTATCAATATGATAAAATCCATCTTGTGCCAATGCTGGATGAACCAAGCTATTTAACCGGGGGCCGGCAAAAAGTACACACCTTTGAACTAGATAAAATAAAAATGGGACTCATTATTTGCTATGATCTGCGTTTCCCTGAACTCGCCCGACAACTGGCGCTATCAGGTGCACAAGTTCTGCATGTAGTTGCCGAATGGCCATCAGCACGGCGGAATCACTGGAAAACACTGCAAACTGCAAGAGCCATCGAGAACCAATTTTTTGTTGTCTCAAGCAATGCGGTTGGGTCATATAACGGTACTGAATATGCAGGTGAGTCAATGATCATTGATCCATGGGGAACAACAATCAAAATAGGCGGCCAAAATAAATCAGAAACGCTGACAGCAACTTTGGATCTGTCCATTGTTCCAAAAATAAGAGAAGAAGTCCCGGTATTTGCCAGCAGAGTTCCGGAAATGTACGAATAGTTTGCTTCACGAGGGGAATATATCCATGAATCTAAACCGAACAACAAAAGATATCCTGCTGATCATTGTTGGCTCTCTTATTTTTGCGCTGGGAGTAAACTATTTTGCTATTCCCAATCATTTATCAGAAGGCGGTGTAATCGGGGTTACCATCGTGACACACTATTTGTTCGACTGGTCTCCCGGAATTGTTAACTTCATCCTCAATATTGCTTTAGTCGCCGTGGGCTATCGTTTCTTTAGCAAACGGATCATCTGGTATACCATTCTGGGGATTATTTTATCCTCCGTATTTTTATATGTAACCGATGATTTTGGAAAAGAGATTAGCCATGATACATTACTGGCCGCCCTATTTGCCGGATTAACAATCGGACTGGGTCTGGGCTTAATCTTTCGCTCTGGCGGTACATCGGGTGGTTCAGCTATTCTTGCCCGTTTAGCTAATGAATTGCTGGGTTGGAGCATTGGTAAAGGAATGCTGGTAATTGACATTCTCGTCATTGTCGGTTCAGCGTTTATTATTGGACAGGAGAAAGCCATGTATACCTTTGTCTCTGTCTATGTCGGGGCTAAAGTCATTGATCTTGTTGTTGAAGGGGCGAACGAACGTACAGCCGTTTTAATTATCTCCAGGCAACCTGATGAAGTGCTCAATCAGGTGACCAATAATATGGCTCGCGGAATCACTGTTTTGGACGGTAAGGGTGGCTATACCGGAGCAGAAAAAGAAGTATTATATCTCGTCATCAATAAACAAGAAATTGTTCATCTGAAAAAAATCATTGAAGATATTGATCCCGATGCTTACGTAACTGTACACGGGGTACAGGAAGTATTTCGCAAAGGATATAAAGGGTCACAAAAAAATACAGCAGGGTAGCCCAGGGAGGCATAGATATGTAAAAAGTCGCCGATTTTATAATATTTGTCACTCAATAGACGAGCAAACCATGGAAAAAGTTTCATTTTCTTTTATTTTAGTAGATTATTCGGCACGCTTCAATGTCAAAATTAAATAAATCAGACATCAGAATCGTGTTCTGATGTCTGGTGGTGTGTTCACTATTATTCTTTATTACAGGCTGCTTTCTCGGATAACCAATTCAGTTGCCAGTGTTACCTGTTTAGCGATAGTCCGTTTGTTGAAAATGCATTCTTCAAGTGCAGAAACAGCTGTTGCTCCCATTAATGCTGTTGGTACACGAACAGTGCTTAGCGCTGGAGAAACATATTTGGCCACACTCGCATCATTAAAACCAATAATCTCCACGCTGTCAGGCACTTCAATACCATGATCACGCAAAGCATTCAGTGCACCAACAGCAATCGAATCATTGGCACAGAAAAAAGCTGTTGGCAAATCATCTTTAAGTGACTGAATGGCAGTATTCATCATTTCATAGCCTGATTCAACGGTAAACGAACCGGTGAAGCAATACTTCTGATGGTATAAATGGTGCTCCTTCATGTAACGTTCATAACTTGCCATTCGCAGATCAACTGGCATTTCGGTTCCATCCGAGAATGTTTCTTTACCTGCCAATATACCGATTTTCGTATGCCCGTTTTCTCTAAAATGGGTTAATACATCCATTGCAGCCTGTGCAAAATCAACAACGACAGCATCAAACAAGGGAAATGAATAAGGATAATCAACAAAACAAATGGCTGAACTCCATGCCTGCAATTCTCTCATCTCTGCCTTGGAAAATTTACCAATTGCAATAATACCGTCAATCTGTTTATTATATTTTTTATCCATATGCGGAAATAATCGAATGAACTCATATTGCTTTTTTTCTATTTCTTTTTCCGCCCCCGCACGAATAGTATAATAATACATATCGTTTAGCTCTTCTTCTTCGGTGTACCACTGAACAATGGCAATTCGCAACGGTCGTGTTTGTTTCTTCCGTAAATGTTTTTGATAATTGAGTTGTTCAGCAGCCTGGAAAATACGTCGTTTGGTCTCTTCCCCAACAGACAGTGTTGCATCATCGTTAAGCACACGTGAGACCGTAGCAATAGATAGATTCACTTTTTCAGCTATATCTTTGATGGTTGCCATATTCTCAGCTCCATTTCATGAAACGGTTTTTTATTCCAAATCTTTCGTTATCCAAGAATTTATTTTTTTACGGATGTTCGACGACGCAACGCTGCTTCAATTTCTTCTAGACTGCGACCACGCGTTTCCGGTAAAAATTTGACTACAAATATTAATGCTGCGACGCCAATCACGGCAAATACAAGAAATACCTGGCCAATTCCCATTGCATCCGACATTATCGGGAAAAACTGTGCGACAAGTAAACTGCCGATCGATAAAACAAGTGCCGAAATTCCTGTAGCAGCACCGCGGGCACGCATTGGAAACAGTTCCGGCAGCATAACCCAAAGAATCGGACCCCAGGTAAAGGCAAAGAAAATAATAAATAAAGTCAGACATACGACAATAATCCATGCTCCAAAGCTGGACTCAAGACCAATTGTCCATATTAAAATCGCCATAATAATTAACGACGCTACCATACCAATATTGCCAATGACAAGTAGTTTTTTACGGTCAATCTTGTCAATGATCATCATTGCGAATATGGTCATAATCACATTGACCGAACCAATCCCAACTGTGCCAAGAATAGACGTTATATTTCCTAAGCCAGCCTCACTAAAAATCGTCGGTGCATAATAAATAATCGCATTAATCCCGATGATCTGCTGAAATAATGCAAAACAACACCCAATGATCAAGGTCGGCCGTAACCAGGCAGATGTTAAAACCTTCCATGTACTGTCAGAAATTCGGTTAATCTCACGCATTTCATGAATTTCCGGGTCAATTTGTTCTGGTTTTCTAGTTAGTTTCATCACACTTCTGGCAGCTTCTTCGCTCCGATGTTCCAGGAGCCATCTTGGACTTTCCGGCATAAACAGAACCCCGATCATAAGAATGAACGAAGGAACAACTGCCAATCCAACCATCCAGCGCCAGCCCTCTATCGGTGCAAAGGCATAGTTTACCAAATAAGAAGCAAGGATACCGATCGTAATCATTAATTGGTTTAATGAACTTAATGATCCCCGCTGTTCGGTTGATGCCATTTCAGACAAATAAACTGGTACAATAGCGGTCGACCCACCAACGGCTAAACCAATAATCAATCTTCCGGTAACAAGTACTGACATATTTTGCGCCGCTGCAAGTATTAGTGCACCAATAATAAACACAATGGAAATCATGAATACAAGCCTGCGTCGGCCGAACCGATCGGAAAGCGGGCCACTGAAACCAGAACCAACTATCGCGCCAAGAAGCATCGAACTGACGACTAGCCCTTCAGTAAAACTGGTTAAAGGAATATCATTTTTAATAAACAACAACGCTCCAGAAATGACTCCCATATCATATCCATAAAGAAGCCCACCTAAAGCTCCAAGGAAAAAGATCAGTTTTTTACTGATTATTTTACTACCCATTTTGGTCATTCCCTTCTCATATATTTTGTAGTTTTGAGTATACGCTTTCACTTAATGCTTGTAAAATATTTAAATCATCGCCATATTTGAGTAAAATTATATTGTTTTTTCACTAATAAATTACGATTTTTTATTGATGTAAAATCGCTTTCATAGTAGAATAAAGGTATTGCTTTTATTTTCGAATAAAAAATGATCCTTTACAAGGGGGCATCGGGATGGAGGATTTATTTGCAACATATCAGGACATATTCCGGACAGACAAACAACCTGCTTTGTTTTTTGCACCTGGCAGGATTAATTTAATCGGGGAACATACCGATTATAATGGTGGTCACGTATTTCCGGCTGCTATTTCCTTTGGTACGTATGCGTTAGGCAGCAAAAGAACCGATCGACGTTTTCGCTTCTACTCTTTAAACTTTCCATCAAGCGGAATTATTGAATGTGATCTCAATAAATTGGATTATCATGAACAAGATGATTGGGCCAATTATCCAAAAGGTATGATAAAATACATGATAGACATGGGTCACCCGATTACCAGCGGCGCGGACATTCTATTCTATGGGGAAATCCCTAACAGCGCTGGCTTGTCCTCGTCAGCATCAATTGAAATGGTAACCGGGGTACTATTGGAAAATCTATTTAACTTTAATATCGATCGTATCCAGATGATCCAGTTGGGACAAAAGGTGGAAAACAAATATATTGGCGTAAATAGTGGCATCATGGATCAGTTTGCGGTTGGGATGGGAAAGCAGGATCATGCCATGCTGCTGGATTGCCAAACATTGAATTACCAATATGCACCAATCAAATTGGAAAACTACAGCATTATGATTATTAATTCCAACAAACAGCGGACACTTGCCGGTTCGAAATATAATGAACGCAGGGAACAATGTAATCAGGCGCTAAACGATTTACAAACAACGCTTGATATTCAAAGTCTTGGAGAATTATCAACGGAAAAATTCCAAGCGCATCAACACCTAATTCGTGATAAAACAAACCGTTTGCGGGCAAAACACGCTGTGACTGAAAATGAACGGACGAAACAAGCATTAAGAAAATTACAGGCTGGCGATTTAATTGGCTTTGGCAAACTAATGAATGAATCTCACCATTCACTGCAGCATAATTATGAAGTAACCGGCATAGAACTTGATACCATTGTCCATACGGCCTGGAAACAAGATGGCGTTATTGGGGCACGGATGACCGGGGCCGGGTTTGGTGGATGTGCCATCGCCATTGTAGAAAAAGATAAAATAGCTGCTTTCAAACAGCAGGTAAACAAAACCTATCGTGAAACCGTCGGATATGATGCAACATTCTATATAGCTTCCATCCATGATGGTGCAAAACAAATATAAGTGAGTGTTCAAAAAGGAGGATAAAAAGGACCGAGAAGTTCAAGGTGGCGTAGCTTTGAGCACCGGAGTGTACATAAAAGGTACATGAGGAGCGGAAAAGCAAGCCAACGAGCTTTTTCAAAGGAAGGCCGACTAAAAACGGGCTTGCGCTCAGGCGTCGGCATACCCCTTTTGCAGGGGCACGTCATTTTTACCGGACTTTTTGAACATCCTCTACAAGGGAGTATAGTAAAATGAGTATATTAGTTCCAGGTGGTGCCGGCTATATTGGTTCGCATGCAGTGTATCAGCTCATTGATCAAGGAAAACAGGTTGTCGTTGTTGACAGTTTGGAAACCGGACATAAGAAAGCGATCCATCCAAAGGCTACTTTTTATCAGGGAGATATCCGTGACATTAGTTTCTTACGTCAGGTATTTGACAACGAGTCGATTGATGCGGTGATCCATTTTGCGGCCAATTCACTAGTTGGAGAATCGATGGAGGATCCACTAAAATATTTTGATAATAATGTTTATGGTACACAGGTCTTATTACGGGTGATGGCTGAATACCATGTGAAGCATATTGTATTCTCTTCCACCGCAGCAACGTATGGCGAACCTGAAACAGTGCCAATTTCTGAAACAACGCCCACAAATCCTGAAAACGCCTATGGTGAAACTAAATTAACTATGGAAAAGATCATGAAATGGACCGAAAAAGCCCATGATATTCGCTATGTTTCATTGCGCTATTTTAATGTAGCCGGTGCCCGGAGCTCAGGTGAAATCGGCGAAGATCACCGTCCAGAGACACATCTGGTCCCCATTATTTTACAAGCCGCTCTCGGACAAAGGCAGTCCATCACTATTTTCGGAGATGACTATCATACTCCCGATGGAACTTGCATCCGTGACTATGTCCATGTCGAGGACCTGATTCAAGCTCACGTAAAGGCACTGGATTATTTACAAAATGGAGGTAAAAGTGACATTTTCAATCTTGGAAGCAGCCAGGGATTCTCCGTTAAGGAAATGATTCAAACCGCACGTACCGTTACTGACAAAGCTATTCCCGCCGAGATTGGCAAACGACGCCCTGGTGACCCAAGCACATTAATTGCAAGTTCTGACAAGGTTAAACGCACGCTCGGCTGGAATCCAACCAGGACATCGATTACCACGATTATGCAAGATGCATGGAACTGGCATAAGTCCCATCCACATGGCTATGGGGAGGAGTAACTTTTATGATTTATCAAGATTTGGAAGGACTTGTTCAAGCCGCAATCGATCGACAATTAATCGAACCTGCTGACCATATTTATTCTCGTAATCAGGTAATGCATTTACTAAAATTGGATGCATTTCCTGAACGGTTAGCAGAAATCACAACCGGTGAGATACCCGATTTATTGGGAAAATTGGTTGATTACGCCATTCACCAACAAATAATTCACGATATATTTGACGAAAAGGAAATGCTGGCAGCGGATATCATGAACTGTTTCGTTGCCCGTCCATCCGTTATCCGATCAATATTTCATAACAAGGTCCGGAATTCACCGGATGCAGCAACTGATTATTTTTACCAACTTAGCCAAAACAGTAATTACATTCAAATGAATCGGATTCGGAAAAATATCCACTTCAAGGCTGATACAAAATACGGCGAAATGGATATTACCATTAACCTGTCCAAACCGGAAAAAGATCCCGAACAAATCAAGCGTGAACGGGAATTAAAACAAACAGTTGCGTATCCAAAGTGTCCCTTATGTGTGGAAAATGAGGGATACGCCGGACGAACGGGACATCCAGCAAGGTCCAACCATCGGGTGATTCCGGTCGACCTGTTGGGGGAAAATTGGTATTTGCAGTATTCGCCATATGTCTATTACAACGAACATTGCATTGTTCTTGCTGAAAAACATCGCCCAATGAAAATTGATAAAAATGCGTTTCAACGGCTCATACAATTTACAACTAAGTTTCCGCACTATTTTCTTGGTTCTAACGCGGATTTACCAATCGTTGGTGGGTCAATTTTAAGCCATGACCATTATCAAGGTGGCCGGTATGAATTTGCGATGACCAAGGCTACAGAGGCATTTCGTTTCCAACTACAATCATTTGATCAAGTTACCGCCTCGGTGTTGAACTGGCCATTATCAGTCATTCGCCTGACAAGTGTCGATGCTGAACCGTTACTGGAAGCGGCTGATCATGTGTTGCAGACTTGGCGCACTTATACTGATTCGCGGGCAAATATTGAAGCTTATTCGGGTGACACACCGCATAATACCATCACACCAATTGCCCGCATGCGTGATGGAAAACATGAATTAGATTTAGTGTTACGGAATAACCGGATATCTGATGAACATCCATTGGGTATTTTTCACCCCCATGCCGACGTGCAACATATTAAAAAGGAAAACATCGGGCTGATTGAAGTGATGGGTCTGGCGGTTCTCCCTGCCCGGCTCAAGGATGAACTACGGGGCATTAGACAATATTTACTTGGCGGGGACATCATTCATGTTGCAGCATACCATCAGGATTGGGCCCAGAAATTGAAACACACTTATGGTACGATTAAGAGCTCTGTTCAAGCTGATACCATTTTACAAACCGAACTGGCCAAGAAATTTTCCCGAGTGCTGGAAGATGCCGGTGTCTTCAAAAACAAATCAGCATTCGAACGATTTATTAACACATTGAATAAAGAGGTGTAACGGGATGAATATTTCGCAACAGAACATATACAATAACTGGATGGAATACACCCTTGCCAATGATCATGGAATGTCGGTCAAAATCCTGAATTATGGCGGAATCATTACCGAAATGAAGGTTCCCGATAAGGATGATAAGCCGGAAAACGTGGTATTGGGCTACAAGGATGTTGCCAATTATAAAGATAACCCGAATTTTTTCGGAGCAATTATTGGCCGGGTAGCTGGCAGAATTGAACATGCGTCGTTTTCATTAGGCGGGCAGACTTATCAATTGGAAAAAAACGAGGCCCCTCATCATTTACATGGAGGATCCCATGGGTTTCATTCCGTTACCTGGGATGCCAAACCATTCCGGAATGATCAGGCTGTTGGGGTAAAACTTTCTTACACAAGTCCTGATAAAGATGGCGGGTATCCCGGTCGTGTGCTTGTTAACATGACCTATACGCTCTATGCCACGGAAAATAAACTTGAACTCGATTATCAGGGAACAACCGACCAAATAACACCATTGACGTTAACCAACCATTCCTATTTCAATTTATCCGGAGATTTACAGTCAACAGTGGATAACCATCATGTTACCTTTACTGCCCCACGCGTTCTGGAACTTGATGGCGCATTAATACCAACCGGGAAAACATTTACTGCAGCCGGAACCAATTTTGATTTTAGTGGTGGTCGAAAATTGTGCGATGGTTTTACGGATTCGATTGAGCAAAATCGGATTGCTGGTGGAGGGTATGATCATTATTTTATCTGGGATAATCAGCCCAAAAAAGTGGTTGTCCATGAACCAAATGCAGGGCGGTTCTTAACGATTGAAACCAGTCAGCCTGGTATGGTTATGTATACAGGCAATGGGTTGGGTGACGGGATTGCTTTAAAAGGTGGGTCATCACGGAAACATCTTGGGGTCTGTTTTGAAACCCAAGCATCCCCCGCGTCATTGCATCATCATGGTATTCCCGGAATAATGCTGAACCCCGGAGAAACCTACCACCAGCAAACGGCATATACATTTACGACGGAATGAGTTTAAACACTGATAAAGAAGTTTCGAACGCGTTTTTATGGGTGCTTGAAATGATTTGCCAATTACATACTTTTATGTTTCTGTATCGCTATGAAACTTAAATTTACGTTATTGACATTGATTTTTAGATTTTCCTTGTTAATGTGGCTTGTATTATCAAATTTTAATACATCTCTGAGGATTTTTGGCGAATTGTGTAACATACGCGACCATGATATATTATAGGCAGATTTAATTTTTGGAAGAAGGAGGTGTTAGGATGAGCGAGCAAATTCTTGAGCAATTGGCTGAAGAAATCAAAGATATTAAATCCAGTCTCGGTAATATGGCAACTAAGGAAGATCTGGCTTCTGTGGCTACCAAAGAGGATCTCAATAACATGGTTACTAAAGAGGATTTGGCTTCCATGGCTTCAAAATCCGATCTCAATCATATGGCTACCAAAGATGACCTGGCTTCCATGGCTTCAAAATCCGATCTCGATCATATGGCTACCAAAGATGACCTTGTTCCGATAAAAGATGATTTGGATGAGCTAAAAAGAACCGTTAATCGTAACTATGAGCAAATAGCCCTTAATTCAGAAACCCTTGATGCATTGGTCCAAAGCAATCATCGTCATGAAAAAATAATCGAAACACTTTCTTTGCGCTCCAACGAACATGAAAGTGATATCCGTATATTGAAACAACGTTAATCTCTTCAAATTCCTCTTAGATTTACATCCAGATCCAAAAAAGAGGTACAAATCCAACATGGGATTGTACCTCCTTTTTTCTAGCCTTTCTGACCGTTTTCAAATTCACTAATATGTTCATCAATTTTCTGTTTTTCTTCATGCCACCATAAGCCATCTTCTTCAGCATCCTGCAGTACTTCCTGAATCTCCTGTTTTTCCTCAACTGCCGGTGGGGAGCCGCGTAATGGTTTACCAGAGGTGTTTTGAAGGAAAAAGCTAACAACCACAATACCTACTAAAGAGGCAAATACAACGTAATAGGCCGGTGCCAAATTGCTCGCGGTAATATCAACAAGCCAGGCTATCAAGAGTGGTGCTGTACCACCAAACAGGGAGGTGGAAATATTGTACGTAATCGCCAGACCGCCATATCTTACATTCGTAAAAAACAATGAAGGTAATTGAGATGGCATGGTTCCTTGTAGAGCAGCAAGCAAAAAAGCCAAGACGAGTAATCCGGCAAATACCAGCCAATTATTACCGCTGTCAATTAACATAAAGGCAGGAATTGCAAGGATAATCACCCCGATTAAGCTCCCCTGAATAATCCGTTTATTCCCTATCCGGTCACCAAAGTGTCCCATCAGAATGACCAATGGAACCATAATAAACATAACGATCAATATCAACAACAACCCTTTTGTCTCACCATAACCGAGTACAGCTGTTAAATGGGAAGGCATATAGGTCAATACGGTATAGTCAATCACATTATAGAAAAACACGATAATTAGTCCGATCAACAATGGCCTGCGATGATGAATAAGAATATCTTTCATTGAAACATGATGTGCAGAATCTGCTTCTTCTGCCTTTTCCTTTTCTTGCTCCATCTTCTCAAAAGCTGGTGATTCTTCTAAATGGGTTCGCAAATATAACCCAATAAAACCAATTGGTGCAGCAATTAAGAATGGAATTCGCCATCCCCAGGCAAGCATTGTCTCTGACCCTAAGATAAAAGTTAATAGTGTCACAATACCTGAGCCGCCAATATAGCCGACAAGTGTGCCAACTTCCAATCCACTAGCCATGATGCCACGTTTTTTATCTGGAGCAGACTCAGCAATAAATGTCATGGCGCCGGAGTATTCGCCACCAGTTGAAAATCCCTGTACCAGCCGGGCGATCAAAAGCAAAATCGGTGCAGTAATACCAATCGATGCATAACTGGGTATAATACCAATGCCAAGTGTTGCAAGCGCCATCATGATCAGTGTGATAGCCAAAATCTTTTTTCTACCCAATCGATCCCCTAGCATTCCAAAAAACATGCCTCCAATCGGGCGAACAAGAAAGGCAACAGCAAACGTGGCAAAACTAAAAATCAACTGTGTTCCACTTGCAGCTTCTGAGAAAAACACCTTTCCAATGGTTGCTGCAAGATATGAGTAAATCCCAAAGTCAAACCATTCCATAGCATTGCCCATCGCGGTTGCTACCACCGCTTTTTTTGCGACATCTTTATCTACAACAGTAATGTCATCTCTATGCAGTTTGTGTTTCTTCTTTTTATTTTGTCGTTTGAATCGCCTCTTCTCCTCTTTTTCATGATCCATCAAACTCCTCCTCGGTTAAAAATGACTTTTGGATGATGATTACCCGAAAAGTCCAACTATTAAACAAAGGACAGTCTCCTGCCGTTTATATGTTAATTTGGCAGGGAACTGTCCCCATATGTTATAAAATTTTATTCAAAAATCCTTGTGTTCGTTCAGACTCGGGATTGGTAAATATCTTCTGCGGATCCCCTTCTTCCATAATGACCCCCTCGTCCATAAACAACACCCTGTCCCCTACCTCTCTGGCAAAGCCCATTTCATGTGTGACCACAACCATGGTCATTCCCTCAATAGCCAGTTGTTTCATGACTTCAAGCACCTCGCCAACCAATTCCGGATCGAGCGCGGATGTCGGTTCATCAAATAGCATGACTTTCGGCTCCATGGCAAGTGCCCGGGCAATCGCCACGCGCTGTTGCTGGCCGCCTGATAATTGGCTGGGATACATGTCTGCTTTATCACTTAAGCCAACTTTTCCCAATAATTTAACAGCACGATCTCTTGTTTCTTGATTACTCAGTTTTAGAACTTTCCTGGGTGCCAGCATAATATTTTCCATAACTGAACGATGTGGGAATAAATTAAACTGTTGAAAAACCATACCTACCTCGGTACGCACTATATTAATATTTGTTTTGGGATCATTTAAATGATGACCATTGACGACAATATCACCACTGGTCATTTCCTCCAGCATATTCAAACAGCGTAAGAAGGTACTTTTGCCGGAACCACTTGGGCCAATGACACAAACAACTTCTTGTTCGGCAATTTGACAGTTAATTCCTTTTAATACTTCCAAATCCCCAAACTTTTTGTATAAATTTTTCACCTCAATCATTGAATATCCAACCTTCTTTCCACAAACCGTAAAATAAAGGATAGAATTAAAGTAATCACCAAATAAAACATGGCAACGGTTGTGTAAATTTCTACTGCATTAAAGTGATTGGCTGCAATCAATCGTCCCTGAAAAATCAGCTCTGGAACAAGAATAACGGATAAAAGTGAGGTATCTTTAATACTAATAATAAACTGATTGCCAAGTGGCGGAATCATCCGTTTAAATGCTTGAGGCCAGATCACATAACGCATCGTTTTTCCGTGATCCAAACCGAGTGAACGCCCTGCCTCCATCTGTCCTTTTTCAATCGACTGTACTGCACCGCGGACAATCTCAGCAATATAGGCACCCGAATTTAAGGCAATGACGATGACACCGGCTGTAACTGATTCGAATGTATGTCCAATAATTAATGGTAAGGCATAAAATATCCAGATAGCTTGTACAAGTACCGGCGTTCCACGGATGACCTCAATGTAGATACTCGCAATCCAATAAATTACTTTGTTCCTGGCAATGCGTCCGAGTCCGAAAATAGCTCCCAAAATAAAACCAATAAAAAGTCCCAGTACGGAAATGAGAAGCGTATAATATAAACCTTGTACAATTTGCGGGAGAAAATCAATAACACCTGCCCAATTAAATCGTCCTATCATCTTTTCACCTCTCTATGCCTTGGTACGTAAAGGGTATAACGAACAAGTTATACCCTTTCTATCAATTTGCTTTTATGACTCAGGTTTTTCACCAAACCACTTTTCATAAATTTCATCGTACGTCCCATTTTCTTTCAAAGTAGATAATGCCTCATTTACCGCTTTAACTAAATCATCCTGACCCTTGGCAAATGCAATTCCATAATTTTCTGCCTCATACAAATCACCGACCACTTTCAGGCTGCCATCACCTTTTGTATTAATGTAATACTGAACATTTGGTGCATCGTAGAGAATCGCATCCGCACTGCCGTTTTCTACTGCCAAATATGCTTGATCCAGCTGCTCATACTGGTTCGCCGTAGCCCCATCGATAGTTTCATCAATGTATGCCGAACTGGTTGACCCTAATCTTGTTGCAATTGTTTTTCCTTCCAAATCATCCATTTCCTTAATCTCATCATTATCAGCAGCAACCCCAATCCGTAAACCAGATTCATAGTATGGATCACTATAGTCAATTTTTTTGGCTCGTTCATCTGTAATACCAATCCCCGCCAATGCAATATCAAATTTTCCGGTTTGTAATCCAGGAATAATCCCATCAAAATTGGTCGTTTCCAAGTTGATTTTAAAACCGACTTCATCAGCAATCGCGTTAATCAGATCGATATCAAAGCCAACGTATTCACCATCCTCTTTAAATTCAAACGGTACAAACGAGGTGTCAGTGGCAACAGTATATTCATCCTTTAATTCACCTTCACCACTTGATTTAGATCCACAGGCAGCAAGTCCAATAACAATGAGAGATATCATTAAAATCATGCCTATCCATTTTTTTAAATCCTTTGGCATTACAAAAGTCCCCCTTAACTTGTATTAACTAATACGTATTCACTGTTTGTACGAAAGATTCGCTTTTAAAAAAATTACACTTTTTAATGTCATATCACTGTATAAACTGGACTGAAAGATACTGTCATGCATATAAATTCAACATGCATGGATTTATTTCAAATTACGTTTAAATAGAGGGGAATTTATCGCATTAAAAAACCGGGTCATTTCCCGGCGAATAAAATATATTGTTATTCTATTTTTGGATTTTAGTTAAACATACTTTATGGAATAAATCCTCAGCATCTCCTTTAAGTTCTTCTACAGTAACCAATGGTTCATAAACAATGATAAAACAAGTTGCAGGGCCTGCTGATTTATGTAAATCAACATTAGCTGAAAAATGATAGCTTTTCTCTGGAAACAGTTGGTTTAACTCGTGGATGATACCTTTTGATCCAACTGGCACTACCGCTAACACCGCTTTATGTTCACAATACCACCGAAACATATGTAATGGGGCGATTTTATTTTGTTCCGTGATAACTTCTTCGCCAACAAGTGGACTTCCGATAACTGCAACCCCAAGCTCCTGATCTTCTTCAGGAATCGCTTGCCCCGGCTGTCGCGGTTTCTTGCCTAAAACCGTTACACCTTGAGCTGATTGGTTAAGTGAAAAATTTGATTCCGTACTACCAGTAATCCGCAGTTTTTGTTCTGATTCCTTCATGCCACGCTGAATGCCTTTTACAAGTGACATCCATGCCGCATCACCATTGAAATTTTGCAGGATAACAGCGAAAGGAACTCCTCCGGAAGCGACACATTCCATAAAGGCAACTCGAAAGGCAAAGTAAGCAGCAAGATCATAGGAAACAGATACGACATCGTCTGGCTTTTCCCCGATAGCACCACTATTATCACAGGCAATCACGATGTCGATATGTTGATCAAATGGCTCGATTAATACATCTCTCTTCATAACGATCTCCTTTCTATTTCATTCGCCGAGCAATTCCATACCAGAGTAAATCAAATCTGGAACAATTGACAACCAGATCTTGAAAAAACCAGCCTGCCGCATCCCGGTATTCGCGCATTTCTCTCTCCAGTGGCACAATCCCTTTGGAAATATCTGAGCCAATCACGACAAGATGACGAATGAGTGATTGCTGTTCCCATTTCAGCCATTCCTCAATCATGTTGGTTCCTACTTCGCGGATGGCAGCAAAATCACTTGTTTTTAACAACTGCTGAACCCATAGCTCGACCCCGGAAAGAATAAGTATATCATCATTGACATCCATGACTTGAGGACATTTGTTGCCACGGTAAGCGGAAATCCAGCGAAATGATCGCTGTTTATCCAATTGGTAGTGCGTTTTCACCCACGCTGATTTTCCGTTATAGGAACCTCCTGTAATGACATGCATTTGTCACCCCTCCTAAAATCGTCTTTTGTCCAGATTAACCGATACCCCCCACCATAGGGAATCTTCCAGTTAAAAAATGACCGATTGCATATAGTAGATAATAATAGGCGAATAACCCCGCCATGTGTTACGATTACACTCTCTTTTGCATTCGTATCCATCATTTTGTCTTTGACTAATGCAAATCCTGCCACAACCCGTTTTTCAAAGACCGTAAATGTTTCTCCACCATCCGGATGACAATGAAACGGATCATCCAGCCATTGACGATAGGACGTAAGCTGCTTTAATTCCTCATAGGTTCTCCCCTCCCATAAGCCAAAATTCATTTCTCTGAAGGCTGTACGTTTTTGAATAGGAAGATTGGGAAATAGAATCGCCGCCGTTTCCAAACAACGCCGCAAATCACTCGAAAACAATTGATCAACTGTCTTCATGCATGGTTTGTTTCGTTTAAGGATTCCTTTTCCTTCTGTACTTAACGATACGTCCGTCCAGCCAATATACGCACCCCGCTGGTTTTCCTCGGTCATCCCATGGCGAAGTAATGAAATAGCCACACCATCATCCATAAATAGACTTCCACTCCTTCCACCGATGCACCGACAATATCACCGGTTATGCCACCAAACCACTTGACAGCTTTTTTCCGCAAGCCTAAAAATAAGATGAGCGTTCCTGCAAACATCAGCATCACAAGCAGTCCACCCTTGGACGAAAAAGCAAATAATACGATCAGAACCGGCACCAATATAATCCAATAATTCCATAGTGTTGTTGACGTACATGCTTGTTGAAACGTGTAACCAAGCCCGGATTGCTTTGCCACGGGAACGAGCCTTAGCATCATCCCCATTGCCATGCGGCTCAATACCGGAATAACTCCCACTAAAAGATAGGTTAACGGTGTATGTAATAAAATAATTTCATAGATAAACAAAAACCTGGCACCAAGCGGGACGATCACACTTAATACACCAAAGGCGCCAACTCGTGGATCCTTAAGTATTTCCAAACGCTTATGAACATCACGATAGGAAAAGTAGGCATCACAACTGTCCATCCAGCCATCCAGATGAATGCCACCAGTCAATACAATCGGCAGGAGCCAAAGACAAAAAGCAACAGCCAGTGGAGAAAATGGTGTGCCTTGCAGCAGCCCGTACAATACACCGGAATAAGCCAGCCCTAAAAACATACCAAACACTGGAAACATACGAACTGCACGATCCAGATTTTTTGGTGTCATTGGGATTTCTTTTGTAATTGGTAGTATACTAAAAAATTGGATAACAATAATAAGTCCAGATATGTATGCTTTCATCTTACATCTCGCCGCTTGATGATATCCAGGATCCGGTTTCCATCCAAATAGTTACCCAGTTTTGCTGCTAAATCCTCATAACGATCCCCTGTTTCAGGTACTCTGGTCACATCTGGCTGTATTTGTCCGGATAGTGCATCCTCAGCTGCAATCGCATGCTGCACACGGGGGATAACACCTAAAACCGGTAATCCGGTATACTTTTCGATCCATTGAATACCATCCATAAAAGTACCCGGTTCACCCGTAAATTTATTGATGATAATGCCTTGTACCCGTTCACGTTCTGGAGCAGTAAGGAGCGCCAATGTGCCAACAATACTGGCAAACACGCCTCCTCGTTCAATATCAGCAACAAGTATAACCGGGACATCAGCAAGCGTTGCGATCGACATGTTCACCAATTCCTTGTCACGCAAATTCATTTCAACCGGACTCCCTGCCCCTTCCATAATGATGACATCGTGCTTATCCAGCGCCATCAATGATTGTTTAATTGCTGCCATGCCCATTTCATAATAATCCCCTCTGTAGTTATGTCCACCTACCGTTCCCAGTGATTTTCCCAAAATGATTGTCTCCGCAGATTTTTCGGATGTCGGCTTTAGTACAATCGGATTCATCCATACAGTTGGTGCCTGTTTTGCTGCCTCGGCTTGAATCACTTGTGCACGGGAAATTTCCAAACCGTCTGCAAGCTTTTGTGTAAAGTTGGACATATTTTGTGATTTAAATGGAGCAACGGAATAGCCCAGGTTGGTAATGATACGACACAAGGCTGTAACAATGAGACTTTTCCCAACATTAGAAGCGGTCCCCTGAATCATGATGCCGTTCATTTGGTCCTCTCTCCCTTCATCATGATTGGTATACCTGATTCGATTACATATGCTTCATTGGCATTTTTCACCAGATATTGATGTAATTGCCCAAGTATTTTGCTATATACGTTGACCATGGCGTTATTGCTTAAAGGTTCATTTAATACCTCATTTGAGACAATGATCAGTGCCTGGGCTTTAAACTGGATCCGTAAAATATCAGTTAAAATATGTTTGCTTACAGCTTGCTGATAATCCGTACTTGCCCAATCATTTTCCGACAGATTGCTGGAGAATAATTCATTTGTCAACAAAATGGTGAGGCAATCCAACAATACAATATCCTGCTCACTTACACGATCCACAATAGAAGCAATATAAATAGGACACTCAATGGTTTTCCAGTTCTGTTTTTCCCGTTGCCGCTGATGGAGGGTAATCCGCTGTTGCATCTCCGTATCTTCAGGTTCCGAAGTAGCAAGATAACACAGATATCCGTCGGCGTCCTGCGCATAACAAACCGCATATTGCTCGGCAAATGTGCTTTTTCCGCTTCTGGCGCCACCCGTAATAAAAATCAGTCCGTGCTTTTCCATTTGATTAGCTCCTCCATCAACCGATCATTTTGCTCAGCCTGTTTAATCGAAAATCGTAACCAGCGGCCGTTTAACCCACGATAATTGGCCGTATGCCGGGGTACAAGACCACGTTCCAACAAAAAGCGAAACAAAGGTAATTGCTCATCCAATTGCGGATCACGCAACAAATAAAAATTGACGTCACTGTTGGACATTTGATAGCCATTCTTCCGTAATACTGAAAATAGGCGTCCACGTTCCTCGCCAATAAATTCCTGCGTCCGCTGTACATAATCGGTTGTCTGCAAACATTTTATTCCGGCCGCTATTGCAAGGGCATTAACATTCCAATGTACTTGATAACGACGAAAACGTTCAATCAAAGATGGTGCGGCCAGCATATAGCCCAATCGAAGTCCGGCAATCGCGTACATTTTTGTCAATGACCGGAGAATAATGACATTGGAAAAATCTCGAAGGAAACCGACAATTGTTTTGGGATCTAGGAGAAAATCATAAAACGCTTCATCAATTACCAGATAACAATCGTTTTTTTTGCATAACGTTGCTATTTTTAGAAGTTCTTCGATGGTATAACTGATACCCGTAGGATTATTGGGATGACAGAGAAACAATACATCATTTTCCTTGATCTGTTTATTCATTTCATCTAACGGCAATTTCCAATCATTTTCCCTCAAAGTAAAGTGGGAAATCTGACAGTTGTACGTTTGACACATACGTTCATATTCGGAAAATGATGGATCGATAATCAAAATTCGTTTCCTTTGAAAAAACTGCGCCAATAATGAAATAAGTTCCGCTCCACCGTTTCCCAATAAAATGGCTGATTCTGAAATTTGCGCTGTTTCGGCAATCTGCTTTTTCAATTGTCTTCCATCAGGATCCGGGTAATCAGTTATCTTATCAAACCAACCGTCCCAATGCTGTTTCAATGATTCAGGTGGACCAAACGGATTGAGGTTCACGCTAAAATCTACTACTGTATCAGGCATCGTTAAACACATATGTTCATACACGTAATATGGGTTCGATCCATGTAATGGCCAGGCCAATCGTAACGCCTCCAATCAATAAAATAAGAAGAAATAGGCTAGCCGTTCGCTGCATAATCGTAATTGTTTGTAAAATATGCGTCTGTTTTAATGGTTGACGAGCATTTCCCATTCGTTCGGCAATGGATAATTCCCCTTGATATGTATTTACCCCGCCAAGCTGAATGCCCAACAAGGAAGCGACCGCCGCCTCGCCCCACCCACTGTTCGGGCTTTTATGCTTATGGGCATCCCTTAATAACATAGTTAAAGCGGTTCGGCGTGTTTCATAGACAGGTTGTACCACCAGCAGCATTGTCAGGGCGGTTAAACGGGCGGGAATCCAATTAAGGATATCATCAAGCTTTGCCGATGCATACCCAAACTCCTGGTAGCGGTCATTTTGATAGCCCACCATTGAATCACACGTGTTGACAGCCCGATAAACCAGTGCGAACGGCGCACCGCCAAGCAAACCCCAGAATAAAGGCGCCGTAATTCCATCATTTGTATTTTCTGCTACCGTTTCAACCGCTCCGCGGATAATGTCTGTTTCTTGCAACTGATCCGTATCACGTCCCACGATACATGACAGCTTTTTTCTTGCCATCGGTATATCTTGTTGATTTAATGGCGAGTAAACTTCAAGTGCTGCCTTTCGTAAACTGTTGGCTGAAATTGTTGTCGCAATCAAACATCCTTCTGCTATCATTCCAAAAATCGGGTGTAGATAGTAACTAAGCAATACAAGGAACAAACTGCTAAACAATACAATACTCGCAACAATTCCAACCATGAACATACCGTTTATTTTACGACGGTTACCTCGATTCAAATGGTTATCCAGCCAAGTGATCAACTTGCCAAATCCCTTTACCGGATGTGGCCAGCCTTTTGGATCACCAATAAGCCAATCGATGATACTGGCAAGAACCATCGCCGATATATGATAAATCATGATTGGTTCCCCTTGGCATTAAGAAGTGCTTGCTTTGTACACATATAAACACCTTTGCCAATGAGGCTTCCCAGCGGTGTAATTGAACCGCCAAAAGACAATTCCGAACCAAGTTGGGTAGCTGCAATCAAGATACTATCGGTAGAGGTTCCTGTAGCCAGTGTCCCCGTCATCTCATCCAATACACCGTTATCATACAATGCCTTTACCTTTGCTTCTGTCGCAGTCATCATGGATTGGATAAATGCAGTGTCGGTTAGTGTTCCGTTTACAAACACCCACGTATTAATCGTACCAGGTGACAAGTTCTGACAAAAGCCGTGTTCCCCTCCATATGCCACATCAACTGCATTGCCGCTACCCGCAGTCACAACAATAAACACCGAACAATCAGGGGTTGACAAAAATTGATAAGCTACATCGGTTACGTTGACCGCCGTCATCATCCCCACCGTTTCATTCGGGTCGAAATCGTAAGACGTTAAATAATTCATCATTTCCTGCTGATAATCCAGTTCAGCATAATCTTTATCCACATGGCGATTCACAAATGTTCGATACCAGCCCATCCCTGAACCGGTTACACCAGATGACATCACTTTTAATGGAAGCGGCGCCTTAAGATAAATCATCTGATCGTTTACTTGCAACAGTTTTTCATTCACAACGGGTAGATTTTTTTCCGCAGGCAGTTTTTCCGGAACGATCATCATTTGTGGCTTAGGAATTCGTGGGTGTGGATGCTTTTCCACCTTTGTTTGATAAACTTCCTGAACCGTTTTAGTCTTTAATACCACATCGGGATGATCACAAATTTTCGTCTGCCCACGGTGCAGCAATAATAAACGATCACAATAGATACTGGCAAGATTTAAATCATGGAAGATGGAAATAACGGTTAATGTCTTGCTTGCAGTCCATTGTTTGAGTAAATCAAGTAATTCCTTTTGATAAGCTAAATCCAGATGATTGGTCGGCTCATCAAGTAACAGAATTTTTGGCTGCTGTGCAAGGGCCTGTGCCAAATAAGCACGCTGCCGTTCTCCGCCAGATAATTGATCCAGTAATGCATCCTGATACGTAATGACACCGGTCTTGTCCATCACATCCCGGACAACCTGTTCATCCGCTTCAGAAAATGATTGGAAGTGTCCTTTCTGATGGGCATACCGGCCAAGTGCAACCGTTTCTTTGACCGTGTAGTTGAATGTTTGCGACGTATGCTGTGGCAAGACAGCAACCCAACGAGCAAAATCCTTGGCCGAATAAGCAGTAACCGGCTTTTCATTCAGTGTAATTTCACCCTGATAAGCAGACAGAATGCCATTAATCATATTTAATAGTGTAGTTTTTCCACTCCCATTAGGCCCAATAATTCCAAAAAACTCTCCCTCTTCCACTTGAAAGGAAATATTGTGCAAGATGATCTTATTTGCATAACCGCCTGAGACATTTTGGACATTAATCATGTTATTGCTACTTCCTTTCTGTTTAACTAAAGGCAAGTTACCAGCCCTAGTTGATCTTTCCCGTTTTCCGGTAACTCTTCCCGCCTCATGTTGTTCTTCTTCGACCTTACTGCGGAGAATCCCGAAAAATTCAATTTCTCCTCCTGATCAGAATAACCGCAAATATAGGTGCTCCGATCAAAGCAGTAATAACACCAATCGGTAATTCAGACGGGGCAATTATCGTTCGGGACACCAGATCAGCTAAGATCAGGAAGCCCGCACCAGCTAAAATGGATAATGGAAGTAAATGCTTATGATCCGGTCCCCAAATAATACGAATAAAATGTGGAATGACAAGTCCGACAAATCCAATCGTCCCGGAAACCGCCACGGCTGCACCGGTTAGTATCGATCCTGCAATCAACACATTCATCTTTTTTCGTTCCACGTTAACACCTAAATGTTTCGCTTGTTGTTCACCGAATGACATGGCATTTAATTCGGTAGCATGCAGCATTAGAATACCAGCTCCCACAATAAAGAATGGCAGGATAATCCATACGTAATCCCATCCCCGCATGGACACACTTCCAAGTAACCAGCCGATGATCTGTCGTAACTCATCACCGGTTAATGCAATCATTAATGAGATAAGGGCACCAAGGAACGAACTAAAGATGACACCGGTCAAAATAATCGTTTCCACCCGCATACTACGGTCGACCCGTTTGGTAAAGAAGAGCACCAAAAAAATCGTCAAAAACGAGGCCACCACACTTAATACCGGCAATGTATACAGCCCTAAAAACGGTAATGATAAATGCAAAAAAATTGTCAACACTGCCCCAACACTAGCACCGGAGGAAACCCCCAGCGTATACGGGTCTGCCAATGGATTTCTTAATAATCCCTGAAAGGCTGCACCCGCAATCGCTAACGAGGCTCCGATAATTCCCGATAACATAACTCGTGGCAAGCGTACATTCATCACAATATTTTCATACATCGGATCCACCGAATCGGAGATAGATGTATGTGAGATAGCAGCAAAAATAGTCTTCAGAATAGTTGTAACAGGTACCTGAACTGTTCCAATTGAAATGCCCATTAACATGGAAACAACCAGTATCACAAACAGTATCCCGTACGCTGTAATCCGCTTAGTCATCGAATACATCTGGATAAATCACTTTTCCAAGTTCCTCAACACCATCAACCAATCGTGGACCTGGACGGTTAACCAGATCTTCGTCCACATCATAAATTTGTTCGTTTTTAACTGCTGATACATCCTCCCAGCCATCTCTTTGGGTTATTTCGGCAACGGGATCGTCCACATATGAACCGTATGTTGTAATAATCACATCCGGATTGCTTGCAATAGCCTGTTCCTCATTTATTTTTGGCCAGCCTTCCTGATCACCAGCAGCATTTTCCGCATGGATAATTGTTAATAGCTCGTCCATAAACGTATTTTTTCCAGCGGTATAAATATCAGGTGATGGGGAAATTTCCATGTAAACCTTTTTTTGGTCATCTTTATCAATGGCATTTGCCTTATCCTTAAGTGCAGTTAATTTTTCCTTCATATCATCAATAATCTGGTCAGCCTTATATAGTGTTCCTGTGGCTTGTCCAATCAAATGAATTGAATCGTAAACCTCATCAAAGTTATTTGCACTGGCAACAACCAATACCGGAATGCCCGCTTCTTCAATTTGTTTAAGTGCTTTCTCGTCATTGGTTTGATCTGCAAGCACCAATTGCGGATCAAGTGAAAGAATTTTTTCCACATTTAATTCCAGCCCACCGATTTTTTCCTTTTCGGATGCCTCTTTCGGAAAATCATCATGGTCAGATACACCAACAATTTGATCGCCAAGTCCCAGGTCAAAAGCAATTTCCGTATTACTTGGTAAAACCGAGACAATTCGTTCCGGTTTTTCATCAATGGTTAATTTATATCCATTCCCATCGGTCACTGTTACCGGAAAAGCCTGTTCCTCCGTCTGTTCTGTTTTAGTATTGTCTGCATTATCCTTTCCTTTTTCAGCGTTATCATCTGAATTTCCACAACCGGCTAAAATTCCTAAAAATAAGATAGCAGTGAATAAAACCAAATAAATCTTTTTCATGATCGTATTGTCCCCCCTAGTGTTTACAAAATAGCGCTACAAAGCAGTCTTCTCTCATAACCATGGATAAGCAATAAAAAAACACCTCCTATTAAAAAGGGGTGCTACTCATTAACAGTAGATGGATACTTATTTTTGACAAAGCAGTACCATCCAGCCAAGTTGCACACCTCCCTATCCGCGTAGGTTCATGGTGTTTCAGAATCAGGCAGTGTCCTGGCTCATGGTTACCGTTGCCCTTCCCTTCCCATACAAACCTATGTACAGTGGATTAAAAGGCAACAACCATTTACAGTGGCGGGACCGCGTCGGATTTACACCGAACTTCCATTTTAAGTCTATTATTCCGTGTTCAAAAAGAGGCACATCAGCCAGAATTCATTCGAACCTCTTGAACAGTTGCGCTAGACACCCGAGTCTGTTACACGAATATTTTATTTCCTCTTCCAGTATACAACATCCATGTCAAATCGAACAGGTAAATGATGAAAAATGACATACAATATAGATAAACAAAATACAAAATCATAATTAGCTACAGATTCTCACGGCAGATAGGAGAGTAAAAATAGGAGGAATCTATCGAGAGAAGAGCGGTCACGGGCGATGGGAAAGAAAAAGCGTGAGGAATCTACCGTGAACAGGGCGTCAATACCATCCAAAATAGAAAAATACAATCCGGATTGAATAAAGGACAGTCCCCTAAAATGGTAGAGGACTGTCCTTTTATTAACCTGCCCTTCGCTGCTGACCTATTTGTTTCGCCGAGGTGATGATTTGTCCTGCCTTTGAAACGATCAATCCCAAAATAACCGCACAGGCGATTGAGACAGCGATATAGGTGATGCCATTGGTAACCAGCGAATAAATAAATGGTGATTTCCCCGCCTCAATGGCATACTTCTTAAAGAAGATAACCCCAGCGACAAAATGCCAAAAATAACGTGTCGCCCCGCCAACAAATATGGCAATCGTCATCCATAACAAAGCATGTCCTTTGTGTCCCTTTTGTAGGTTCCCTTTGACTTGGTGATAAAACAGCCCTGCAAATCCAATACAAGCAAAAGCAATAAAATATTCAATAAATGCTTGGGTAGGGGTAAGTATCCATGCCTGACCAAGCGCAATTTGTAGAAGTCCCCAAAGAAAACCAGATAGGCTGGCCGCTACGAATCCCCAGCGAAAGGCAACGATAAATATTGGGATCATCGCAAAAGAAATGGAAATCGACGGTCCAAAACGCAATGATGGCAATAGATCCAGCACCATCGCAAATGCCGCAAGTATGGCCACTTCTATCAGTGTTTGCAAACTTAATTTTCGCATATAAAAATGCCTCCTTCAGAACGAACCAAAAGGGAGACATTGGTGAAATATACGGATTTTTATCGGGCAGCCATAAATCCAGCGAACCATCCGCATTTACTCACCACATCCCTACGCTAGTGCTAACTAACAGGTTCAAAGGGTCCGAACAATAACGTTCTCTCTCAGCTTTAAAGCTCCCCTTGTGGTTGCGTTATCATTTTATTTAATCTCATCATAGCACATGCCGGTCAATCATGCACTCTTTTTATTCATTAATTTCAATAATAGATTTTGGTGCTGACCTTTTATTTGTTGAGGATTCATGTACCCTCCACATGTCCCATTGCATTGCTTGCTGGTCTTTGTTATTGTTAATCCTATGTCAAAACTTTATCAGGGGGATTCATGAAGAAAGTTACAAGGGTTTTTTACATAACATTGGTAATAGTCGTCTTAGCCGTGATATTTGGTGTGGCATTTCCTTCACAATTTGAACGAATAACTGGCAACATAAAGGATTTTGTAGCTACTACATTCGGTTGGTATTACATGCTGTTGATGGCGGTCATGCTCATCGTTGCAATCATCATTGCCATTAGTCCATACGGCAAAATTCGCCTTGGCAAGGATCATGAACGACCCGATTTCTCAACACCAACATGGATTGCTATGTTGTTTTCAGCTGGTATGGGGATTGGTCTTGTTTTCTACGGGGCAGCGGAGCCATTATTTAACTATGCACTTGATGCTGCCACAGAGAAACCAGGTACTGATGCAGCATTTAAGGAAGGGCTTGCCTATAGCTATTTCCACTGGGGCGTACATATTTGGGCTATGTATGGTATTGTGGCACTGTCATTGGCTTTTTTTCAATTTCGTAAGGAAGAACCAGGATTGATTTCAGCAACATTAAAGCCGTTATTTGGAGAAAAAATGAACGGTCCGCTTGGTGTGCTGATCGATGTACTATCCGTATTTGCAACTGTATTCGGTGTAGCAACCTCGCTTGGTTTTGGGGCAGCGCAAATTAATGGAGGGCTTTCGCATTTATTTGGTATAAATGTTGGTTTTACCGCACAGTTTGTCATCATTGCTGTGGTAACGGTTCTCTTTATTGCTTCAGCGTGGTCAGGTTTGAGCAAAGGGATTAAATATTTATCCAATACCAATATGGTGCTTGCCGCTCTTTTACTTGTTATCGTCATCATCGTCGGCCCTACATTGCTCATACTGGATATGTTTACTGATACGTTTGGAAAGTATATGCAACATATTGTGGAAATGAGCTTTCGCACAGCTCCACTTACAGGGGACAATCGGGAATGGCATAATAACTGGACCATTTTCTTTTGGGCATGGTGGATTGCATGGGCGCCTTTTGTTGGAATGTTCATTGCCCGTGTCTCTCGTGGGCGCACCATTCGGCAATTTTTGTTAGGCGTCATGGTGATTCCAACATTATTTACTTCAATATGGTTTGCAGCATTTGGGACAACGGCAGGTGATGTACAAAATAGCGGAGTAGATTTGACCCAATACACGACAGAGCTTGTATTGTTTAATATGTTCGATCAATTACCATTATCATTCATCCTTTCCATTTTTGCTATTTTGCTAATTGGCTCGTTTTTTATTACTTCAGCAGACTCAGCAACGTTTGTTTTGGGGATGCAGTCAACACATGGTTCGTTAACCCCGCCGAATAATGTCAAGATTATCTGGGGAGTTTCCCAATCAGCTGTAGCATTGATTCTGCTCTATGTCGGTGGATTAACGGCAATTCAGAATACGATTATTATCGCGGCATTACCATTTTCCTTTGTAATGATTTTGATGTTATTTGCCTTGTTTAAGGCGTTGAATAAAGAAGTATCATGATTTTGCATACAAGCAATCGCCAGGACTGCCATTGCTAACGGGCAGTCCTGGTGATTTTAGTGGGATATTGTATTCATCTTATTTTTCATCGCCAGCAGTCTGTTGTGCATTAAATGTCCATTCCAGGTTTAAGGAGTCGCCTTGGAATTGGTTTTGATCTTTTCCGTCATCAATAAATTTAAACTTGACAACCAAATCATGTTCATCCCCTGCTTCCAATCCTTTCTTCCCTAGTAAAGGACTGAATACTTCATCATGTACTACTTCCGGATCCATATCTTTTAGTTCAGCTAATGTTGTTTCGTAAATAACCTCATTTAGTTGATCGGCATTATATAGGAATTCAACCTGAATATATTTACCGAAGTCATCCGTGTTATCCCCTTTATCATCAATCACACTGTAATCGGTCTCCAGTAAAACTTTATTCATATCCAGCGTTCCATTATTTTGTAATTCAAAGTCCCGGATCACGGAATCTCCTGGCTGTAATTCATCTACATCAATCACCGTTGTAGGTTGAACAGATAAGTCCAATTTCCCTGCAGCAAATGTATTATTGGTTGTCTCACTTGAACTAAAATATGCATATGTGCCTCCACCAATTAATGCGATCCCCAATGCTGCTGACATAACTCCCATACCCAATTGTTTTTTAATACCCATTGATTATTCCTCCTTTTATTTTTCCGCCCATAAGATTTTTACTTGGATTCTGTTTCTATTTCCTTTTTAGGCTGTTCAATCTGTCGAAGTGCTCGGTATATCGTAATTATCGAATAGATAACAAGGCAAACCCCCGGTAGCACCATCAGTAATGCCGCACCTTCCTTAGAATTGGTAAAGCTCATAACATATCCAAGATAAGGAATGGTAAAACCGCTGTACGTCCCGATAATATTTTCTTGTGCTACTGGTTCCAGGTCAGGTGCATCATTGGCATCACCTTTTGTAATATAGGTCTGATCTTTCTTCTGAACTTGCATAACGCGGTGGGTCACAATCATGCCATCATTTGTTTTAAATGTGATCACATCACCCTTATGAAATGGATGCTGACTATCCGTTTCCTTGACTGCAATAATCGAACCTGTCCGAATATCTGGTTCCATCGATCCGGACAAAACGGTTTTTACTTGGTAGCCAAACAGACTTGCTTCTCCGCCTGAAGCCTTCATTGAAATGACTGTTAGCAACATTATTAACAGCGCAGCAAATAATAGAAACGTTATCAGATGATTGATCACCTTAAAGATTCGTTTAACATTCATCATCCCACTCCTAATACACGAAATGGCTTATAGCGTGTTCCACTTTACCCATTTCGTGGAACACCATTTACCAATAGTCTCTATTGCCATTCTTTAATCAAATTATCTGCATGCTTCATTAACGTTTCAGCCGCATCATCAGTTAGTTGACTATTATTCTGATAAAATGCGAGCAATTGTTTAAACGTGTTCATATGATTGATTGCTTTATTCATTGCTCCACTATTCTCAAAATAACCGATCGTTGTTAACTGCATGTTTAGTAGTTTAGCAGTATCGTGACTTTTGATATCACCATTTTCCTCATATTGATCAACAAGATCTTTCATCACAGCAATAGTTGATTCGGTATCACCTGAATCATCCTTTTCTTTCTCGATCACGATGGTCTTTTTCGTCACATGCCCACCTAGATCAACGACCTTAAATTCAAATTCGTTCTTGCCGTCTTCCAAGTTTAACGCAATGTCTTTGATCGTCTTATCAAAACCATTCATGCCGTATGGTTCAGATAGATCATGCTTATACACTTCATTTCCATTCACATATAGCCGAATATCATCAAAATTATCAGTAACAGTTGCATCGACTTTTATTTTATCGGCATCTGTTTTTTGATCTGCTTTTACATCAAGCTTGGCTTTCTGAGTATCGACAAAATATCTCCGGCCAATTTCTGCTTCATTACCGGCATTGTCAACTGCCTTAATAGATTTGAAGAAATATCCGTCTTTATCATGTTTGACCGTTATCGAGAAATCATAGCGGTCTTTATCTTTGTTATACGTGAGTTTGGCCTTTTCGCCATCAACAGTCACTTCTTTAATGCCTGATTTATCAGTTACATATCCGGAAAATTCTACTTCACCGGTTGCTTCCACTCCAAGGAATTCTGGTGTTTTTAAATGTAAATCCGGTATCGTTGTGTCAGTTGACTTAGCTACTTCTTTTGTGGTTTCATTTCCAGCATAATCAACTGCCTTAACAGTTAAAGATTGCTCCGAACCCAACTTTTTCGTTAGCTTATGCTTTGTTTCGCCGTTTACATACGGCTTGTCCAAAACAGATTCGCCATCTACCAGCACATCCCAATAGGCAAGTCCACTTCCACCTGCATTATCTTTTGCATCAACGGTTATCGTTTGAGTATCTTTATCAAAATCTGCCGTTAATTCAGGCGCAGTGGTGTCCAACACGACAGGAACTTCAAGGGATTGCCAATTTGCGTCATCATAATCAATGACCGATTCTACCTGCAAATAGTATTTTCCTTCAGGTGCCATTTTTCCATCGATTTTTCCGTCCCATTTTCTTGAGGAGGATAAGTCGTACATTGGCCCTTGCCCACCATCATAGTAGTTCTTGGCAACATCGGATTCCGTTCGAATGGTGCGGACTTTTTTCTTGTTTTCATCCAATACATTAAATTTAACTTCTTTAGCATTTCTTAAGAATGACAAGATCATGAGCGCGTCATCCTGAACCTTATCCCCATTCGGTGAAAATGCAATTTTGCCTGGATCCATCTCTCCGGTTTGTAAATTCTCTCCCAGAAAATCAAATGCTTCGTTTCCATCTTCATCTTTTCCGCTGGATGTGACAACACCGGTCATGCCGTAATACGTATCGTTATCCCACATTGGCTTGTCCATAATTGGTGCTTGATCCCAATCCCCTTTGAAACCGACATATGGAACGTTGATCTTCGGATTATTGTCAGATGGATCTGTTAGTGTCACAAATCCTTCCAGCCAGTAACCATTGGTAAAAACGCCCGATAATTCTTTGTCCACCGAACTGACATCGATGGAAACAGTCACCGTCTTTTCACCATTTGCCGGTACTTCCACCTGACTGGTGTCTTCTCCATTAACGGTTGCCACGTCATCCAGTTCCAATGCGCCAAATTCATTCGGTGCAACCAACGTATCGTCTCCATTGGCAACCGGCTGATCCGTTTGCGCATTGGCTTTCACATCATACGTAACCGCTTTATCGGTCATGTTTTCTGCCGTTAATTCGAACGTTACTTTGTTTTTCGTGATTTGTTTTAATGCCACTTTTGCTTCACCGGTTTTTGCCTCGGTAACCATTATTGGTGTCGACATAGCGGCATGAAGCTGCATCAATCCAGCACCTTGGCGTCGTGGCGAGACAAAGGCTCCATCCAATTCAACCAATTTAGTCGTATTCATCATCAAGTTTTTAGCCATGGTAACCCGATCTTTATTATCCAACCCAAATTTATCGTCAATTCGCTGCAGGACAAGTGCTCCACCACCGCTCGCATGTGGTGCTGCCATCGATGTGCCACTCATCATTCCATATTGATTATCATTTAGCGTCGATAAGATTTGGCCACCCGGTGTCGTAATTTCCGGTTTAAAGTCCAAATCGGGGGTCAGTCCCCAAGATGAGAATGCGCTCATTTTTCCTGCATCCGGGTTGTCGATCTTTTCCTTCCCGCCACCAAATTCCAACGTCACCGACTTACCGTCCTTTAATGCAGCAGCAAGCTTGTCTCCATCATTTTTCAACATGAACAATTGCGGAATAGTAATGGCATTATCGGTTGCCATGTTAACGATGCCATCGGTGTTATTATAGATAATGACCCCTTCCGCTCCTGCTTCTTGAGCATTAAGCGCCTTATCCGTAAAGCCAATATCCCCACCACGTTGAACCAAGGCATATTTACCTTTGACATCCTTGTCGGCAAAATCCTCCGGTGTCCCAAGACCAGCCTCTATCAGTTCAAATGATGTTTTTTCGGGCGGGTCCGTATTACCAGCTGAAAGGTATGGTGCGCTGTCTGCTTTTCCGTCGATCGTATAATCGACTGCATCGACATCCATGTACGAATTTTCATAGGAAGCTACTTGTAATGAATCCTCAGCCACCCCTGGTGAACCACTTACCCCGTAATCCGGATTTGAGGCTAATGGGTAATAGAATCCTTCAGCGAACTTATTGGAATTACCTGCTGAAATAGAAACGAGCACACCGTTATTAGTTGCACGTTTTACTGCTTGTTGTTCCGGTGATTCCGAGTCGACATAACCCGCTGGAGAACCAAGGCTTAAGTTCAATGCATCAGCACCCAGTTTAATCGCATCATCCATAGCTTTTACGTAAACATCACCATACGTCGACTGCATTTCCGGATCATTTCCGAAAACCTTAAGCGCTAACAATTGGGATTCCGGGGCGATTCCTTTGATACCTCCGTCATCCTCATCGCCATTCGCGCCAACTGTTCCGGCAACGTGCATGCCATGCATGGAGGCGCCTGCAGCACTATCGAGAATTTCATCATTTTCATCCATATAGTTATAGCCGTATGGAACTTTTTCGGTATAGTACTTGCCTGGAAGTCCGTCATCTTTTACTGTTTGCTTGACCGATTTTTCCGTCAGAGCTGGATCCGTATCATCGGAAAGTATCATGTCGCGGTGGGATGGATCAATACCAGTATCAATAATGCCAACCGTCATCCCTTCCCCTTTATAACCATAATCACGCCAAGCTTTTTGTGCCTCAACTAATTCCTTACTGTACTTCATCTCTGGTTTTACTTCCGGCCGCTTATATTCCTTGACAATATGTACCGTGTCTACATTGGAAATCTTCTTAATTGCGTTGATATCCCCCTGTTTCACTTCAGCACTAAAGCCATTGACAACCGTTGTAAACTCCTGTAAAAAATCAGCGTCAATCTTTTTCGACTTCATTTTGTCTTTTATTGTATTTTGTTCTTGTTTTGCTGTTTCTTGCAATTGCTTTTTTTCAGTGGGTTGTAAACGCTTAAACATCGTACCTTTTTTCGTTGCCCTTTCAATCGGCGCATCCTGTTTCAATTCGACAATAACCCTGACCTTTTCAGCCGGGTCCGTCGTTTCCTTTAGCTTTTTCGCATCGGGATCGACCTTTTTTTCCGTATTCTGTTTTAATGTTTTTTCGCCTATTTCTGCAGCGTTTACATAGAAAAAGTTGCTGAATACTAACAATGCAGTTAATAAAACGACTGAAATTCTTTTGAACATCTGCCTCCCCCTTACTTTAAAATTTGCTTTACAAAAAGTTGTTAAATCCTCCCCTTTCTATTTCGTCATGCGACATAATTTTCTGTCATGTCTAATTTATCGGATTTTTAATGAATATACCAGTGACAATAGAATCAATTTCACAACAAAAACAGACTTTTTCTGGGTAAAAAGTCTGTTTTTGTAACAAATATTTATTTTCCTATTAAAGTTGTGTTAAAAAAATGAGATAAAACCCCACGTTTTGTAAATGTCGATTATAATACGTCCTCTTTTTCTTTTAATCTCTTGTTAATCCGATAAAAGTTGACAAGGAAAACAAAATAACAGAAAATAGGAATGAATTCAAGGTAATCGTTTGCAATTACAACAAGGGGGGATACAAGTGATGAATTACATGGCAGGCACTTGGCAGGAGCTTTGGAGGCAGCATAAGCGCACAAAGAAATTATTGAATATTTTTTCCTTGCATAAAAGTGTTACTAAAAAAGAGAAAGATGAAGATAGAAATACTAAAGTTGCTGCGGAGGAAGATACAACTCAGCCGCATTCCAGGAAATCAGGTGAACAGCCGCCAAAGCCTTATTCAAGAGCGCAAATGGTTGGGTTGATTTTAGGGCCGGCATTATTTATATTAACAATGCTATTTTTCCAGCCAGAAGGATTATCACCAGAAGGAAAGGCAGTGCTTGCTGCAACATTATGGACTGCAACATGGTGGATTACTGAAGCAATACCTATTCCGGCGACTTCACTGTTACCGCTGATATTAATCCCTGTAACAGGTGCAATGGATGGTGCTGATGTTGCTTCTGCATATGGAAATGATATTATCTTTTTATTTTTAGGTGGTTTTTTTATTGCAACAGCAATGGAAAAATGGGACTTGCATAAACGAATTGCCCTTTTTATTATTTCCGTAATTGGAACAAGCATCCAGCGCATTTTACTGGGGTTTATGGCAGCAACGGGTTTCATATCGATGTGGGTTTCCAATACTGCTGCTGTTATGATGATGGTTCCGATGGGACTGGCTATTATCGCTCAAGTAGCAAATGTATTAAAAGGGGATCCCGGGGAAAAAGAATTACCGAAATTTGAAAAATCGCTTATTTTTGGTATCGGTTATGCCGGAACAATTGGAGGTCTTGGAACATTAATTGGAACACCACCAAACATTATTCTGGCAGGTCAGCTTGATCAACTATTTGGTGTGAAGCTTTCATTTGGAACCTGGATGTTATTTGCCGTTCCGGTTGTTGTTTTTATGATTTTCTTTACATGGATTTACTTGAGCAAAATTGCTTTTAAAACAAGTATAAAGCATCTGCCTGGTGGTAAGGAATTAATTCAGAACGAAAGAGGTAAATTAGGTAAGATAAGCTATGAAGAGAAAATGGTCGGTGCTGTGTTTCTCTTTGCGGCATTTATGTGGATTTCCCGTGATTTCTTATGGACAGAAGGAGGAATTGTTGAAATACCAGGAATTTCCGATGGTATGATTGCTGTGCTTGCCGCCATACTGCTCTTTTCTATCCCGGCACGCGCGGAAAGTCGTATCTTGTCCTGGAAGGACTCCCGTGATATTCCTTGGGGCGTCCTGCTACTTTTTGGCGGTGGTTTAGCAATTGCAGCAGGCTTTACGCAGACTGGTCTATCTGATTGGCTGGGTAAACAACTAACGGTTTTGGATGGTTTACATTTACTTATTATTATTTCTGCCGCTACCTTACTGATTATGATGTTAACAGAGATTACTTCCAATACAGCAACAGCCACAATGATACTACCGGTAGTTGCAGCATTAGCAGTTGCTCTAAACATTCATCCATTTGCACTTATGATCCCGTGTGCAATGGCCTCTAACTGTGCATTTATGCTGCCTGTAGGAACACCACCGAATGCCATTATCTTCGGTACCGGTAAGCTGAAAATCATTGAAATGGTTAAATCCGGTTTCTGGGTTAACATCGTGGGAACCATCATTATTATTGCTGCTGTTTATTTCCTTGTCCCAATAGTCTGGGGAATTGATTTAACCTCCATACCAAGTGAATTTATGTCAGGGAATTAATTTGAAAGGGTAAGGTTTGGGGTAGAACCACTAAATCCTGCAACTATAAGGATAATTTATTAACGCTTGGTTGTAGAATAGCAGTCCTGCTTCTTACGTGAACTGAATAAAAAGTCGTCTTGATAGAATAGACGACTTTTTATGTCAGCTTTAAAACACTAAAATGTTTTCCATGGCTTATGATACTGCAGGAACGATTCAGTATTCAGTTGTACTCTTTAAAAGCTTGCTAACAAAATGAATCATTTTTATTCGGGTTTCTCATACCAAACAATGGACGGAGGAATAAGGCGACAAATGTTCCGAGTAATGCCATGATGGCCCAAATCCAACCGTGCAAACTGAAAGAAGCGATCCCGCTGAAATAAGCACCAATATTACAGCCAAATGCGAGGCGAGCACCATATCCCATCATTAAACCACCAATGAGTGAAGCTAGAGCCACACCGGGTTTGATTTTTTTTGGCTTAAATAATCCACCTGAGGACGAAGCAATAAATGCGCCAAGGATGATCCCGAAATTCATCACACTGGTCGAATCAGTGAAGACGGATGAGGTTAATGATGCACTACGATCACCACTCCAATACGTCCAACTGGATACATCAATACCAAAGGCACTAACAATTTTGGAACCCCATAAGGCAAATGCTGAAGTGATACCCCATGGACTTCCTCTAACAATAAGAACAAGTCCATTCAGCACTGCTAACACTACTGCTGCGGTAATTAACGGCCATGATCCGCGAAAAATCCGCTTCCAGCCGTGTTCAGTAGGTAACGTCTTTATCATAGGCGGCTTCTTTCGCTTGGCTATTTTTACGGTAACCCAATAAATGATGGCAAACAGGACGATCTGTACCGCCCAAGCACCGAAATAACCCAGATTAGTAGACTCAGCTAATGAAAATGGTTGAAAGCTGGGCATATCGTTCATCCAGAATCCCCAATGATAAGCACCCACCACAGATCCGGCAATAAATCCAATCAAGGTAATTACAGTTGGTGATTGACCGCTTCCCACATGGTAGAGTGTTCCAGAAGCACATCCACCACCCAATTGCATGCCAATTCCAAAGATAAATGATCCGACAATCAAACTAACCCCAACAGGAGAAACATTTCCGCTTGGACTTGATCCAGTCAATGTAAAGCCGGTTGCAAAAATAATTGCAAAGATGGTTGAGGCTACTGCAAGCATAATCATATGTGCCTGAATACCCTCAACATTTCCCACGGACATCAATCGACGAAATGCCGAAGTAAAACCAAAACGCGCATGAAATAATGTAAATCCGAGTGCTATTCCTAATATATATAAGACCCCTTGTGTCAGAGTAGTTTCAATCAATATATAGGCTCCGAGTAATATAATAACAAGCGAGCCAATAATAACGTGAGGCTTTTGCCAATGATTCAACGGAGGAGCGGGGTTTTTTGCAGTCTGTTTCATTGAGACCGGCTGTTGATTCAGCTTTTGTGCGGTTTCCATTCCAAAACTCCCTTTCCTTATCAATTTAGTATGATTAATATGTGTCATGATTATAACTGATTTATGTGTTTATGTAAAGATTCCAAAATGATATTTTACGAAATTGGGCTGTTGAATGATAAGACTTGGTTAGGACTTCCTTTGCTATAACCAAACAGGAATGATATCATTTTTCGTAACATTATCAGAGAAAGGATGCGTATCATGTCATTGGAAAGTGTAAAAGATCATTTTAAAAAATGGGATCGGGATAAGGATATTATGGAATTTGAATCATCAAGTGCGACAGTTGATCAGGCTGCAGAAACGATCGGGGTACGTCCAGCACAGATCGCCAAGACTTTATCCTTCAGAGGAAATGAAGACAGGGCAATATTAATCGTTACTGCTGGTGATGCCAAGATTGATAATAAAAAGTTTCGTCAAGTTTTTCAAATCAAGGCACGGATGCTTTCACCAGAAGATGTATTGGAACAAACAGGGCATGCGATTGGCGGTGTTTGTCCATTTGGATTAGTACAAGACCTTGATGTCTATTTGGATATCTCTTTGCAACGTTTTGACACCGTTTATCCGGCATGTGGCAGCTCTAATTCTGCAATTGAATTGACCTGTGAAGAATTAGCCGAATTCTCCTTCGCCAAGGAATGGGTCGATGTGTGTAAATGCTGGGAAGAGGAGTCAGTGAAAGAGGCTGCCAGTATGGGAAAATTAACCGATTAATACTGTTATCGAAGCATAGGTGAGGAGAAATTTTGGGCATATAAACACTCATAACTTCCATCATCCTGTCTTTTATCTAAAATAATTATTACTGAAACACAACACAAAAACGAGCATTTGTCCTAAATATCTCCAGGGTGAATATTATCTTTTTGGAAAACCTATACCATGAGGGGTGATATTCATGGCAAAAAAGGATTTGGAGCAACTAAAAACACGGGTTATGAGGGCTAAAGGTTATAACGTAAACAGTGAGCATCCCGATGACGTCAAATATGAGATCGCCAAAGAAGAAGGAATCCCACTTAAAGAAGAAGGAAACGAGGAACTTACTTCTAAACAGGCAGGAAAGATCGGCGGTCCAATTGGTGGTAATATGGTAAAAGAAATGGTTAAAATGGCGCAGCAGCAAATGGAACGGAAAAACTGAACTAAAGCAAAAACATCCGCTGGTCTTAATTGGCCAGCGGAATAAACGATTACTGGTTCTCCTTCTTTACTTCTTCAGCATTCGTATCACTGTATGAACCTGTACCATATCCACCAGTTGTTTTAGAGGATGTTCAAAAAGTCCGGTAAAAATGACATGCCCCTGCAAAAGGGGTATGCCGACGTTGGGCGCAAAGCCCGTTTTTAGTCGGCCTTCCTTTGAAGAAGCTCGTTGGCTTGCTTTTCCGCTCCTCATGTACCTGTTATGTACACTCCGGTGCTCAAAGCTACGCCGCCTAGAACTTCTCGGTCCTTTTTATCCTCCTTTTTGAACACGCACTTTTAGCAATGAATTCCTTAACTTCATTATAGGACATACCAGAATCCGCATTTTTCCTCTTTACGTCATCAATATCTGTCCCAGTTACCGTATATTTTTTACCATTATCGTCTACCATAAAAACACCCTTTCGTACACCATTATCCTTTCCAAAAGTTCAAAAGTTATTTATGATAGAAATCGCGTCCTACAAATTCGCATAATAAATGGATATTTAGTTTTCAAACTAATTTTTGTGGAACAAAGCAACGAAATCACTTATTTTTCAAATAATTTTCTAATATCCATTACGAGGATGACAATGACAAATATTGTAGCAAGAATGAACAAAATTGTAGTTCCCCATTCATTGAATAATTGTATATTTTTATAGAGTACCAGAAAATATACAAATAACGATCCTGCTATCCTAATTAATAAGTTTACACGCTCTGATTTAAACATTGGTAGACACCTCATTATTACCATTTTCTATCTGCTACCTGCACAGAGAGCTACTATACCACGTTGATAAAAGACATTGGGGAGTCAATTATTCCATACTAGCTTTTTTAAGCATCATGTGAATCATCTCTTCCAAAATTACCGGTACCTCTTCAAAAGCATTTTTCATATGCAAACGCTCTGTCCGTTTATGTGCATCCTTTCCAAACGGTCCAATATTTAATACCGGTGCATCCAATTGTTTCATTTCAGTAAATGGAATCGTATAACTGTCATTCCATACAGGTGTATTTTTTTCAAACGCGGTCCATCCCTTTGTTGAATCGTTGTATGAAACGTAACTCAAATCACAAAGACCGTTGAAATAATGGATTCGTTCCATCGAAAGGTTAAACTTTTCTTTGGCGCGTTGTCTGACAAAATCCACACATTTTTCAACTAGTTCATCCCCACTGGAATTCACTGCTGGATAATATGGCGGGGCAAGTAAAATGACAATAGCTGGCGCCAATTCCTGACATTGAATCATCAATTTATCGGTAATCCGTAATGATTTTTCTCGCTCATCCCATTCATCATGAAATTGAACATCTGCTTTGACCGTATCCACAAATTCTGTTCCAAACTTTTTGGTTGCATATGCCAATAGTTTTTCATAACGAATTACCCTCACCTCTCCAATCGGATCTACCTGATTGGATCGGCAAATCGCTGCGTAGTCTTGATTTATTTTCGCAGCAGCATTATTCGCTACTTGTTCAAAACGATCAAAAACTTCGGACGCGCTTTGTTCCATTACAAAAACATTATATAAGGCGCATGATCGGTATGGGGTTTGTGTCGAGTATTCCATCCGCAAATCCCGCTGCTGCAGTGTCACCGGAAGCGGCGTTGTTTCTTCAAAGGAAGTTTCTTGAAATGCGCGATTCCACTCCATTTCCCGTGTCAAATAGGAAGCAATATACGGTGACGTTATCCCGCTTAACGGCTCTCCTGCATGCGTTTCTTTGCCATAGAAAAGCGCTGCTGGTAACACTTTTCCAATTGTTCCCGAATACAGATAATGCTGTTGATCATTTGGATCCTGCGTGAAAACCGGCTCACTATTTAAAAACAAGATATATTCGAGATCATGCCTTTTTTTCAACTCCAACAATTTAGGAACGGCGCACCGCATTCCAGACGAATTGACTTCTTCATCAGGTACGGTCAGAAGCAAAAGGTTAATTGGCCATTTTTCCAAACTCGCTTTCTCCAGCAAATGTATATGCGTAACCAATCCCATTTTCATATCCATCGTTCCCCGGCCAAATAAATAATCACCAGACTTTAAATCTGTTAGTACATCTTCAGGAAGTTCTGTTTCCCGCTCAACTAAAAATTCAGTCAGTTCTTCCGGTTGGGTTGCCAGCGCTTCAAAGTCTCCATATTCTTCAGTGCTTACTGTATCAAAATGACTAATCAAACAAATCGTATCCTTTGCATCAGGATGTTTGTAAAGCGCTGTCAAAAACGTTCGGCGCAAATCAGCATCATGAAGCGCAAGATAGTCTGGATGTTTTTGAAAATAGTCAAGCCCTTGCAGTTTGGTTTGCAGTTTCATGGGAAAATGGCGTTCACCTTCTGACAGGGTAATGCTTTTCCAGCTGACAAGTTCAGTTAGCAAATCGCGTAATGACTCAGGTGTTGCCCATTTGGTTATTGTCATGATGTATCACCTCGAACAATTTTTTTATTTTATGTTTGCCGATGTTGTCTTCGAGTCTGCCTTGGTGTTTTCATTCTTGGCCAATTTAAATCGATAGAACAATAAGCAGGCAGCTAAGAACCCAACACCATATAAAACGCCAGCTCGTTGCGTTGGATCAAACAACAGAAATATAAGAACCACTAAACAAGCGCCTAAGCAAAATAATGGAATAAACGGATAGAAAGCAACCTTGTACCGAAGATCCTCAACCTTTCCACCGGCCTTGAGATATTTTTTACGAAACATCAATTGAGATAACGCAATTCCCATCCATGATATCGTCACAGAAATACCGGCAATCGACATGAGTAGAACAAATACTGTATCGGCTGCCATGAAACTGGTTAATAATGAAAGAAACGAGAATGTTATCGTAAAAAACAATGCATTCAATGGAACTTTTCGTTTGGTTAACTTACCGAATATTTTTGGTGCCATCCCTTCATGTGACATGGACCAAAGCAAGCGTGTTGAAGCATACAAACACGAATTGCCAACCGATAGAATCGCTGTTAGAATAACAAAATTCATGATATGTGCCGCAAATGGAATTTTAGCAAGCTCCAGTAATGTAACGAACGGACTTTCCAGTAATCCCAACTCTGATGACGGAAAAATAGCTGACAATATTAAAATCGAACCTATATAAAAAACTACGATTCGAAAAATAATATTAAAAATGGCCTTAGGGATATTTTTTTCCGGATTTTCCGTTTCACCTGCTGCGATCCCGACCAATTCCGATCCCTGATAGGAAAAGATTACATTCATCATCGTGACAAATACAATTGAAATCCCTGCTGGAAATAGTGTAGATGGCGCCAGATTTTCAAAAAAAGGCGTTCCACGATCTGACAAAGGAATCAAACCAAAAATGGCTGCTATTCCAACAATGATTACAAAAATAACAGCGACCACTTTTATCCCGGCAAACCAATATTCAGCCTCAGCGAACCCTCGTGTCGTTAACGCATTTAATGTAAATAACAAAGCAATGAAAACCGCGCACCAAATCCATACGGGAATACCAGGAAACCAAAATTGCATCATAATCCCGGCCGCAGTAAATTCAACACCTGCCGTGGCTGCTGAACCAACGAAATACATCCAGCCAAGGGCAAACCCTGTGGAAGGTCCAATATATCTGGTAGCATATGCTTGAAAAGAACCGGTAACAGGCATATATACAGCGAGTTCACCAAGACATACCATGACCAAGTATAAAATTAACCCGCCAAATAAATATGCCAGAATCGCCCCACCTGCCCCTGCTTGATTAATCGTGTAACCAGCATTCAAAAATAAACCTGTACCGATTACCCCGCCAAGCGAAAGCATGAATAAATGCCGGCTTTTCATAGAACGTTTTAACTTATCGTTTGTTTGCTCTTCCCTCATAGCATCGTGCCCCTTTGTATAGTTGGTTTCAGTAACATCCCCGGCAGCAAAATTTTCTTAATTACTACGAACAACTGGACATGTCAAACAGGTCGGTCCACCGGTTCCTTTATACGATATCTCCTGCCCTTTATATGCATAAACGGTGGCACCGACATCTTCCAGCTTTTGTTTGGTAGCATCATTTCCATCTACAATCAGACAAATTCTTGGCGCAAGCGCTAACACATTACACCCTAAAGTCTCGTATTCTTGTGCTGGAACCTCAATTAACTCGATCCCACGTGCAAGTAACCGTTGTCTAAAAAACACAGGCATCAATGGCGAATACACAACCGCCAAATCATGATCAACCATACTGATAATCGACATCAGATGCAAACACGCTTCTTCCCCTTGGTCATGCGGAAGAGGAACAACGATAAATTCATTGACCATATCAGCAGTCATTTCTCTTAATTGACGAATCGCCTCATCGTTTGTACGATACCCATGCCCCACCGCTAATGTGCGTTCATCCAGCCAAACAATATCCCCGCCATCAGCAACGGCATCACCAGTGAGTTCCCCGATGATTGGTATTTGTTGCTGCTGTAAAAATTCTTTATAGGCCTCCGCTTCTGGCTGTCTTCGTTCTTTTCCAGATTTTAAAATGATTGCACCATCCCTGGTGAATTTTACGGGATCATGAGCATAGATTGAATCAATGCCCGTTTGATTGTGTACAGGTAAATAATCGATTCGATCAACATGTTTTTCCAAAATAGCCCGGACTTCCTCGTATTCATTTAGTGCTTCCTGATAGTTGGGTTCTTCTATATAATTATATGTTTTCCATTGTTCATTCAAATGATCTTGACTTATGAAAGAATCCCTGGGATGTTTCATAACAACATGTTTTAACTGGTTTACCATCGAATTACAATAGGTTGTGGTTTTCAACTTATCCATGTAAGTACTCCTTTCGTTACTGTGTATATACTATTGGAGATCTGTAGTTGAACGATTTACCCTATTATCTTCTATGTTGGCAATCTATTAAAAACGTAAAGACAGACAGCTCAAACCACCATCATGTTTTTGAAATTCTGTCATCTCCACTTCAATTGTTTGGTACTCACGATCATTCATTTGCTTTTTTGTCTCGGGGTACCCTTTTGGAATAATGACATAATCATTCACCCGGATACAATTCGCTGAGTACTCATTCTCATCGGAGACAATAATCTTGTCATATTGGGTGAAATCCGGATGATCAATGAATTCCCTGGCTGCAACAATTAGATTATTTCCAAGATAAGCGACACCCGTTTTCAAATGGAAGAATTCTTTTAATGGCACAATAGTTGCTTTGTAACCCCTGGATTCCAAAATCTTCTTCAATTGCGTTGCGCCTGTTTCATTGGTACGAGCGGAGATACCAATATAAAAATGATCATCAATCTGTAGCACATCCCCGCCATCCAGCGTGCCTGGTGCTTTTATATAGCGAATGTCGGTGTAAAATTCCTTTAATACTGGTTCCATTTCTTGAATCTCCGCATTTCTCGATGGAGCGCCGGGATTGGTAATAACCGCGAAATCCGGTGTTAATACCGCTGTATCTTCCACAAAAGTTGAATCCGGAAAATCCTCGCTTGCTGGCAATTCCTTAACGGTAACTTTACATTGCTTTAATGCTTCGATATATGCTTCGTGTTGAACTAGCAATTTATCATAATTTGGTTCACCCAAATCACTTGTGGTTAATCCATTCACATAACTTTTTCCGGGTTTTTTAACAATTACATTTTTGAACATCTTTTATTCCCCCATTCACATTAAGGTAAAGTCAGAAACTGATTGAACGATTTATTTGAGGCTTCTTTTTCTGTTGAACGGAAATTTATTTTATTCATCGGAAAATTATAGTATGATTATACGAGGCAAAAAAGAAGTAGTCAATATATTTTCAAAAGTCACCCTTCCATAAATGTATACTTTCTAACAATATTTTTGTAATATTAACTAAAATATTTTGTAAAGGCAGGGCTATCATGCAAGCAATTGACCGGGCAATGAAGATTGTAAATGTTTTTATGTCGCACGACCCAACAAAACGTTTTTCTATCACTGAACTAGCAAAAGCATGTGAATTACCTATTAGTTCCATGCATCGGATACTAAAATCCATGATTGAACATGGAATGATCCAACAAGACCCTGACCAAAAATTATACGAACTTGGTCCAATTTGGCTGGAATACGGTTTAAAAGTGTACGATACCATGGATTATATCAGTGTGATCCGTCCCGAGTTGGAACATCTGATGCAAATACTGCAAGCCAGTGTTTATTTAACGAAACCACTTGGGAATGAATCGATTATCATGGAACGGATTGACTGTTCACAACAAGTCATTCGCGTACATGATCAGCTTGGTTTGAGAATTCCATTGAACATCGGAGCAGCAAACCTGACGATGCTTGCCTACATGCCGGAGGATGAAAAAATAGAACGAATCCATCAGCTTGTGCCAAAGGAAAATCAAACATCTATTTTGGAGCAACTGAAAAAAATAAAATCAGATGGGTATGCTGTATGCCATAATGAACGGATGAAGGGCATTACCAGTGTAGCAGCTCCGATACTGAACCGTTTTAAAGAGGTGGAAGCGGCAGTAAGTGTTAGGTTGGTCAGCTTTCAATTGGAAGAAGAACGTCTCAATTATGTGGTGGAAAATATTGTTCATACGGGAAATACAATTTCGCGGAAGCTTGGTTATCGAAAGTTAAAATGAACCATTCATGTACACAGGAGAGCCATAAATCTATTTTACCATTCTTTTCCTCCTCAATTTGTAACATTCAAATCACCTTTTTCGTTGGTATTGTTATTAAATAATGTCAACATCGGCCCTGACAAAATGACATTAAAAATGGATTGAAAAGGGATACTTGTCTGGGGTTACAATAAAGTTAGAAGAAGAATTAATATATACTTTTAAAAATAGAAGGAGGAGGAAATATGGCTAAAAAAGGCTTTAAGGCGAAGATTCAGCGCTTTGGCAGCTATTTGAGCGGTATGATCATGCCTAATATTGGTGCATTTATTGCCTGGGGTTTAATTACCGCTTTGTTTATTGGTGATGGCTGGATACCAAATGAATCGCTGGCAGCATTGGTCGACCCGATGAAATTTTATTTATTGCCATTATTAATTGGATATACTGGTGGACGAATGATTCATGATGTCCGTGGTGGTGTTATTGGTGCGATTGCCACGATGGGTGTCATTGTAGGTGCTGATATCCCAATGTTTCTTGGTGCCATGATTATGGGTCCGCTTGCCGGATATCTACTGAAGAAAATTGATGGATTGCTCCAGGATAAAATCAGGCAAGGCTTTGAGATGCTTTATAACAACTTCTCTGTCGGCATATTGGGTGCTATTTTAGCTTGTCTTTCGGTAAAAATCATCGGTCCGGTTGTCGGGGCATTAAATCACATATTGGCGGCTGGAGTAGAGGGAATCATCAATGCCGGGTTACTTCCACTGGCAAATATTATTATCGAACCGGCAAAGATTTTGTTCCTGAATAACGCTATTAACCACGGAATTTTAAGTCCAATCGGGATGGAGCAAGTAGGCGATGTCGGCAAATCGATTCTCTTCCTATTGGAGGCAAACCCTGGTCCTGGATTAGGGATCTTGTTAGCATTTGCCGTTTTTGGAAAAGGAATGTCAAAAAGCTCTGCACCTGGCGCGGCAATTATTCACTTTCTCGGTGGGATCCATGAAATTTACTTCCCATACGTTTTATCAAAACCAACTATGATTGTAGCGGCAATTGCTGGCGGTATTAGTGGCGTGTTCACCTTGTCACTCTTTCATGTAGGCCTTGTTGCACCTGCATCACCAGGAAGCATTATTTCCATTTTGGCACTGACACCACATGGGAATTACCTTGGTGTAATCGCTGGTGTTCTGATCGCAACCATTGTTTCATTCCTGGTTGCTACGCTAATTTTGAAAACAAGTAAATCGGAAGGAAAAGACTTGTCAGAAGCAACGGAACAAATGGAAGATATGAAAGGGAAAAAGAGCTCGGTTGCAAGTGCCATCAATCAAACGGAATCAGAAGCAGAAAGCACAGCAGTTGACGCAACGAAACAAGCAACGAATGTTAACACAATCATTTTTGCCTGTGATGCTGGTATGGGATCCAGCGCAATGGGTGCTTCTCTTTTGAAGAACAAATTCAAAAAAGCGGGCATTGAAGATATATTTGTTACCAATAAGGCAATCAATGAAATCCCGGATGAGGCAGATATTGTGATCACACATAAAGATTTGACAGAAAGGGCAAAAGAAAAAATACCAACTGCCGAGCATATTTCAGTGGAAAATTTCTTAAATAGCCCGAAATACGATGAACTCGTAGATCGCTTAAAAAACAGCAATGAGGCAAAAGAGCCATCCAAAGATACAGTATCAACCGACCAGCAAGATACGAATAAAAAATCAGTTGATGATGTTAACAAAGTTATTTTTGCCTGTGATGCTGGTATGGGATCAAGTGCCATGGGTGCTTCCCTATTGAAAAATAAGTTTAAAAAAGCTGGCATTGATGTGTTTGTTACGAACAAGGCAATTAATGAGATCCCGGATGATGCAGATATCGTGATCACTCATAAAGATCTGACAGAGCGGGCGAAGGAAAAACTGCCAACCGCCGAGCATATTTCTGTAGATAATTTCTTAAATAGCCCAAAATATGACGAGTTGGTTGAACGACTGAAATAAATATGGGATCAGTTCGTATTGTCTCTTAGTCAATACGCTGATCCCGAGTTTTGCCGATGATACAATGGACCCACCCACCGTGTCTTAAAAGGGGATGAACCCATGTATATTACCGGTCGTGCACGTAAGGTAATCGAACTTTTATTAAATAAGGAAGAAGGAATGACAGTCAAAGAAATCGCGGATCAGTTGGATGTGGCTCCACGTACGATTCACCGGGACCTGAAAAGTATCGAAAAAGTGTTATTTGGCCATCGATTGGAGCTTGTTAAAAAAGCTGGCATTGGGCTTCGAATCATTGGAGACGAGGATGATAAGGAACAATTGGTGCAAACACTATCGCAAATGACCGCGACAGATTTTACACCTAAAGAACGCCGGACGATTATTCTGGCATCCTTGCTTGGTGCAAAGGAGCCAATCAAGTTAATCACGCTTGCTATTGATTTACATGTAACAGTCGCCACGATTAGCAATGATCTCGACCAGTTGGAGCAAATGCTAAAAGACTTCCATCTTGGTATCGTCCGAAAACGTGGATATGGTGTGGAACTCAAGGGTAGTGAGGCAAACAAACGGGTAGCCATCAGTAATCTAATTTCCAAGCATGTTGATCCATTTACATTCGTCAACCTAGTCAAGGAAAACATGCAAAAACAGGCAAAACCGGAGCTGAATACTATTTCCCATCGATTGTTGGGACTGGTGAATCCGGGAACTTTAAGCCTGATTGAACAGCGGGTCGAGAAGGCAAGAAAAGAATTGCCACATGAATTGGCAGACAGTGCCTACATTGGGTTGGTTGTTCATCTTGCTTTAGCCATGGAACGCTTGAAAAAAGGGGATAAAATTCAGTTTGACAAGGAATTCTTGAAACAAATGGAAGGAACAAAAGAATATCAGATTGCCAAAGATATGATTGAGGATTTGGCGATATCTCTTTCCATGGACATTCCCGACGATGAAATTGGATATATTACCATGCATTTAATGGGAGCAAAATTACGGGAAGATCAGCATTTTTTGCTGGAAGATACAAATATCGATATCGTGTACAACATCGAAAAATTAATCCAGTATGTTGGCAACAAGCTGGATGTGGATTTAACGGGAAATATTGCTTTGCGAAATGATTTGGCCGCTCATCTAAAACCAACTATCTATCGGTTAAAGCAAGGAATGAATATTACGAATCCCCTGCTGGACGAAATTAGACGGGATTATCTGGATTTATTTCAATTGATTCAGGAAGCGACCAATGAGGTTTTTCCGAAAATGGTCTTTCCAGATGATGAAATTGGATATCTGGTACTTCATTTTGCTGCTGCGCTAATGCATGAGGCAAAAGAGTTAAGTGCATTAGTGATTTGTTCCAGCGGGATTGGCACGGCAAAAATACTGGCTTCAAACCTGGCCCAGCAATTCCGGGAAATTAAGCACGTGACAAATGTTTCTATGTTTGATTTACCAAGTATTGACCCGGATCAATACGATTTGATTGTTTCAACTATACCGTTGGAAGGATTTAAGCACGACTATATTCTAACATCGCCGATCTTGAGAAAATCAGAAGTGCATCGAATCCGAAGACGCATACGTGAGAAAAATCTTGTATCCAATGTAAGCAAGAAACCCACCAAATCGGAGGAAATGAAACATACTGATTTTCTTCTACGGTTGGAATCCATGAAGCTATACGCATCCACTATCTTAGAGCTGCTCGCTTCATTTTATGTAAAGCAAATGACGGAAAAACAATCAATGAATGCCGTGTTAGAATGGATTTGTACCAATTTGGCGACCAAACAACTCATTCATGACAAGGATACGTTAATTTCGACATTGCTGGAACGGGAAAAGAAAGGTGGACTAGGGATTCCATCCACATCCATGGTTCTGCTTCATACCCGTTCGAACCAGGTTTTACGCCCAAGTTTTACAATCCATAGCCTGGACCAGCCAATTTCAGTTCAAGGTATGGATGGCAAGCAAATGAAGGCCAATAGCTTGCTGCTAATGCTTGCCCGTGATGATTCACCAAAAGAAACGCTGGATGTTTTCAGTTATTTAAGCAGTTTGCTCATACAAGGACCGGCAAATGCTCGTTTGTTTCAGTCGGGAAATGAAGCACGAATTAGAGCCTTCTTGGAAAAGCAAATGGAGTTATTTTTAAAGGAGAAAAATTTGCTTTAAACGTAGATTCCTTCCAGAACTGTATTATACATGCAAAAGGGATTTTTTTAATACGTAAACAGAGTATTGATAAGGAGCGTATGAACGATGGCAAAAGAAGTATTAAGTAAAGACAATATTGAATTAAATGTAAAACTGGCAGACAAAGAAGAAGCAATCCGTCACACAGGTGAAATACTTGTGAAAAACGGGTATGTTGAACCAACGTATATTGACAAGATGTTTGAACGCGAAGAAGTAACTTCCACATACATGGGAAATTATGTTGCCATTCCACATGGCACTGAGGATGCTAAAAGTGAAGTGAAAGAAACGGGGTTAACAATCGTAACGGTACCGGATGGTGTTGATTTTGGCAAGGGAAATATCGTAAAAGTATTAATCGGCATTGCCGGCAAAGGAGACGAACATTTGGAAATCCTGTCAAAAATTGCGATTGTTTGTTCCGAGGAAGAAAACATTCAAAAAATCCTGGACGCTCAATCCAAAGAAGAAATTTTAGATCTGTTTAATGAGGTGAACTAAATGTTAGCTGTACATTTCGGAGCCGGAAACATTGGGCGTGGCTTTATTGGCGCTCTTTTACACCAAGCAAATTACCATACCGCGTTTATTGATGTAAACAGTGAAATCATTGACGCGATTAATGAAAAACAACATTATCAAGTTACCCTCGCATCAGAGAACAAAGAAACGTTGACAGTAAAAGATGTTTCCGGAATCAACAGTGTAAAAGATCCGGAAAAAGTTGTGGCAGCAATTGAGAAAGCGGATATTGTAACAACCGCTGTAGGCCCATCGATTTTGCCAATTATCGCGGAATTAATCGCCAAAGGGTTGCAAAAGCGGTTGGAAACGAATCAAACCCCGTTAAATGTGATTGCATGCGAGAACATGGTTGGTGGCAGTTCCTTGCTTAAGGAAAAGGTGATGGCGTATGTACCAGAGGCGAAACATACAAAATTTGATTCCCTGTTTGGTTTTCCTAATGCTGCCGTAGATCGGATTGTACCGAACCAAGTAAACGAGGATTTATTAATGGTATCGGTTGAGCCTTATTATGAGTGGGTGGTTGAGGAAACAGCAATCAAAGGTGAAAAACCGGAAATCGAGGGCATTACGTATGTTTCAGACCTAAAACCTTACATTGAACGGAAGCTATTCACCGTAAATACCGGCCATGCGACAGCAGCGTATATCGGTCATCAGATGGGTCATGCAACGATCAATGAAGCAATGAAAGATCCGCAAGTAACAGAAATCATTGAGGGTGCACTGTCCGAATCGGGAGAAGCACTTGTTGCAGCCTATCACTTTGATAAAGATGAACATCAAGCATACATTGACAAAATCATTGGGCGATTCATGAACCCTTATATTTCAGATGAAGTAACCCGAGTTGCCCGGGGACCTATCCGTAAATTGGGGCCAAACGATCGCTTGGTTCGCCCTGCTACCATGTACATGGAGGTCACGGATAAGCAGCCAAATTTCTTGGCAAAAACCATTGCCGCCGTCCTGAAATATAAAAATGACCAAGACGAAGAAGCTGTCAGGTTACAACAATTGATCAGTGAGAAAGGCTACGAACAAACATTGGAATCTGTTTGTGGATTGGAAGCTAACCATCCATTGATTTCTGCGGTTTTGCAAGAGGTTTAAATTTTATGGTTGGGCAAGTATAGTTGCTGACCAGCAAGCGAATGAAAAACTCACGTGAAGCACGTGAGTTTTTTGTATTTCTATTGTTATATGCGGGGTCGGCAATAATGTTACAAGTAAAAATTCCCTTATATGTGAAAGATCACCGAAAAAAATACTACCAATTTGATAGGATTTTATGTCCACGAAGTCAACTTTTATGGGCTCACTCATCAATTCTGATCCAGCTCGATCAACTTTCATGGGCTCTCGATCAGCTTTTGCGAGTCCTCGATCAACTTTGCGCCCTGCTCGATCAACTTTTGTGAGTTCCCGATCAACTTTGTGCCCTGTTCGATCAACTTTTGTGAGTCCTCGATCAACTTTGCGCCCTGCTCGATCAACTTTTGTGAGTTCCCGATCAACTTTGCGCCCGGACCTTCACAAAATAAAGTAACGCGTTCTTTTCAATGATCCCGCACTTGAACCTCACTTCTTTTTCCGATACAAAACCATCCATTCTCCTGCTTTTTGAGCTATAGCCACCCCACTAAAGTCCTCTTCAAGCAATTTCTGCTGTCCGGCAATATCGCCCATTTCTATTTCGACTTCTTCATTAATATCCGAATTCTGACCCGCGACGGAAAGTTGTTTCATTAAAATATACCGCAGTTTACCGCCGTATTTTTCTTTGAGACCAACAATTTCCATTCCCAATGCAAGTTTATCCTTAATACTTGGGATATTATGTGGTGCAACTGTTGTACAGATATACTGAAATTTTTCCGTATCTACCCGTTCAAAACATAATTCACCCATCATTGTTTGCAGATGATTACCACGAAATGCCGGATCAACACATGATACCTCAGAATACATCACTTTAGGCAAATCCTCTTGTTTCAGTCCAATATCGATGCCAAGATGTTCCTCATCCAATTCCGGGATCAGCATGGCGCGGAAAGCGATTAACTTTTCCTCTACAAACACTCCAATCATAAAACCATTGCCGTTTAAAATGAACGTAAATTCTTCATCAGTCAAAAGTTGTAGAAATTTATTTTTAGCTTTATCTTGCAACCATTTAACCTGTGGCAGGTCCTCCATTGTTAAATATCGAATCGTATAGGCATACCCACCGCTTAGTGTACCATTTGCTATTTCTTTGTCTCTATATTCAGCTACCATTTCATCCATCACCCAATCTTCCTTCCATCGACACATATCTAAATTACAGCTTGTTCGTCATTTGAATTTTCATGCAAAACAAGCATTTTTTCCTTTTCTTCTTTGGAAATTTTAACAATCGAAAAACCAGTATAGGCAAGCACTAAGGCAACAAGTGGTACAGTATAATTCAGAATGGCGTATGGTGCATAAGCAAATGCGTGCACTCCCAAAGTTCCGTAAATAAAAACACCACACGTATTCCAAGGCACAAATACCGACGTTAATGTTCCACCATCTTCTAATGAACGTGACAAGTTTTTCGAATGTAATCCTTTTGCAGTATATGTTTTGGAGAACATTCGCGCTGGAACAATGATAGAAATATATTGTTCCGAGCACGTTGCATTGGTCAGAAAACAAGCACCGATCGTTGAAGCAATTAAAGAACCTGTTGATTTTACCAGTTTCATCAATTGATCCATAATCGATTTTAGCATACCGGAAAATTCAAGTATACCGCCAAATGTCATCGCGACAATGGTCATGGCTACCGTGTCCATCATAGAGAGAAGTCCCCCGCGATTAAATAATTCATTAACCAGCTCGTTTGACGATTCCAATACATATCCGCTTTGTAATGCGCCCAAAGCACTTGCGATCGATTCCCCTTGCACTACAATTTGTGATAAAAAGCCGAACACAATCCCGACAGCAAGGGCAGGAACAGCAGGCACCTTCATAGCTACTAATACAATAACCAACAGCGGAACAATCAACAGGTAAGGCGAAATCACAAAATTGTTCTGCAAATCAACAAGCGTTTGCTGAATGTCGGCGGAATTAATTTTATTCGCACCAAAGTTTTTTCCAAGAAAGCCGAAAGCGATCAGGGCAATAATCAAAGCGGGGATTGTCGTATAAAACATGTGCTTAATATGATCAAATAAGTTTGTATGCGTTAATCCAGATGCCAAGTTCGTCGTATCAGATAGTGGCGACATTTTATCACCAAAATAGGCTCCCGAGATAACTGCACCGGCAACCATTGCTGCAGGGATTCCCATACTGAGACCAATCCCCATCCCTGCCACTCCAATGGTCCCCATCGTCGCCCAAGAGCTACCAATGGCAAGTGAAACAATACCACAGATAACCACGATCGTAACTAGAAAGATAGATGGCGAGATAATTTCCAATCCATAATAAACCATTGTCGCAACAATACCGCCACCAATCCAGGCGCCAATGGTGATCCCTACTAGCATAATGATAATAACAGCCGGTAACGCTAGCTTGATTCCTTTGTACATCATTTCTTCTAGTTGTTTCCACTTATAACCAAACTTCCAAGCAACCAAGGCAGCAACAGCAGTACCGATGGCTAACGGTATATGTGGATCCTGTTCAAAGATGACAACACTTAAAATCATTGCGACAACCATAACTGTAAGCGGTATCAAAGACCACCAAAAATTTATTTGTTTTTGCACAACTTCATCCCCCACAACATGAATAATTATTGCAAATTTATTAAAGTTAATATTATGACAAGGTGTATGAATTGTCAATTATTAGTTTATCGCATTTTTGGTGATTTTTAGAAAAAACAGGTGAAATTTTCCCACCTGTTTAGTCCAAACAATTAAATTCCATACTTCCTCATCCGATATTGCAAACTCTGTCTACTGATGCCAAGTTTTTTTGCAGCTTGGGAAACGTTATCGTTATTTTCGGCCAAAGCCCGTTGGACGTATGCCTTTTCTACCTCATCCATTTTTTTACTTAATGGTTTTATCTCCTCACTGTTAGCCAAATCGCCTGTACCAATGACAATTGGTTTTGCTTGCTTTTCGTCACGAGGGTATCTTTTCCGAAAACTTACAGGCAGATTATGCACATTAATGACATCTTCGTCCATAATCAAATTCATCGTTCCTTCAATCGTATGTTCTAATTCCCGGACATTACCGGGCCAGTCATGTTGATAAAGCATAGTTTTGGCAGCGTTACTGACCTTTTTTATATTCATTTGAAACAACGCATTATACTTATTGATAAAATGGTCAATTAACAGCCAAATGTCGTCTTTTCGTTCGCGAAGCGGCGGAATCAATAGAGTGACGACACTCAATCGATAATACAAATCCCGACGTAAACGGTTCTGATTGACAGCATCAATCGGATCCTCATTCATTGTGGCAATAATCCGTACGTCAATTTTTTTATCATGCATATCACCAACACGCCGAATTGTTTTCTCCTGGATCACCCGTAATAACTTTGCCTGTAGTGCCGGGGCCAGTGAATTAATCTCATCCAAAAGCAGTGTTCCGCCATCCGCTTGTTCAAATAAGCCTGGCCTGTCGACTGCACCGGTAAAGGCACCCTTTTTGGTACCAAACAACAATCCTTCCATTAGACTATCAGGGATCGCAGCACAGTTTTGTGAAATAAACGGTCCGCTTGAACGATGACTGCCATTGTGGATGCTTTGGGCAAATAGTTCCTTTCCTGTTCCAGTGTCGCCAATAATTAACACCGATGACGATGTTCTCGTTGCCCGCTTTGCTTCTTCAATGATTGCCTGCATTGGTTCACTTTCTCCGATAATCTGGTCAAACGTAAATTTGCTATTTTGTTTACGGAGCACGTTTTCTTTGATCATTCTTTCCAGTTGTGTCACGTCTTTAGCGATTTCGACTGCGGCAATTATTTCACCATGTTGCTCGATCGGAAACGTATCATTAATGGTCGTGATTTCTTTTCCCTTATTATTGAAATATGTTTGTTTTACCTGCCTTGTAACTTTACCAGTCTTTAACGCATTTACGAGTGTACTCCGTTGTTTGTCGTGAAACTGAAAGACATCCAGCAGGTTTTTGTTTAATACATCATCACTTGCCATGGATTCAATTTCCATCATTTTTTTATTATAGACAATGGTTTTACCTTGTTGATTAATCACGTGAATACCAACATCTACTTCATTGATTAACCGCTCATACAATTTGTTCATGTCAATTGATTGCTTATCCCGCATGATTCGTCATCCCCAAACGTATTATCCTAATCTATAGTTTAATAAAATACAAGCAAAAGTGCAAAATGAAATGGCACCCGTATACAGTAACTGCAAAATATTATTGCACATCCATTATTGCAGTGGGTGGAATAAAAGTCGGTAAGCAAACCAATGAACGTTGATATGATACTAATTGGAAGGTAAAATGATATAAAAAACACTCCCGGAAAACTTGGCATGAGATTTGCATATATAATAGTGATTCCTTTTCGCTACAAATCGGAAACAAGATTTTCAAGGAGGAGAAATGATGACGCAAACAACTGTCAAATCAGCAGATATCATCAAACAAACTGAGCAATATGGTGCACACAACTACCATCCACTTCCCATCGTTATTTCGGAAGCTGAAGGTGTTTGGGTAAAAGACCCTGAGGGCAACAAGTATATGGATATGTTAAGTTGTTACTCCGCTGTAAACCAAGGTCATCGTCATCCGAAAATTATTCAAGCATTAAAAGACCAAGCAGATAAAGTGACGTTAACCTCCCGAGCATTCCATAATGAATTGCTTGGGCCATGGACAAAACGGGTTGCGGAATTGACTGGAAAAGACAAGGTTTTACCAATGAATACAGGCGTGGAAGCAGTTGAAACAGCAATCAAAGCAGCTCGTCGCTGGGCATATGAGGTCAAGGGTGTAGAGGATAATAAAGCCGAAGTTATCGCGGCGAACGGGAATTTTCATGGTCGGACATTACATGCCATTTCTTTATCCAATGACCCAGATGCAACCAAAAACTATGGTCCATTTATCCCTGGAATAAACAAGGTAGCATATGGCAATGCTGATGCAATTCGGGAAGCAATTACGCCAAATACCGCTGCAGTTATTGTTGAACCAATTCAAGGAGAAGCCGGCATCATCATTCCGCCTGAAGGATTTTTAAAAGAAGTTCGTGACATCTGTACAGAAAACAATGTTCTATTCATTGCTGACGAGGTGCAAACCGGCTTTGCACGTACGGGGAAAATGTTTGCCTGTGATTGGGAAAATGTCGTTCCGGATATCTATGTGATGGGTAAAGCACTAGGTGGCGGTGTGATGCCAGTGTCCGCGATTGCAGCGAACAAAGCTATTATGGATGTCTTCACACCCGGGTCTCATGGTTCAACATTCGGAGGAAATCCATTGGCTTGTGCCGTGTCGTTGGCAGCAATCGATGTGATTGAGGAAGAAAAACTTGCTGAAAAATCACTTGAACTGGGAGAATACTTTGCCAATGCATTAAAGGAAATTAATAATCCAGAACTACAAGAAGTTCGTGCTCGTGGTTTATTTATCGGAGTAGAATTTAACAAGCCGGTTCGTTCTTTCTGTGAAGCTTTAAAAGAAGTCGGTGTATTATGTAAGGAAACGCATGAAAATACCATCCGTTTTGCACCGCCACTTGTTATTAACCAGGAAGAGCTTGACTGGGCGATAGATAAAATCAAGCAAGTCTTATCCCGCTAAGAAAAGCAAAATCCTCCGCTTAATCGGTGGACGCTTAAGTAACAGATAATAGCAGCTACAAACCGGTCTGGTGGGTGTTCTATTAGACGAAGAAGAAGTATGGCAAAAATAAAAAGTTAAAGGTCACAAATTGGAGGAAGGATAACTTGTATTAGTCCTTTGCTTCCTTTGTCAAGCTGTCCGGAAATGCTCCGGACAGCTTTTTATTTTTAATCCGGGAGTTTTCAAACGTCCATGAAATGTAGAAGGATTAAATTATTTGTTAAAATATCAAGATATCGACAAAATTTTTGGGGATTTATTACATATTATGATAAGATTAATCAATAAATGTGGGAGACTACACCTTACACGGAAGAGAATTAGTAGTATTTTTTCTGGGGCAGCACAAAAATCTATGGTTGAAATTAATGAATAAAAATGGTGATGATAAACTCGCTAGCGGAGGAAAACACGGAGACTCCTGTGGGAATGCGCAGTGTGAAGACCCCGCAGAAAAAGCGATCTTCTTTTTCGAGGAGGCTGAGGACAAGCCCACGGAAAGCGTAGTGTTTTTCCGTAGCGATCGCATAAATCAAAATTACATCCAATCTGTCAACCATAGATTTTGGTTAAGAGCCTTTTTTCTACTATCAAAAATTGTTATTCATATTGCAAAGGGGATATTTTATGACTGGACATGATATACAACTACTTATTATCACAGTATGTGGCATACTGCTTCTTATAGCCCTAATTACCTCAAAACTGCAGATGCATCCACTCTTGGCACTATTGATTATATCTGTGGGAGTTGGACTGACATCAGGCCTGGGGATTGATAAAGTTGCTGAATCAATTGAGGAGGGGGCGGGCTCTACACTTGGCGAAACGGGGCTCACCATTGCGCTAGGTGCTATGCTTGGTAAACTATTGGCAGACTCTGGAGCAAGTGACCGAATTGCCTCTGTTATTCTAAATGGTTCGAATCCCCGAAGTCTTCCGTGGCTTATGACCTTGGCTGCATTTATTATCGGTATTCCCATGTTTTTTGAGGTTGGACTAATTATGTTATTGCCGCTCATCTTTACTGTTGCCAGCAAACTGGAACAACAAGGCAGTGTGAAAGGATCAGCTTATGTTTCCATTGGAGTTCCAGTTATTGCTGCTCTGGCTACCATGCATGGGATGGTGCCGCCTCATCCAGGCCCGCTTATTGCTATCGGGGCTTTCAACGCTAACTTGGGTATGACAATGATTTATGGTTTTATTTGTGCCATTCCTGCCGTCATTCTTGCAGGGCCGGTATATGGTAAATTCATCACCCCAAGCATGACAGTAAAACCGAACAAAGACTTGCTTGATCAATACACGACGAACCAAGAAACCAATCAAACAAAAGCACCAATACCGATAACAACTGCTTTCGGCGCTATTGTAATTCCGGTTATCATGATGCTGTTACATGCAATTGCAGGGATTTTTCTTTCAGAGGATAATGCGTTTTATCGGGTCGCTGAATTCCTTGGCAGCCCTGTCATTGCCATGTTAATCGGTGTGCTGGCTGCTATTATTATGCTTGGATACGCTCGTGGTACAGATACAAAACAAATTCGCAATTCACTCGGATCAAGCCTTAAGCCAATTGCTGGAATTTTGTTGATTATCGCTGGCGGGGGTGCATTTGGACAGGTATTGGAGGATTCAGGTGTTGGCGAAGCGATCGTACATTTGGCTTCCGGTTTCTCCCTTTCAGCTATTGCATTGGGGTGGGTCGTTGCGGCGTTATTATCTGTGTCCACCGGATCCGCTACAGTGGGAATCGTTGGATCAACAAGCCTCTTAGCCCCACTAGTAGCTGCTGACCCAAGTATTAACACAGCACTATTGACAGTGGCAGTCGGATCCGGATCATTATTCTTTAACTATGCGAATCATGGTGGCTTTTGGCTGGTAAAAGAATCATTCGGTATGACGATGGGGGAAACGTTTAAAACAATCACTATCATACAATCCATCGTTGGCTTGGTTGGATTGGCTATGACACTTTTATTAAACATCATTGTGGGGTAACTGAATTTCAATCAACCTACTTTTAATCTTGGCCGAAGCTGCTGATTAGTATATAAAAATGAAGGCGCCAGGAATAGCGCCTTCATTTTTAAGCCCACCACATATCAGCAGCAGATTCACGAATGTTCACCGCTTTTAAATTTTTCACAGCTTGACTGAATCCTTCATCAATCGACATGATTGGATCTTCGTGTTCGATACTAACCACATAATCATAGCCATACGTGCGGAGCGCACTAATGATATCAGACCACACCTTGGAGCTATGTCCATACCCAACCGAACGAAATGTCCAGGCCCGGCTTTGTACGGAAGCATATGGCTGCATATCTGTTAACCCATACATGTTAACATTATCTTGATCGATATACGTATCTTTAGCATGAAAATGATGAATCGCGTTCGCTTTCCCTAAAATTTTGACTGCTGCAACCGGATCAATACCCTGCCACCATAAATGGCTTGGATCAAGATTTGCACCGACTGCATCATTGGTGGCTTCCCTAAGCTTCAACATCGTATACGGGGTATGTACCAGGAAACCGGCATGTAATTCAATCCCAATTTTAACCCCGTGATCCTCGGCAAATTTTCCAGCTTTTTTCCAATAAGGAATCAGCTTTTCTTCCCATTGCCAGTTTAAAACCTCGGAATATTCCGTTGGCCAAGGAGTTACCGGCCAATTTGGATATTTGGCATCCTCATCAGACCCTGGTGTACCGGAAAATGTATTAACAACTGGTACATTCATCAGTGAGGCCAGTTTAACCGTTTTTTCAAATGTTTCATGTGCTTTTTTTGCCTGTTCTTTATTTGGAGAAATCGGGTTATCATGACAACTGAATGCACTGATCGTTAATCCCCGTTCATGGACTTTCTCCAGATATGTTTTCCGCTTATCTTCACTTTCCAGTAATTCGTCAAGCGGGCAAAAATCATTTCCTGGATTCCCACCGGTACCAATTTCCACCGCATCCAGTCCGGAATCTTTTACATGATCCAGCATTTCTTCAAATGTTTTCCCCGCAAATAGGACAGTAAATACGCCCAACCTCATGAAAATCACTCCTCTTAAAGATGATAAATTTTTTACAACCGGACACTGTGACCGCTTGCACTGCTCGCATAGATAGCCTCAATGATTCTACTAACTTCCATCGCTTGCTCTGGTTTGACGACTAATGATTCATAGCCCAGACAACTGTTCACAAAATTAGCCGCTTGCCGTTGTCCTGCCTCCCACTCATCATGTGCCGCCTTTGCCTGTTCTGTCATAAACGTTCCATAACGGGGCTGGTATATTTCAAATGGATAAACATTCAATCCACCATCAGCACCAGAAATACTCAAATGTAGGGTATCCTCTTTTATATTGGCGGCCCAGGAACATTCGAACTGAAGGGATGACCCGTCATCAAAGGTAATATAGCTGGATACGTGATCATCAACATCGAATGTTTCGTGATCGAATGTCCCCCAATCATTGAGCTGATTTGGTGTTTTACTTAGCCGATTATAGGTTTTCCCTATGACTTCAACTGGTTGCGAATCACCAAGCAGCCACATGGACAGATCCAGTAGATGACAGCCATAATCTATCAAACTGCCGCCACCCTGTAATTCCTTATTCGTAAACACGCCCCATCCAGGTACTTTTCGCCGTCGTAATGCTTGAACTCTTGTCACAAGCGGATCACCGATAACCCCGGCATTGATTGCTGCCTGGGCTGTTCGTGCTGCCTGGGTATGGCGATAATGATAGGCAATCGATAATAGTTTCCCGGATTTCCTGGAAGCAGCTATCATGGCCTCGCATTCATTTACCGTCATTGCCATTGGCTTTTCACATAAAACATGTACCCCTGCTTCAAGTGCCGCAACTGAAATTTCTGCGTGGAACTTATTCGGCGTGCAGATCGTTACTGCATCAACCATCTGAAACATGTCGTGATAATCTTCAACGACTTCGGGAATTTGGAATTTCTCCGCGGCTTCTCGTGCATTTACGGGATTGACATCCTGAACAGCAACAACATCAACGGTATCACTAAGACTTTGATATGCCGGGATATGCCGATTTTGCGCAATCCCGCCTGCTCCAATGATCCCCATTTTCAATTTCGTCATTCTTCCATCTCCAAACTACTGAACAATCTTTTCTGCTTAACGCTTTTTTGAAATTTCTTCTAATGGTTTGGCATTACCGTACTCATGTTTAGGCGTATTGCGATTAGCTGCCCATTTCACTGCATTTTGAATGACTTGCTGAATTTCTGGTTTGTGATATGTCGGATAAGTTTCATGGCCCGGTCTGAAGTAAAATATTTTTCCATTGCCACGTTTAAATGTAGCCCCACTGCGAAATACCTCGCCACCTTCAAACCAACTGATAAACACCAACTCATCTGGTGCCGGAATATCAAAGTGTTCCCCATACATTTCTTCTTGTTCCAATTCCAAGTAAGAACCAAGTCCTTCTGTAATAGGATGAGTCGGATCCACCACCCATAACCTTTCCCTATCACCTGCTTCGCGCCACTTCAAGTCACACGTTGTACCCATCAATTTCTTAAAAACTTTGGAAAAATGTCCGGAATGCAGGACAATTAATCCCATACCATCTAAAACCCGTTGCTTTACCCGCTCCGCAATTTCTTCGTGTACTTCATCATGTGCTTTGTGTCCCCACCAGATAAGTACATCGGTTTCAGATAAGACTGCTTCTGTTAATCCATGTTCCGGTTCGTCAAGTGTTGCGGTTTTCACATGGTGCCCTGCCTCTTCTAAAAAGTTTGCTATAACTTGATGGATGCCATCCGGATAAACATTTCTTACTGTTTCATTTTCTTTTTCGTGCCGATATTCATTCCATACCGTTATGTTCATGGTTATTACTCCTTCTCATTAGTATTACCGCTGCTCTATCTCATTTTGTCTGACATGGTCCTTTAATCGAAGTAAACCGCTTCACCTGTTTTGGCAGATTGGTAGATAGCCTCTAAGATTTGCGTAACCACTAGTGCTTCTTTTGGCTTAACTATAGGTTCCGTATCATTGATAATACTCTCAATCCACAAACGTGCCTCTAATTCTGCATCGCTCTCCGTATCACCTTCATAAAAAGCTACTCCACTGTTATCCAGTTCCACGTTGGTTGTATACAGCTTGCCAAATTCTTCTCCATTAATTCTTAGTCCGTCTTTCATATCAGCCCCACCTTCTGTACCAGAGAGCGAACATTTCGCTTCATCTACATCAAGCGAATTAAGCGCCCAACTTGCTTCTAGTACAATCGTAGCACCATTTTTCATCGTTATAAAACCAAAGGCTGAATCTTCCACTTTGAATTTTTCCGGATCCCATGGTCCCCATGCGTTGGCTGCATTCGCTCTTTTTCCTAATTTGTGAAAGGTTGATCCCATAACGGATTTCGGTTCATAATTGTTCATCATCCATAATGACAGGTCTAATGCATGTGTTCCAATATCAATTAACGGTCCGCCCCCTTGTTTTTCTTCATCCAAAAATACTCCCCATGTTGGTACGGCACGACGACGGATTGCATGCGCTTTTGCATAATATACTTCACCCAAATCACCACGCTTGCAGACATTGTGTAAATATTGACTGTCCTGACGAAAACGATTTTGATAACCGATCGTTAGTTTTTTGCCAGTTCTCTCCGCTGCCTCAAGCATTGCTTGCCCCTCTGCACTTGTTTTTGCCATCGGTTTTTCACACATGACATGCTTTCCTGCCTCCAACGCAGCAATAGAAATCTCCGCATGGGAATTATTCGGGGTACAAACATGAACCACATCAATACTTGCATCCGCCAATAACGCTTTATAATCAGTATATACGGCCGCATCCTTCACGCCATAGTCCTTTGCTGCGCGTTCGGCTTTTTCCACTTCTATATCGCAGAATGCAACGAGATTAACTTGCTGTAATCGTTTTAAACTTGGTAAATGTTTGCCGTTTGCAATCCCCCCACAACCAATGATTGCTACATTTACATTTGAACTCATATCTTCATCATCCTTCGTTAATTTTTATATAGGTTTAAATCTTAAGCTGCAACTTGCAGCATACCCACCTGTTTTCTTTATGCCAGTCTTTCCGTAAGTATTCCAAGTAACTATTCTTTAACTGAACCGGACGTTAAACCGGATACAATTCTTCGTTGGAAAACTAACACAAGAATTACAATTGGAATGGTCACAATAACGGTGGCGGCGGAAATATCGCCCCATGGGATCGAAAACTCGCTTGTATACATAGATATACCAACTGGTACGGTCCGCCAAGCATCGTTACTGTTAATCGTCAGGGCAAACAAATATTCATTCCAGGCAGCTACAAAAGCAAGAATAGCTGTTGTAAATACCCCGGGTGCCGCTAATGGAAAAATAACCTTTCTAAACGTTTGAAATGGACTGGCACCATCCAACTTTGCTGATTCCTCCAACTCATACGGGATTTTTTGAAAAAATGTAGATAGCACCCAAATGGATAATGGTAAACTAATGGTAATATATGGAATAACTAATCCCATATAACTGTTTCGTAAACCAAGTCCTGTCACAAGGTTAAACATAGGTGACAAAATTGCTACTTGTGGAAACATTGAAGCTGCAAGAACAATTCCCAGTATGAGACCTTTTCCTTTAATAGGCAACCTTGTTAGTGCATATGCCGTAAATGACGCAAACACAACGGATAGCAACGTTGTAATGATAGAAACAACAAAACTATTCATCATATAGCGCATTAACGGCCGATGCGTTAAAGCCGCCACATATGAATCCAGTGATGGGTGTTTCGTAAACCAATTAAATGAAGAGAAGATTTCTCCGACCGGTTTTAAAGATGTTAAGAACACCCAAATAAACGGAAACATCACCAAGAATACAAAGATAACTAAAAAAACATAAAAGCCAATCCCTGCTCGTTTATTCATTTTCGGCATCCTCCTTATTTTGTTCGTCCTGCAAAAAGATCTGAGCCAATTAATTTTACGTAAATAAAACTAATTATCGCCACACATAAAAAGACAATAACTGATAGCGTGGAACCTTCTCCAAAGTTTTGTTGCGCAAACAATGTTTTATATGCGTATACAGATATTGATTCGGTCGAGTTTGCCGGCCCACCACCAGTTAAAACATAAATAAGGTCAAATACGCGAAAAGCATCCAAGGTTCTGAATAACAAAGCTACTAGAATAGAAGATTTCAGTAATGGCAACGTTATTTTGAAAAACTGCTGAAACTTATTAGCGCCATCCACATTTGATGCCTCATACAGGGATCCCGGTATTGTCTGTAATCCAGCCAGAATTAGCAAGGCCATATATGGAGTCGTTTTCCAGACATCAGCTAAAATAACAGAAAATAAACCGCCGCTTCCCGATGATAAAAGCCATGAAGAACTTGGAATAATGTGTAACACTTCCAAATAATGAGCAACAATCCCTGACTGCCCATCATATAAAAATCCCCACATCATGGCTGCAACTGCAGTAGGCACTGCCCATGGGATCAATACAGAGGCCCTGATAAATCCTCTGCCTTTAAAAGTACGATTAATCAAAAGAGCAATTAACATACCAAAAACTAGTTCAAAGAATACAGAAATGATGGTAATGAATGTTGTATTTCCCAATGACTGCCACATCCGCTTATCTTTAAAGTACTTTTGATAATTGTCAAAGCCAATAAAATTCGGCTTTAGTATGGATTCACTGGAAGAACCAAGTAAATCCGCTGTTTGCTGAAAACTAGTTTTTATTGTCTCCTTATCGCTTGAATTGGCTATTTCCGCCAAATCATGTTGATAATCAATCAAAGCTTTTCGGTACGTTGACGCAAAATCCTTATCCAACTTCTGATATTTTAGTTTAGATTCTCTAACAGGCTTGTACTGTTTTAAAAGTTGATCGACTTGGTCAACCTTATCCTTGATCTGTTTATCACTAATTAATTCCTTATGATATTTCTCTATACCGTTTTGAATTGACTCAAGGGTTTGTTTATTCCGCTTTCCTTCTGGAGTATCCGCTAAATCATCCAGTTGAACTTGCAGAAGATAATAATTGTCAACATATGTTTCCAAATCAATATTCGTACCCAACATTTTTTCAGATCGTGCAGGGTCATTTAACCTATAGTCAAACAAACTGTTCCAAAAGGACTGGGCAACCGGCCATAATATGACAACAAAGACCAACACAAGTGATGGTAGGACGAACGCATATCCAAGCTGTTTTTCATTTAGCTGAAATCGCTGCTTTTTCAACAATGAACCCTCCTTTTTCTAGCTGTTATTGCAAATGAATATATGGTAGTTTCCTAACCTGCCTCATTAGATCCAGCTAATCCTTTACCGCCGATTCCATTTTTAATTGCATGTTGCTTGCTGCTTTTTCAGGTGTAATATCACAGGTTAGCGCTTTCGATAATTCGATTTGCATAATATCCGAGAGTTTCGGATATATCGGTGAAACAGGTCTTGGTTCAGCGTTTTCCAATATTTTCACAAATTCAGGATCACCGAACAGCACACCAGCATTTTGCACCTCTTTATCATTATATAAATCTGCTAATGTTGGGGCATTTCCACCGTCAACAGCCGAGATCTTTTGGCCTTCGGGTCCGGTCATGAATTTCACAAATTCCCAAGCCTCTTCTGGATGCTCGGTATAACGATTGATCATCGTCATCCATCCACCAAGTGCTGAAACAGACCCCTTATCTCCTGCGGGCATAGTAGTAAAGTCGACGTCGCCAGTAATTTTTGACTTTTCCTCATCCTCTGTTGATGATTGTAAATAAACCCAATCTCTGGCAAAGACAGCATTTCCCTCGATAAAGGAAGACTCTGTTTCGATTTCGGTAAAATTAAAGATATTTCCGGGAACAATGTCTGAATTGACAACTTCCTTCATCTTCTTAATCGCTTTGACGGTTTCAGGGCTATCGATCACAACGTTTTGATTTTCATCCAGAATTGACCCACCATAGGCACCGATGAACTCAATTGCATTTGTGATTAGTCCTTCATATTGAGAAGCTTGCATTAAATAGCCATACTTTGTACCTTTTTCACCTTTATATTTGCTTGCCTGCTCAATGAACTCATCCCAAGTTTCCGGAGGGTCATCTACAATATCTTTCCGGTAAAACATGACACCAGCATCCGTGTATTTTGGCATTGCCCATTGTTTTCCCTTGAAGTAACCTGCCTTGACTGGTCCTGGAAAATAATCGTTCATATCAATTCCATCTCTCTCAATAAATCGGTCCAAATTCATAGCGTAGTTTGCCTGTGCAAATTCTGCCGGCCAAATGTTATCTGCATCGAACACATCGATTTCTGAGCTTTTCGCACTGAATGCAGTTACATATTGATCATGTTGTTCTCCTGATTCAGAAGGCATTTCTTGATACTTTATATGGATGTTCGGATGTTTTTTTTCAAATGCTTTAATTAATTTATCCGTTGCACCCCTGGTATCCACTCCACGTGCATATACGATTGTTACCTGTCCATCAGAGTTACTGGTATCACCACCTGTATTTGAATCCCCACTACAAGCTCCAAGTACTAAAATCAGTAAAAAAACCCCAAGACTACAAAACAATCTTTTTTTCGCCCTCACATGAACTCCTCCCAAATGTTTGTAAACGGTTACTGTAATCGATTACAAATCATTATAATATAATTTATCTTTCATTTCAATACCTTAAGTAAATTTAGGTAGATTCACGAATAACTAATTCATGATCCAGAATAATACTCTCCGTCTTCTTTCCTTTGATTTTATTAATGATCATATTTGCCGACATGCTTCCCATCTGGTACATTGGCTGAGCAACTGTTGTCAATGTAGGGTGAGTCATGTTGGAAAAATTAATTTTATCAAAGCCAACCACTGCTATGTCTTTCGGTACGCTCAGTTCACTGGCATGAATTTCTTTTAATGCACCAATCGCTAAAATATCAGATACTGCAAACACGGCTGTGGGCCGCTCATTTTGCCCGAGCAAATTCTTCATTGCTTGTCTGCCACTATCAAACTCCAAATTCTCGGTTGTAAAGATCCAATTGGGATGAGGATTTATCCCTGATTCCTTCATTGCCCGCAGATAACCCTGTTTTCGTTCACGGGCATATAGAAATTTTTCGTCGGAGTTAATCAAGGCAATGCGTTCGTGACCGATGTTTGTGAGATACTGTACGGCCTGGTAAGCAGCTAACTCATTATTAATCGTGACAAATGAAATAATCCCATTTTCATCATACTCACTGCACTGAACAAGCGGATACTCCTTAGAAATTTCAATCAGCTTATCCCGGTTTACGGTTGGATCCATGGAAATGATACCGTCAGCCAATCGGTTTCGGATTAAATTAAAATAAATGGCTTCCCGATTTGGATTGGAATCTGTTTGGCACAGCAGTATATTATAGCCCTTCTCAATAGCAGTGTCTTCAATGCCATTTATAATTTCTGTATAAAAGGGATTGGAAATACTAGGAATTAATACAATTAATAGCTTGCTCTCTGACTTGCGTAAATTTCTCCCTAATATGCTTGGTTCATAATTCAACGCCTTGATTGCTTCTTCAACTTTTTCTGCTGTTGTTTTTGCTACAACATCAGGATTATTTAAATATCGTGATACGGTTGCTACTGATACATTTGCTTTTGCTGCAACCTCTTGAATAGTTGCCAAACCTAGCATCTCCTTTGCCAAAGTTTTTGTAAACGATTACATAAAATATCATATAACGACTAATAGTAATTGTCAATAAAGTTTCAGTATGAATTAAACTTTTCCTGGCAAATTTACTTCATACGCCTACGAATTTAATAAAAAATACCCCGCAGAACAGCTACGAGGCAAATTTTATAATGCTTTTATCACTAACTCACATCTTAATAATAATTCTCGATGACTCTCCTCTAGCCAACTTATCAAACCCTTCATTAATTTCATCCAGGGTAATGGTATCCGAATGCAACTTGTCAACCGGTAAACGACCTTGTTTAAATAAATTGATAAACCGCGGAATATCCCGACTCGGAACGCAACTGCCGACATAGGAACCTTTCAATGTCTTCTCTTCCGCTGTTAAACTAACATATGGAAAGGAGAAATGGTGATCTGGATGTGGTAATCCGGTTGTGACGGTCGTGCCTCCGCGTTTTGTGATGTTGTAGGCAACTTCCATCGCAGGCACCGCACCAGCCGTTTCAAACACATAATCTAGTCCACCATCCGTTGCTTGACGAATCATTTCTATAACATCGGGATCCTTGGAATTAAACGTGTCCGTTGCCCCAAGTTCTTTCGCCTGGTTTAGTTTTGCCTCATTAATATCAACAGCGACAATTCTACTCGCACCAGCTGATACCCCCCAAGTAATGCACTCAGACCGACACCACCTAATCCTACAATAGCAACTGTATTTCCCAATTTAATGTTTGCTGTATTGACGACTGCACCTACTCCAGTAATAACCGCACAGCCAAACAATGCCAGGTGCTCGAATGAAATATCCTGATCCACTTTGATTAAGGAATTCCTGGAGACAACTGCATACTCGGAAAAAGCGGAAACACCAATGTGATGCTTTACTTCTTCTGCTTTATGATGCAACCGAACGCCGCCGTTCATTAATGTTCCTGCACCATTTGCTTCAGCTGCAGGCTCACATAAGGCTGGACGTCCCTCTTGACAGGGAACACAATGACCACAACTTGGTACAAATACACAAACAATATGATCACCTGACTGCAAATCAGTTACACCTTCCCCAACTTCCCTGACAATGCCGGATGCTTCATGACCCAGCGCCATTGGCAACGGACGTGGTCTGCTGCCATTAATAACAGATAAGTCGGAATGGCAAAGACTTGCTGCTTTGATTTCAATCAATACCTCATCCCGCTGTGGTTGATCCAGTTCCAATGTTTCGATATGAATGGGCTTGCTTTCCACATAGGGATGATCAATCCCCATTTCCCTTAGGACTGCTGATTTAATTTTCATGATTTCCTCTCCTGTATGATGTTTTGTTTACTAGATTAAGGATTAAAAAATAGAATATAGTACGACTGCTAACAACAGGACTAGCGTTGGTACAACAACACTTAAGTAAAGAATTGGCTTATAGGCTCGTTTATGTGTTTCCCCACAAATAACCCTTACTGTTGTTACCACATAACCATTATGGGGCAAGGAGTCAATTCCACCCGATGCCAATGCCGATACACGATGCATAGCACCCGGATCAAGACCCTGGCTTATATAAATCGGTGCTAGAATTGGCAATGCAATACCCAAACCACCGGACGCGGATCCGGTAATCCCGCAGACTAATGTGACACCAATAGCCAGACCTAATAATGGCGGTCCCGGCATATTGACAAGGCTGTTGACCAAATGATCAAAAGCAGATACCTGTGCGACAACGCTACCGAAACCAACAACTCCACACGTGTTTGCTAATGCAATCAGGGCATTTTGCGTTCCGGTTGCAAGCGATTCCCAAAACTCCTGCAAGAACCTTTTCATCGTTGTACACGCCAAAAAGATTCCAGCCACTAATGCCAAAAGTAGTGCAGCGGTAGGGTTCATGAATAACGACAAAATGTTCAGCAACCCAATCACGACCACTAAAGGAATAACCGCAATGATGATATGTGGTAAATCTTTTGGGGATGCCTCCTTGTCCTGTTCTTGCGCTTCCAGGGCTGCTGCTGATTCTTCTGCCGCTTGATATGGTAGCGAAAATTGTTCCCCGTTTTTTACTGCTTTTTTTACCATTTTACCTAGCCATATTGCGCCAACAACCAAAATGAGAAGTGCACAAAGAACACCAATAAACCCTCCGGCAGTTGGTCTTGTATCAAAAAAATCAGTTGGAATGATATTCTGAATCTCCGGAGAACCAGGCGATGTCATCGTAAATGAAATCGATCCAAATACCAAAGCGCCTGGAATAAACCGATGCGGCAAATTAGCTGCCCGAAATAATGATACCGCGATCGGATATACGGCAAAACCAACCACAAACAAGCTCACTCCTCCATATGTCATGATGGCTGCCGCAGCTACTACCGCAAATACAGCACGTTTTTCTCCCAATGTATGCTTGATCCATTGTGCAATACTTTCTGCAGATTTAGTTTCCTGCATGAACTTTCCAAAGATGGCTCCCAACAGGAATACCAAAAACCAGGAGGCAAAATAGCTGGAAAACCCATCCATGTAATTTTCCATCATGGCGGTTTGTAAATTCAATCCACCGGTAACCGCGACTAAAACAGAACATAAAATAGCAGCTATAATAATATTGATGCCTTTCATGGTGAGATAAATAAGTAAGACCAGTGATACGATCAAGCCAATCATACCTAATATTTCCATGAATGCTCCTCATTTCTCCTAATTTTTTAGTTTACTTTACTTTCCGATGAAAATTGATAATCATAACATCCTTTATAAAGATCTTCAATTTCTTGTTTGCTTGGAACCCTTGGATTATTTCCCGGACTGCCGCTATCAATGGCATCTTCAGCCATTTTACGGATTGCGTTCTCAAATTGTAGTTTCTTAATTCCCCATCCCTCCAAATTGGGAATATTTAATTGTTCACATAGCTCTTTCACTGAATCAATCGCAACATCGGCAGCTGCTTCGTTAGAAAGTTCTTTTTCCGATGATTTAAAAATTCTGCCCAAATCCGCCAGCCGATCTACCGCCTGATCTCTGCTAAACTCAAGTACAGCAGGCAATAGCATTGCATTGGAGAAACCATGTGGTACATGAAACAATGCACCAATGGGTCTGGACATACCATGAACCAGGCACACTGAAGCATTAGAAAACGCCAAACCGGCTTGTAGAGCTGCTAGAGACATATTTTCTTTGGCATCAATATTTTCCGAATCCTTGTAGGAAGGTACTAGATTATTAACAATGAGTTCCATTGCTGAAAGCGCCATCATATTCGTCATTGGGTGTGCTTTTTTGGAGAGATAGGCTTCAATTGCGTGACTTAAGGCATCAACCCCTGTTGCCGCAATGACATGCTTCGGGGCCGACATACTTAGCAATGGGTCAACAATTGCAATTTCCGGTCTTAATGAAGCCTGCTGGATCATCATTTTGACATCTGTTGCGGTATTATCAATAACCGTCACATCTGTTGCTTCTGATCCAGTTCCCGCTGTAGTTGGAATAGCAATATGTGGTACAGGGGCAACAGTTAATGGTTTCTTCCCTCCCATGTAATCGCCAATGTATCCACCGTTTGTAGCAAGAACAGCAACTGATTTAGCGGTATCCATACAGCTTCCTCCACCAAGAGAAATGACCAGGTCACATTTCTCTTCCCGAAATAATGCTAACGCCTCTTCAACATAAATATCCGTCGGTTCCGATTCAATCCCCGTATAAACCACACTGTCCACTGATTCTTTAGAAAGGAAATTCCGGCACTTGCTCACATAATCAAGACTTTCCATCACCTTGTCACTGATTATAATCGCTTTCTTTCCTTGTTTTACTGCCTCCCTTCCCACATTTTTAAATGAGTCCCGACCATAATGAATGGTTTTTGGAGATCCGAAAACATCATGTACATTCATAAAATACCCTCCTTTACTTTTTCAATATAATATTTATTTCACATTATTATGATAACATAATTAACAGAAGTTTGGTTATTATTTAAATTTTTCTCCATTTGCGTACATAAAATCGACGCAGACCATCGAAGTAATGAAAACAAACCAAAAAAATAAACGTTTGGATTTAAAATCCAAACGTTTATATCTAGTTAAAAGGTTCCGACGAATTTGTGCGGAATGACATTATTCTATTAATCTCATCCATGAAACTATAACAATTATATGCTCATTACGCCGCCGTTTGATGCATTTGTTACAAGTTTTGAATATCTACTTAACCAGCCGCGTTTAATTTTAGGCTCAAATGGTTTTAAAGATTTTTTACGTTCTTCCAAATCTTCATCCGATACTTGTACATTTAGTGTTCTATTTGGTAAGTCGATGACAATCATATCCCCATTTTCAATTAAAGCAATTGGTCCACCTTCTGCGGCTTCTGGAGAAATATGTCCGACAGAAATACCACGAGATGCTCCCGAGAAACGTCCATCTGTTAGAAGTGCCACGGTACTGCCTAAACCACGACCCATAATAGCAGAAGTAGGTGCTAACATCTCAGGCATTCCGGGTCCGCCTTTAGGTCCTTCATAACGAATAACAACAACATGGCCTTCTTTTACAGACCCATTATCAATCGCTTCTTGTGCTTCATCTTGAGAATCAAAGACAATTGCTTCCCCTTCAAATACCTTAATAGCAGGGTCAACAGCGCCTACTTTAATAACTGCACCTTCTGGGGCGAGATTCCCGTATAAAATGGATAATCCTCCAACTGGGCTGTAGGGATTTTCTTTTGTACGGATTACTTGTTCATTCGTAATTTCATATCCACTAACAAGTTCACCCATTGTCTTGCCCGTTATCGTTAAACGTTCGGGATGAATAGCATCGGGAATTTTAGTCAACTCATTTATGATTGCACTTACTCCGCCAGCTTGATTAATATCATCCATCGAGATATCAGATGCAGGCATAATCTTTGCAAGGTATGGCACACGTGCTGCAACCTTATTAATATCTTCTAGGTTATACGCTATGCCAGCTTCATTGGCAATTGCCAGTGTATGTAAAACTGTATTAGTAGATCCACCCATTGCCATATCAAGGGCGAATGCATCATCAATCGCTTCTTTTGTAATAATATCGCGAGGTTTAACATCCTCTTCAATCATACGAACTAAATGTTTTGCCGCTTCACGAATCAATTCTCTACGCTTCTCGCTGGTGGCTACAATTGATCCATTCCCGGGTAGTGCCACACCTAACATTTCCATTAAACAGTTCATAGAGTTTGCTGTGAACATACCTGAACATGATCCACAAGTTGGACAAGCATTGTTTTCAATATCGTTAAATTCTACTTCCGTCATCTTGCCCGATTTATATGCACCAACACCTTCAAAAACAGATGTTAATGATAGTTGTTTTCCACTGGAGCTTTTACCAGCTTCCATCGGGCCACCTGAAACAAAGACAGAAGGTACATTCGTACGAGCAGCAGCCATTAGCATACCCGGGGTGATCTTGTCACAATTTGGAATGTAAAATACCCCGTCAAACCAGTGTGCATTAATGACCGTTTCAGCACTGTCAGCAATTAATTCACGACTTGGTAATGAATAGCGCATTCCAATATGCCCCATCGCAATGCCATCATCAACACCAATCGTATTGAATTCAAATGGAATACCACCTGCTTCAATGATTGCTTCTTTTACGACATCTGCAAATTCACGCAAATGTACATGACCAGGAATAATATCAATATAAGAATTGCAAATGCCTATAAATGGTTTCCCCAAATCCTTTGCTTTTACTTTCCCTGTAGCATATAAAAGACTACGGTGAGGAGCACGATCCACCCCAATTTTAATCGTATCACTTCTTCTCATCTGCACACATCCTTGATTTTTTTATTTGAAAAATGTTTATAATGTATTTTATATTGTTGGTTGTCTACTGTCAATAACGTTGTAATACAAAAAAACATCTGGTATGAAACCAAGATGTCATAAATTAACCATTATTCAATCCCTAATTCCCTCATCGCATGCAAAATATGAATTTTCATCGCACTTTTTGCACCTTCAGGATTACGATTCCTAATAAATTCCATAATCATGTTATGATCATTGATCGTATCTTTGATTGCTAGTTCTTTTCTCTTTGATAAGATGACTCCTTTATCAATAGCTTCGTAAATAACCGGCATCAGCTTTTCCATGAACTCGTTATGGGTAGCCTTTACGATGGATTTATGAAATTTTTGTTCGACTGCTGTCCGATCCTCATTGCACTTGATTTTTTGTTCTATGCGCGTTCCATAATCCAAAATCCGCTCTAACTCGGCATCACTTGCTCGAATTGTAGCATAGTAGGCAGCTTCTGGTTCAAAGATTAATCGCATTTCATATAAATCTTTCGCATTAATTTTAGCATCTGCAAGATTACCTAAAGACTCTATATTATTTACTTCAATATCTTCTTTTACATACGTACCTTTTCCCCGTCTAATCTCCAAGACGCCATTTGTAACTAATATCCGGATTGCTTCTCGAAGTGTTGTCCTGCTAATATTAAGTTCCTCCGATAATTCATTTTCGTTTGGGAGCTTATCACCTGGAAGAAATTTTTTCTCTATAACGATCATTGACATGATATCATCTGCAATACTATCAGATAGTCTTTTTTGCATTATATACCCTTTCTACCCTGTTTTCTTTTCAGTATAGCATAGGTTGTCTGCTCATACATGTAGTATCATTTAAATAGTGACGAATGCCCAATGGAATTATTAGTTGTTATTAACTCTTTGTTAAGGAATGAATTCCGCATTCGTATAAATCTCTATATCTTTACTTTTCCATCATCCAATCATTCAGAACCAACTATTCTGAATATACTTGACTTTTATGCGTCGCAACTGTATATTGAATTAAAATCAATTTCTCTTTTGTAAATGTATGAATCCCCCCTAAGCAAAATCATTGGTTACTTCATCCTTATCAAAAGGAGGACTTCCATATGGACGTCGGTTATCTAGTAAATCGTGTTGAGAAATACATTCAGACGATTAACCCAGCAAAGGAAGCTATCAAACTGGAATCAGAAAAGTCATGGACATATGGAACACTTAATGAAACATCAAACAAATATGCGAATACTTTGCGGAAGATGGGTGTAAAAAAAAGTGACCGGGTTGGTATGCTGTTGTACAATGGGTTAGAATATTTTGCACTTTATTTTGCCATTGCCAAATTAGGTGCGATTGCCGTTCGACTCAACTTCCGGCTGGCTGAGGAAGAATTGGAATACATTCTTAAAGATTCAGGATGTACCGTGCTTTGCTTTGATGCAAGTCTTGCGGATAAGCTCGCTAACATTCGATCCGTCATTCCAGTTCATGAATTTATTTGTCTTTCGTCTAATGAGAAACATGTACCTGACTGGGCTCATGATTGGCAGGTGCTGCTCGATGGGGAAGCTGCGTTTACTTATCAACATAACATCGATAAATCCGATCCTGTTATGCTGATGTACACGTCTGGGACAACCGGCAAACCCAAGGGTGCACTTTGGTCCCATGAGAACACACTATGGTTTGCTAGCATGCAAGCACTGAAATGGGGTTTTCATGCTGATACAGTGGGCATGACGACTGGGCCATTATATCATGTTGGGGCAATGGAGGATGTGGCTCTAGCTGTGTTGTTGCAAGGTGGTAAACTGGTAATCACCAAAAGTGGAGCTTTCGATATTGAGAAGGTTTTGAGCATAATCGAACAAGAAAATGTGTCTGATTGTTTTCTATTTCCGTTTATGATTTATGAAATGCTAAAGCTGCCCAATATTTCCACCTATCATCTAAGTAGCCTAAAAACAATCTATTCTGGCGGAGATCCGATTATTTCCTGGGCAATCGATGAACTGAAAACGCGATTTCCTCATATCGAATTAGCACAGGTTTACGGACTTACGGAGGGGACACCAATTGCGGTATCGCTTGATCCTGTCGATGCAGAAACAAAAGGATATACAGCTGGTAAACCGATGCCATTTACCGAAATTAAAATTGTTGATAACGAGGATAATAGACTAGGATCAGGCCAAATCGGGGAAATTTGTATCAAAGGTCCCGCCGTTTCAATGGGATACTGGAAAAAGCCCGAGGAAACAGCTGCAACCTTTATCAATGGTTGGTGCCATACTGGTGATCTGGGGTATCTTGACGAGGCGGGGTATTTAACCATTTCCGGCAGAAAGAAAGATATGATCCGTAGCGGTGGGGAAAATATTTATCCCGTTGAATTGGAAGATGTGTTGATTAGACATGAATCCATTCAAGACGTTGCTGTTATTGGGATACCTGATCCAAAATACATTGAATCTGTTTGCGCCATAATTGTGTCAAAGCCCGGAACGGTAATAGAAGAAAACGATATTCATAACTTTATTAAAGGAAAATTAGCAAGTTATAAGAAACCACGTAAAATCGTTTTTGTAGAGGAATTACCAAGAACCCCATCTGGTAAGGTACAGAAGTTTAAATTGCGCAATCAATATAAGTAAAATCAAATCAAACTATTATTTTTCAAAATCAGGAGGCGACTTATTTGTTTAATAAGTATTATGATGACTATCAAATCGGCGATACATGGAATTCACGCGGCAGAACGATCACGGAGGCTGACATTGTTAATTTCGCTTCACTAAGCGGAGATTGGTTTCCATTACATACTGACATCGAATACGCAAAAGACACTCCATTTCAAAAGCGGATTGCACATGGAATGCTTGTTTTATCAATTGCTACTGGTCTGGTGGAACTAAAACCGGGGATTGTTGTTGCATTTTATGGCATGGACAAAATCCGGTTCACCAATCCGACGTTCATCAATGATACCGTTTCACTGGAAATGAAGGTTACGGATAAGATCGATAAAGGGGAGACCGCTGGGGTCATTGTGGCAAAATTAGTAGTAAAAAAACAAACAGGTGAAAATGTAATTGTTGGTGGAATGAGTATGTTGATGAATAAACAAGAAGGATAGCCTCCCTGTAAAATACGAATGACCCCCATCATCTCCGGATGGGAGTCATTCGTTCCTATTTCCATACTTCTTCAGCTATCTCCAATACACGGCTGATTTTTTTCCATTGATCTTCCTCGCTAATATCATTACCTTCTTCTGTCGACGCAAAGCCGCATTGCGGACTCAGGCAAAGCTGATTCAGCGACAGGTAGTTGCTTGCTTCTTCTATCCGTTTTTTGATCAAATCCTTGTCCTCGATTTCACCAAATTTTGTCGTGATTAATCCAAGCACTACATATAAGTCATCCCGATTTACATACTGCAATGGCTCAAATCCACCGGAACGTTCATCATCAAATTCCAGAAACAAACCATCCACATTCAATTCACCGAAAATCGTTTTGGATGCCGTATCATACGACCCTTCCGCAAAGTAATGCGAGCGATAATTTCCCCGGCAAATATGCATCGTAATCAATAAATCATCCGGTCGCTCTGCAATGGATTCATTAATTGCCCGGGCAGCGATCTTTTGCATTTCCTCCGGTGTATATCCCTGTTCGCGAATAGCTGCTCGTCCTTTTTCCGACAAATAGGATGACCATGATGTATCATCAAGCTGCAAATATCTGCACCCCAGATCATAGAATGCTTGAATGGCCTGTTTATAAGCGTTGGTTAAATCCGGTAGCAATGCTTCAATGTTTGTATAGGCATTCGAGTCAATACTACCACGGAGTAACAGCATATTGGGACTCGGAATTGTCATTTTAGCAACATGATCGGGACCTACGTGCTCTTTCAAAAACCGGAAATGTTCAAGCATTGGATGGTCATCATTAAAATCTACTTTATCTGTGACGCGAATAGAACGGTTCCTTGCCTCAATACCAACAAAATGCAAACCACTGTCCGGATCATATCCTTCCACACCTGTCAAACCTTCCAAAAAGTCAAAATGCCACCAGGAGCGGCGAAATTCTCCATCTGTAATAGATTTCAATCCTATTTCTTTTTGTTTTTCAATCAGTTTAATGATCTCTTCGTCTTCAACAGCCCGCAGTTCATCTGCCGTTACTTCTCCATTTGCAAATCGACTCCGTGCCTGCTTCAGTCGTGCTGGTCGCAGAAAACTACCGACATGATCTCCCCGAAATGGTGCGCGTTTTTTAATTTCTGTTGTACGCATTACTTTCAGCTCCTCAACTTATATTTTTTTTTCAATCCACACACCTGTAATCGATGGAAGTGAACTGTATTTATCATATTTGGTTAACTGTACCTAACGATTTTCTCCAAGCAACACAAGCTGATCGCCATCATCTAACGTAAACTTTTGCCGGAATGTAATAAATTCGATCGTATCATCCTTCTTTTTAATAAATAATGGTGTTCCCAGATGCAGGATATCATCCTTATTTACTTTGTGCTTTTCATCAATAGCGACCGTTTCCAACGAATAGTTCGTATTTATTTGTCTATTTAACCTCCGAAAAAGCGCATGCTCGCCAAACAGCAAATGGCTATTCAATGATGCAGGAACTTCTCTTTCCGCTTCCTGTTTTCCAGGCGATTCAACGGGTAAGACAAATGCATTGTTATAACCAAATTCCGGAACATAGGACTGGTACACTAACGCATTATAGGCAGCATCACCGGTCATGACCAAGATGGTCTCATATGGTACCAAGTCAATTTCAAATTGTGTATGCTCTGCAAGAATCTGACCGAGGTATGTATCGATTCCCTCATCCATTGCCGGTTGCAAACGATCCTCAGAAATATCGGTGATTAGTACCGGAATCCCGAATTGTTTTAAGCTTTTTGCCAGTTCAACGGAAAAGCTGCTGGCTCCGACAATTAAAACTCCTGGTGGTTCAGAACTAGCCAGTTGCAGTTTTTTTGCCAGCGGTCCAATGGTAAACCCATGCGCGCACACCGTAATAAAAACCAGTGCAAACGTTAATGCCGTCAATAACGACGCATCTTTGTAACCATCATCTAGCAACAACGAGGCAAAATACCCGGAAACAGTGAGTGCTACCACACCACGGGGAGCAATCCAACCAATCAGTGTCTTCTCGGCAATGGAAAGCTCTGTTTTGATCGTTGAAATCCAGATCGATAACGGCCTTACAATAAATAGCATAACCAGCACAAATCCGATAATCGGCAGTGTGAATACTTGTCCAATCACTTCTCGTGTCAAAGAGGCGGTCAGTAAAATAAAAATGGTGGATGTCAAAATCACAGAAATGTTTTCGACAAAGTGCCCAACATTTTCAATCGACGACACATATTTTTTCGAACGGCCAATGCTAAGCCCCATGATGGTCACTGCGAGCATTCCCGTTTCATGCATCACTACCTCGCCAATCATAAAACATAATAAAACAAATGACAGGATAATTGGTGATTTCAGGTACTCTGGAAACCAGCCTTTACTAACCATAATGCTGACGACAAGACCGACAACGAACCCAAGGATGACTGCAAATATCGCACCTAAAAAGAAATTCCACAGATATTGAAACGATAAATGTTCATTCACCAATATTTTAATCACTTGATAGGCAAACAGTGCCAATAACGGACCAAAAGGATCAACAATAATTCCTTCCCATTTTAAAACTGTTGCTGTCCGTGATTTTAATTTAGCCTGCCGAAGTAACGGAATGATCACCGTCGGGCCTGTTACAATGAACAATCCACCGATAATAAACGCAACTTCAAGACTTAGACCGGCGATATAGTAGGCAGCAAGTGAGCCACCGATCCATGCCAGAAAAGCGCCAAAGGTTACAATCCGAAATACCGACTTGGAAATCCCCTTTAGTTCCCGTACATCAAGACTTGAACTTCCTTCAAACAAGACAACAGCAACAGCCAGCGAAATCATGGGGCTGTATAAATCGCCCAATGCTTCTTTCGGATTAATCAGTCCAAAGATCGGGCCAATTAACAACCCGGCAATGGACATAATTACAATCGATGGCCACTGAATGCGCCAGGCAAGCCATTGGGAAAAGATCCCTAGTCCAAGAATGACAACAATACTAATTAGTGCTGCTTCTTCCATAAACTAAACGCCACTTTCCATTTTAAATTTGCACAAATTCTTTCCCCCATAGTTTAGCAAAAAATGGCGTATTTCACTAGCGGCAACCTTGATTTCGGTTTGTCGTTTACTGTAATCATGGAAAATTTGCGTTATTTTTGAGTGAAAACAAGCGTTACTTGGCAATAATATTGCAGTGGGCAAACTAATTCCGGGAAACATCAACCCATTTCCAGAGACATCAACCTGGTTTGCACAAGCATCGACCCATTTCCTGGAACATCAACCTAATCTATATAAACTTCGACCCGATTTCAGGGTTATCAACCTAATTCACATAAACTTCAACCCGTTACAAGAAACATCGACCAAATAAGTTTAGTTGACTGGGCTCAATCCTTGGTTCAATTAGCTCCCCAACCCGATTCTTCTACGGGACGGGCAATGCTGTGATCAATGGCTTTGACGGGGCAAGCTCCATTATTGCCGCAACAATTCCATTGCTCCTCTTATGCCCTGTTCATCATTGAGTTCTGGGGCAACAATTAATTTATCCATATTTTCAACGTCAAGATAACTGTTTAATAATTCCCGAAATTTTTCACGAATCCGCGGGTATAATTGTTCTTGTTTCATGACTCCACCACCCAAAATAATTCGTTCCGGAGATAGGACAAGGAAATAATTCATGATTGCTTGTGCCAGATAATAGGCTTCCAGTTCCCATACATGTACATCATTAGCTAGTTCAACACCTTTTTCCCCATACCGTTGTTCAATTGCCGGGCCAGAGGCAAGTCCCTCCAAGCAATTTCCGTGATAGGGACAATTCCCGGCAAACGTGTCATCCTTATGTTGCTGAATGAGTAGATGTCCCATTTCCGGATGGCTTTTACCAATATATGTTTTCCCATGATGGACAAAGCCGGCGCCAATTCCTGTTCCGACCGTAATGTACATACAACTGTCCACATCTTTACCGGCACCATACAGGTACTCCCCCAGTGCTGCGGCATTAACATCGGTATCAATAGAAACAGGAATTTGTAAATCGGTTTTCAACTTGGTTAATATATCATACTGTTTCCATTTCGTTTTCGGCGTGTTTAAAATGGTACCATACGTATTGCTTTTTTCATCCAGATCAACTGGTCCGAAACAACCAATTCCAACCGCATCCGCATGGTGTTGCTGAAAAAATTGTCGAACCTGCCGCAGTGTTTCATCCGGTTCTGTTGTTGGAAAGCTTGTTTTTGCGATTATTTTCCCAGATTCATCTCCGACAGCACAAACAAATTTCGTTCCGCCCGCTTCAATTCCACCTAATAACATGATAGTTCTCTCCCTTTTACTTATGTTGTTCATTTAAAAATGCGGTCAGTTCAGCTTCCGTTGGGTAAGAAGTTTGTGTTCCATGTTTTGTCACACTCAGCGCAGCAAAGGCTTGGGCACGTTTGATTGCCTGTGCAACATCTTCTGTTTGGATAAATGAATGGGCAAAACAACCAATAAATGCATCTCCGGCACCTGTTGTGTCAACCGCCTGAACTGTATATGCATTAAACCGTTGGACCGTATCTTTTGTTACCCAGAGCACCCCACGACGACCCAGCGTAATAATTACATTTGTGACCCCTTTTTCAAGCAGGTAGTGCGCCGCCTTAAGTACCTGATCTTCTGTTTCCACTGGCATTCCGGAAATCAGCTCCAGTTCTGTTTCATTTGGAACCACAAAATCGCACATGGTAACGTATTGAAAATCTAAATCTTTTGTCGCCGGTGCCGGATTAAAAATAACTGGTATACCATGTTGGCTGCCGAATTCGATCGCATGATAAACCGTTGGGATTGGCACTTCTAATTGCAGAACGATAAGTTTACACTGTTTTAATTTATCCGCCGCTTCATCGATATCTGCTGGTTTTAGATGCTGATTGGCGCCTTTAATGATAAGAATCCGGTTTTCTGAGTTAGGATCAACAAAAATGGGAGCAACGCCACTAGTTGTTCCCGGAACTTTCTTCGTGAATTCGGTATTAATTCCGTGTTTTTCAAAATTTGCAATCGTATTATCGGCAAACATGTCATCCCCTACTTTGGTAACCATCATCACATCTGCCCCTAGTTTAGCTGCTGCAACAGCCTGATTGGCACCTTTTCCACCACACCCCATCTCAAAATTTGGTGCCTCAAGCGTTTCACCTTTCTTTGGCATTTTATCAATATATGTAATCAAATCTACATTGTTGGATCCAATTACCGCAATATCCACAATCAATTCCCCCTTCGTTACAACACTTTACTTTAGCTTAGCCCAAAATCAAAAACAAGTCTACTGGTACAAAGGGACAGGCACCTTATCCCACCAAATTTATCCAAATTTGATTAGTGATCCCACCCGCTAACCATCGGATGATATGAAAAAACAGGTACACGTTCCGGCAAAAGAACGCATACCTGTTACCTTGAGATGAATGTTTAATTAATAACCGGAAAATTCTTCAGCGCGAATATTATCTTCATTTGCCCCTGCATCAATTAACATTTTCTGCATTGCCTGTACCATATCGGCCGGGCCAGCAAGATAGTAAATTGGTGCACTAACATCAGAAACATATCGTTTTAACATTTCCGCATCAATATGACCACTTTCACCGTTCCATTCAGTAGCATCGGTTTGTGTCATCACCGGCACAAATGTGAAATGAGCGTTTTTATCCTCCATTTCCTGCAAATCAGACTGAAAAGGCGCGTCTTTAGGTGTTTTATTCGAATATAACAGCGTGATATCATGTGATGTTTGTTGGTTTGTGGCCTCTGCAATCATGCTGCGAACCGGGGTAATACCAATACCGCCAATTAGAAATACAGCCGGTGTAGATTCCGTTTTATGCAGGGTGAAATTACCATGCGGTGCATCGAATTTTACCTCGCTTCCTTCTGGTAAATCTTTCAGTACCCGTTTAAAAGCAGAATCCCGTAAACGAGTTGTGGTTACCAATTTATCTTCACTGGGCGCGCATACAAATGAAAAAGCTCTTGTATTTCCTTCATCATCTGTTTCGCTAGGATTAATTAAGGTAAAATCTCCAAACTGTCCTGCCTTAAATTCAAATCCCTCTGGTTTTTCCCAATGAAAAGCCATCGTATCCTTGGCAACCATTTCCTTTTTAAGTAATTTAATCGTATACTGTGCCATTCCAAACATCTCCTTTCAGCTATAATTATACACCTACTTAAAAAATCTCTGTAGACAAAAGCCTTCATACCTATGTCTACTTACACTTTACCATAAATATACCAAATCAAATCTTTGAGACAAGGGAACAGACTAAAATTACTGAATAAGTATGTCTCCCTCTTTGCTCGAGCGGATTCGAGTTGACTGGGCGCATGAGCGTTGATCAAGCAGGCGTAAATCTAATCAAAAGGTTGTAGAGCATGTGCATCAAGCCCTTAACAAATCCACTACACCCATTATTGATAATCAATAACTGCCGGAGCCGGGTCAAGTTTTAGAACGTCCTCCGGAGAAAGCAGTGGATCATCATTTTTGTAAAATAGTTTAAATCCACCGTACTGAATTGGCTGCTTCCTGACTAACTTCCCATATGCACTCATTTTGATTGCCGGGTCCCCAAATCCATCATAGTTTAGGGGTACTTCAACATGTTTGGTTGGTTTGATTTTTTCCTTGTTTGTAACAATGCCATTACCAAATTGATGAACCAGTACTATTTTGTCTGGCAGATTGTTCTCTTCGACTAATTTGTCAACATATTCGACAGCTTCTTGAATGTCCTCCCCATCGACTTCACCTAGATCTTCGCCGGGAATTTCACCTTCCCCAACACTGTATTCCGTGTCAATCGCCAAGTGAACATGTGGTAATTTTAAATAGGGTGCAACCTTTTTTAGTTCGTCCATCACTTCCGCCCGTCCCAATTGGATATCTAAAAGTAGTAATGCATCATGTTCTTCAGCCAACTTGGCATATTCATCAATCACCTCTTTAGAAGGCTTGGCAACATACAATCCATCCGGACCCGGTGAGCGCTGTGCGACTGTAGCAATTAATTCGATCGTTGGTATCGCCGGCCGATCTGGGTCAATTTTGGAATATTCTTCTGTTTGTTCTTTCAATTTCTTCATCATTTCATCGGGGGGATATTCACCTAGAATCCCCATGTTTTCCGACTTCGGTGTTCCATAGAAGGCAACCAGCCGATGATCTTTAAGCGGGCCATTGGAAGTATCCTTCTTATCCTGTAATAAGGTCTGTCCGAGCGAAACCGTTCGTGCGCTTTCCTCACCATGAGCCTCTTGATCCGGCATTTTTTCTTTTTCTTCATCAGAATAATTGGTTTCCAGCAATTTTGCATCCTCAGGTGGTTTTATTGCCTTAAATGGCTTGGTAACAGTCTTTTGTTTATCCCCTTGTTCTTTCTTATCGCCAGTTGTAGACTTATTAACCTTTACCGACTTTTTATCATTATTTTGTTCATCCTGCTTGGAAACTGTTGTAGTCGTTTCTGCACACGCTGCCAGTAGCAACGTTCCCATGACAAGAAAAAGGATAGTTATTTGTTTCCTCATAGTTCACTCTCCACATCTCAAAAATATCTATGTAAAACCGTCAAATTCCCACTTAAATTTACAATTCCCGCATGAAATACTTTTAAACTCAAAATGGACGTTGCACCCGAATGCGGGACATAGGGACGGCTCTTTTATCCTTTCTGCGGTATCTATGTTATTTTCCCCTGACTGCACAAAAATATTGCAACATGGGCATGGGATAAAGTGTCTGGTTAGCGACGCACAAACTCGAGTGCGCACTTGCTGGGATATTTCTCCTTATCTTAGGTATTTAATTCAGATTTGGAACCTCCCAATTTATTTCCTCCAGCCCAATTTGCTTTAATATCCGATTTGTCTTGGAGAAAGGCCTGCTTCCAAAAAAGCCGCGATGGGCAGATAACGGACTGGGATGAGGTGATTTGACAACATAATGCTTTGATGTATCAATAAGTTCTTGTTTCCTTTGAGCAGCCGCACCCCAAAGGATGTAGACAACCGGATTTTCCTTCTGATTCAACGACTCAATTACCCGGTTGGTAAAAATCTCCCACCCCATTCCTTTATGTGAGTGCGCTTGCCCGGCCCTAACCGTTAAAACAGTATTTAATAGTAGTACACCCTGTTCCGTCCAGCTGCCCAGGTACCCATGATTTGGTATTGCGCAGCCCAAATCGTCCTGTAACTCTTTAAAGATATTTCTTAATGATGGTGGCTGGGATATTCCAGGTTGTACGGAAAAACTCAGACCGTGCGCTTGATTCGGACCATGGTAGGGGTCCTGACCAAGAATGACCACTTTTACCTGTCCAAAGCCAGTGAAATGAAGGGCGTTAAAAATATCATACATGTCCGGATAAACCGTTTGTTGAGTATACTCTCTTTTTAGAAACTCCCGTAATTGCAGGTAATACGGTTTAGAAAACTCTTCATCAAGTAACGGCGCCCAATCGTTTTTTAAAATTTGTTTTGGCATACCTATCATCCTTATTAAAAAAATCGATACATGCAATTCCATTTCTATTATAGTAGCTTGCCTATCAAACTAGCAACGAGAAAATTCCTTTTTGAAGCAACTATAGGAAACATTATCTCGGCTTGATTTCTCGGAATGTGGGACTTGAATCTACCGTGAGAATTAATCCACAATTAAAAAAAGACCCGTCTATACTTGGGTGAAATCCGTTATTTCTTCAAATACATTATTTAATCAAGTGACGATGTTTGTTCAACTCCGGCTATTTAAGAAAAAAGGACGAAGCTCATATGCTCTCCGCCCTTTTCCCAAATTCAAAGTGTATTATTAACCCGTTAACACGATAGTACCCTTTGTCACTATATAACTATAATCCCCATAAATACGGCGATAATTAATAAGATAATACTGAGCCCCCACATCCAGCCGAGGGAATAGCGAATATGTCGTCCCATTTCCAGGTTGGCAAGACCCAATGCAAGCCAAAGCGCCGGAGAAAATGGGCTGACAAAGGTGCCGACAATGTTCCCGATAATCATGGAATATGCGGTAGATAATGAATCGACTCCAAAACCGGAGGCAATTTGTTCGATAACAGGCAATAATGCAAAGTAATAGGCATCGGTACTCAATAATAAATCGAACGGCACACCCAAAACGCCAATAATGATATGCAAGAATGGTGCAACAAATGCCGGTAAAACTTTCACGACATCTCCAGCAATGGCATCGAGCATCCCTGTTCCGGTTAAAATCCCCAAAAATGAACCCGCAGCCAGAATAATAGTAGCCATCGTGAGTGCATTCGGCGCATGTGTCTGAATACGTGCCATTTGATCTTTTACTTTCGGGTAGTTAATCAGCAAGGCCAAACTAACACCGATCATAAAGGCAAAACCGGGTGGAATGATTCCCCATACCAAAATAGCAATGACACCAATCGTTAGAATGACGTTCACCCACAGTAATTTTGGACGAGCAAGCGATTTTTCCTTCTCCGGTACGTCACCTTCATTTTTGGGATCATCATCTTCCGCGGCGACATCAGCAGCTGCGGCGGCTTCAACCGAACCATATTGTTTTTTGATTCGTCGTTGTTCGCGATATCCCAATAGCACTGCTAATCCAACCATCAACACCATCCCGATGATTTGGATGGGAATTAGCGGTCTCCATAGTTCCGTAACATCGATATTTAAGACCGATGCGGTTCGTCCAAGTGGCCCTGCCCATGGAATCATGTTCATGATACTGGCGCTTCCGCCAATTAATAGCAACAGAAAATATGGATTCATTTTCAACCGTTTATACAGCGGTAATAATGCCGGAATGGTAATTAAAAAAGTTGATGCTCCTGAACCATCCAAATGGGCTATAGCGGCGATTAATACACTTCCCACACTAATGGCAATCACGTTCCCCCGTGAAATCGCAATCAAACCATTGATTAACGGATCAAATAAGCCAACGTCCGACATAATTCCGAAGAACAATATTGCGAAAATAAACATAATCGCAACGTCCATGACATCAGCAACACCATCACCAAAGAAATCACCAATTTTCGACATACCGAAACCGGTAGCAAACGCTCCGAGAATCGGAATTAGCCTGAATTATTCATACTTCTAACCAAAAAGATAAATGAAGCTTAGCCCTGGGTTATTTTCGTAAAATAAGATGGAACCTTTCCAGAAATGGTTTGCTTAAACTGGAGATCCTTGAAAATCTCTATTTTTTGGACATACGACTCCCTTGGTCTTACGATGTTTTTTTTAAATGTGCTTAGAGAACAGCGGTATGGCCTCACTCTAATTGTAATCTTTGAATTCGCTGTAATACTTTCCAGAAAAACGATTGATACACAAAGCTGGAGGCTAATTTAAAGTAAAGAGATCGTCCTGACTTTACCAATTTACTGGCGACTTTAATGATTCTAGTTCGTATCGTTTGGATCCGCATGTTTTTCTGTTCTTCAGGAAAACAAAGCGTACGCATCCAATTCGTAAGGTTATAAGCTAACAAACTAAGCATCATTCTAACCTCATTGCATTCAAATTTATGGCTGCTCATGCGATCCAGGTTAAACCCATTTTTGGATTCCTTGATATAATTCTCCATCGTTCCTCTTTTCTGGTAGGAATGAACAATATCTTTAGGAGAGAAGACATCAGTCAGGTTCGTTACAAAGAAAGCGTGCGTAAAAAACAATTCACCGGCCGGACGAACGGATTGGATGATCACTTTTCTTGGCTTGGACCATGATTTTGCCTGATACTCGGCTTCTTCATAATAGATTTCCGATTTTGTCACATCGGTTGGAACAGTGGAAGGATGCAGCTCATCGGCAAGTCGCTGCAAATTAGGATTGGATTTCAAACGAATCACATAATAAACCGATTCATCCTCGCACAGTTCATATAGACCCGGGACGGCGAAGCCACTGTCACCACGCAGAAACGGGATGGTTTCAGGAAACTGCTCATTGTAATGGTTGATAACAGGCTCGATAAAATCCACCACGCCATTGGAAGTATAGACATTGCCTGGGCGTAGTTTTGCTTTCAAAAAATCGCCGGTGATACCGTCAAAAGCAACTAAAGGATGAAATCCAATGGTTCCATAATGCGTATTGAATGTTGCATCCTCCTGATCGCCATATGTATCTGCATGAGTGGAATCCAAATCCAGAATAATCGACTTGGCATTTCTATATTGATGCACCTTGTCTAAAAGTTCCTGGTTTGCCTGGTTTAATTGTTCCATCGATTCATCATCAAATCGTGGGAAAAGCCGGGATAAACTTGGCTGGGAAGCTAAAGCATCTGTTCCTACAACCTGCGTAAAGACAGGATCATTCGTTAATTGATCAGCTGCGTCATCTTCGGCATATCCAGCAATGATTTGATACATCTTTTGGCGAAGTAACTGTTCATTGGAGTGAACATAGTAACGTCGATCATCTTTAAGCTTTAAATGCTTTGTCAGCGTTGAGAAGAAGCCAATCTTTTCATCGAACTCTCGGAATAAGAGTTCACCTGTATCGGATGAAAGTGCACCACCATCGTTAGATAATTTGATTTGGCGATTGAAATCTAGCGGTATTTGCGGTAAAGTAGCCAATATAAGAACCCCTTTCTGTTGGTTTTTGTTGGTACTTTAACTGTAACAGAAAATGGGTTCTTTTTTCATTTATTAGATGAATAAATGTTTTGGCTAAACCGACTGTCAGATAAGCTTTTAAACTGTATTATAGAATTTCAGTGAATAATTCAGGATTAGTAATAACGGTATAATTGGCGTCATGCGCCCGCTAATAAGTATTAGGACAATGACCAATATGGTTACAAAACCGATTAAACTAAGACTCAATGTTATATCTCCCTTCTGTTTTCAAAATTAGATCATTTAACGGTGAAAACGTTAACAAATAAATGACTTTTTATAAAATACCATGAATAGAAGGGGGAGATAAACCTTCTATTCATAAAGCGATTATTTTCTATATTACTCATTTTGTTCATAAGTTTCACGAAGGATATATTGCCGTTCTGGTCTGCCTACATTTCCATACAAAAGTGTTGGTTGCACTCGCTTAATAGATACTAGATATTCTAAATACCTTCGAGCTGTCGAACGACTTGTTCCAATTTGTTTGCTTAATTCAACCGCTGTAATGCCGTTGACTTTTTGCTTCTGTAATAAATCGGTAATTTCATCCAATGTAATCGAATCAATACCTTTTGGCAATTTGTCATTGGATTTATTAGCAGGAAACACGGAATTTACCGTACCTGTAAGCATGTCTATGTCATCCTGGTTCAACTTTTCCCTGGACGCCAGAAAACTTTTTCGTTGCTTAAACCTCGTCAACATTTGTTCAAACCGCTTCGCATCCACAGGTTTTATAATGTAATCTATGATCCCGCCCCGGAGAATTTCGCTAATTGTGCTAGTTTCCGCAGCAGCAGTCACGATGGCAATATCCACATCATGATAGAACGTACGCAACTGCCAAAATAGCTCCAATCCCTCGACATCCGGAATATATATATCTAATAAAATCAAATCAACTTGGGTGTCAGGACTTTGCAAAAAAGTGAATGCTTCCTGAGCGGTTTTTGCACAATAGTCAACAACAAATCCTTCCACCTTTTCTACGAATTGCCGCTGGATTTCCGCAATTCGAAAATCATCTTCAATAATAAGCACATGAATGCTATCAGACATTGTTATCACCTTCATCTTTTGGTATGATCACGATAAAGCAAGCTCCACCAAGATCTCCTTCTTCCAACATGATCGTTCCGTTAACTTCTTGTAACCTGTGTTTGGTCAGTGCAAGGCCTGTTCCACGGTGAGATCCTTGTTTCGTGGAATATCCCTGGTCAAAAATATGTGGTGCCTCGTCCATGGAGATTCCTGATCCAGAATCATCCACCTCCAAAATGACATCTTCTCCTATGTCGGTAAAGAAGATAGCAATCTCCCGCTGATCATCCGGGTTCTGTTTCAATGCATCCATCGCGTTTTCAATCAAGTTTCCGACCGCTGTTAACAAGGCATCTTGCTTATCTCCTTTAAACCGGGTTGTTAACTGACTGTCTGGATCAATCGACATGGTAATCCCAAGCTCGTTTGCTTGATTGATTTTCCCCTGAAGAAGCCCTTGAACCATTGGATCAGCAATATGTTTCACCAAAAACTCTGACCATCCTAACTGACTATCACTTTCCTTTTTGATAAAGGCGATCGCTTCATCGGTCTGATCCAATTGAAGCAAACCTAGAATCGTATATAGTTTATTGGAAAATTCATGTGTCTGCGCCCGCTGTGCATTGGCATATTGCTTAATTTGCAGTAACTCATTCGTGACATGTTCCAGCTCTGTTTTTTCCCGAAAGGTTGCTACTGCGCCAACAATTATATGGTGACGAAAAATGGGCATGCGATTCACAAGAACAACTGTGTCACCGAGGACCATTTCCCGATTATAATGGCTCTCCCCATTTTTCAAAACCGCGAATAACCCCGTATGCGGTAGAATCTCCTGAATGGGTCTGCCAGTATAACGATCATCTGATACTGTTTGATGAAACAAGATCCGCTGGGCCGCTGCATTAATCATCGTCACCATCCCTGTTTCATTAACGGCAATAAGCCCTTCATGGGTTGACTGCAAAATGGCTTCCTTTTGAAGTAATACTTGGGAGATTTCCTCTGGTTCCATCCCTGATAACAATCGTTTTAAATAGATGGAAATCACAATTGCACCAATGATTCCCACTAGAACAACCCCTGCTAGCGTGATCCATACCGATTTACTTTGCCGTTGAATGATATGCTGAACATCATTATTCAAAAATCCAACCGATACGACACCGATAACCTTGCCATTCTTATCATAAATCGGTGTCTTGCCACGAATGGATAACCCCAGTGAGCCTACCCGCTTCGATGTATATGATTCACCACTTAGTGCGCGCTCATTATCCCCGCCAACCATTTTTTTACCCAATTTGTCCGGGTCGGGATGTGAGTAACGGATCCCTTTTGTGTTTCCGACGACAATAAATTCTGCACCAGTCTGCTGTTGAATGGGCAGAACAACCTTCTGGATCACCGAAGCCGGATTTTCCAATTCAAAAGCAGCTTGTATTTCCGGCATGTTTGCTACACTTTGTGACACACTTAACGCCCTTTTGCCAATTTGTTCCTCCATCGTCTTAGAAATAAACGAATGAAGAAACAGGCCAAAAATAACACAAATGCCAATTACCAACACACTAATCGACACAATCATTTTCCATTTCAAATTAAACCTTTTCCCCGGATAAACCATGATGATAACTCCTTTGCGGGACACGGGGCAGAGGAACCGTCCCTTTGTCCCTACTTGACGACAAACTGAGTGTGACTGTGACCTTCTCTGGTTTTCTTGACTTCCAATACTGCCGGGAAGATATTTTTTAACTCTTGGACGTGGGAAATGACGCCGATCATCCGGCCTGACTGTTGCAAGTCAATTAAGGCATCGATGGCTTTATTTAATGATTCTTCATCCAATGTACCAAAACCTTCATCAATAAACATCGTCTCAATCGATATATTCCCTTGAAAACTTTGAATCACGTCAGACATTCCCAATGCCAGACATAAGGAAGCATTGAATTTCTCTCCACCGGACAGTGTTTTGACATCCCTCGTTTGCCCTGTATAAGCATCGTACACATCCAAACCAAGTCCGCTTTGTCTGCCGTGGGCTTCCTGACGCTCACTACGGATTAGGAAAAACTGACCATTGGATAACCGCTTCAAACGTTCATTAGCTGATTCGATAATTTGCTCCAAATATTCGATTTGCAGATACCGCTCAAACGATATTTTTCGGCTGTTTTGTCCCCGGAGTACATCGTATAAATCGGTGATACTGCTTAATTGTTTTTCCAAGGCTTTCACCTGTTCATTAGCATCGCGGATATTGGCGATTAATTGCCCAGCCTCCCGAAAATATGCTTTTGACTGATCCCGCTTATTTAATGCCGATTCATAGGCTTGTTTCAATGTTTCCAATTGTTCCTGTAATGCGCTCAAGTCAGCTTTTTGCTTACCATTTAACGATGTCTTTAGCTCTTGTACCAGTTGTTTCGTAGTTGAAAGGTTCTGCTTAAACTGCTCAATGGCTTGGCGCAAATCCTGCCGTTCCTGATCAGATCGTTTTGCTCGCTGGTATGCTTCTTCGGTAGAAAATCCGGTCGTATCAAGTGCTTGATAAAAACGCTGCTCCGCTTGCTCAAGTTTTGCAGTTGTTTCTGCAAGCTGTTTATTGGCATGTTCCGAATTGGATGCTGCTTTTGTTTGTGCCTCTTTTGCCTGTTGCAGCTGTTTTTGTGCTGTTTCCCAAGCTTGTTCCAGTTTCGACTTTCGTTGTTCGGTTGTTTTGATTTGCTTTTTCAGTTCTGTTAAAACCTGTACTTCTTCCGGGATTTGCTTTAATCGATCCTGGTAAACCGCACGGGCTGACTCATAAGCTGTTTTTAATTTCTGATAATTCTTATCCAACTGTTCCTTTTTTTCTTCCAACTGTTTGCATTCATTCTGTAAAGTTTCTTGCGTTCCTTTTAAAGTTTGCAGTTTCTTTTTAGAAGCTCGCAACTCCATGACTTCTGCTTTCAATTTTTTCCCCGCTGTAACAATGCGATCTCGTACAGTTTCAGCATCATCGGTTGTGATCGAATAATCCGCAAGTTTCTGCACTTTTTCCTGTAGTGTGTCTTGATTCAAGTCAACCTTGGCAGATGCATCACTATAATCCTTATCCTTTTTATCCAATGCTTTCTTTGCCGCTTCCAGTTGTTGTTTTGTCACCGCACCTTTAGAACTTATTGCTTTATTCGGATGCTCTTTACTGCCACAAACAGGGCAAGCCTCGCCATCGTGCAAATGATTTGCCAAAACAAACGCCTGATTATTCAGCCATGCCTGCTCCAATTCTTGATAAAAACGCTTTTTGCTTACAAACTCCTGCTTCTTTTCTTGTAAAATTTGTTCCAATTCTGCTTGCTTAGCCTTCGCATCCAAATAATCCTTCAACATATCGGATTGTTTACCTAACTCCATCAATTGCTCTTGTTTATCCGGTAATTGATCAACCTTCGTATCCAGCTGCTTTATTTCACCAGTCTGCTTGTCCAGCTGGTTTTTCTTTTCCGTTAGAGTTGCTTGCATTTCAGTAACATCTTTAAATGTCCGTTTTCCTCTGTTCTGTAAATCCTGTAATTCCTGTTTTTGCTGATCCAGTTCTTCGACAATCGGCAGATATCTTTGTAACCGATCTAGTTTTTTACGAACATCCTCCTGCTCCGATGCTTTCTTTTCCTCTTGCTCATAAACTTGCTTACGTTCACGAAGCATTTCGTTTGCCTGTTGAAGCGATTTTTCGGCATTTTCTACGTTCTGCTTTTTGGCTTGTTCATCCTGACGCCATTCCATTAACTGTTTTTCATAGGCTTCCAGTCCAGCCGCTTGTTCAGCCTGTTTTAGCTGCTTTTCCTTCTCGTCATATTCCACTGTCTGTTGTTCTAACTTACTTAAATGAATCTTTTTGTCTTCAAGTTCCTGGAAGCGTTCATTTAAACTCTTGGCTGCATGAAATTCAGTTTGCTTTTTGTCATGAGCTTGATAGGCCTGTTCATACGCTTTCTGGTCAGCCATAATTTGTTGCTGATAAAACGCCACTTCCTGATCCAATGCATGAAGCACTTGATTGACGTTGTAATGCTCCTCACCCAACACTTGAAAAACAGGCGACCCATCACGTTCGGGTAAAGTTGCGCGGATATTTTCGACATACGTATTGCGTTTTTGTTCTTCTTGTTGATATTTTTCGGAAATCAAATCCTTTTTATAGCGTAAACGTTCACTAATATGTTTGTACGGTTCGGTTTTGAACAAACGTCTTAAGATATCTTCTTTATTTTCCGTTTGTGAGGTTAGTAATTTACGAAACTCCCCCTGTGGCAACATCACAATTTGTTTAAACTGATCCTGTGTTAATCCCATTAATGTTTCTACTTTTTTATCAATCTCGGAAACAATTTGCCTGTCAACACATGGAGATTCACCACCATCAACGAGCTCATAAAATTCATACCGTTCTCCCGTTTTCGTCTTATTCCCCTTTTTCACATGACCTAACTGGCGAAGTATCCGGTAAACCTTGTTATTTAATTCAAATATCAGCTCAACCGATGTATGGGTATCATCATTAGCAAATTGACTGCGCAGCATATTATTATTTTCCCGGTCCTGACCACTTGCTGCTCCGTACAACGCAAAACAAATTGCATCAAATATCGTTGTTTTTCCTGCACCGGTATTTCCGGAAATGACAAATAATTTATTATCCTGTAACTCGTTAAAATCAATGGTTGTTTTATCTTTATACGGACCAAATGCCGTCATGGTTAGAGTTAGCGGTCGCAATTGTTACTCCTCCCTTTATGAATGTGCAACGAAATTCTTTTGTTTGATGTCTTGTTGTGTTTCTTTTTCCTCGGTTAGCAGTTCATCCAGTACCTCTTTAAAAATAGTCTCGGTTTCCTCCGATGCCTTTTCCCCCTTGACTTCTTCGTAAAAAGCATGAAATAACTCCAGCTGACTGCGATTGCTGCGATTATTAATTTCCTTTGCTTCACCAGTTGGGGTCATCAAGTAATTTTTCCGTGCCACATGCATCGCATTCGGGTAGACCGAACGAATTTTTTCCATTGGCGATAAAACCGGTGTCTCGTCCAGCAAACGCACAAAAACATAGTCTTCATTTATCGGATGCGTTAAAATTTCTTCCATTGTGGCCTCGACCGTTCTTATGTCCCGTTTTGGAATGAGTTCCCGTTTTTCAATGGTAACTTGTCCGTCCGCATCCATATCAACTACATGAAATCCCTTTTTATGATGCTCCTCGGAAATCGAATATTTTAAAATCGAACCAGAATAGCGGATCGTTTGACTAGATACATAGTGTCCTTGGTGCAGATGGCCCAATGCGGTGTAATCGAAGTTAGAATAATGGCGAGCATCCACATATTCTGCCCCACCAATTGCCAGCGGACGTTCCGAATCACTAGTATTTTCTTCTTCCTCTCCAAAAGGGGTGACAAACGCATGTCCAACAAATACATGACGTTTAGTTGGATCCATTTTTTCAATAATCTCTTGAACTATCTTTTTAGCAGCATCGTCATGGGTATGGATGGTTTCATCGGCAAAAATGTTCCTGACAACACTCGGATCTGTATAGGGGACAAGATGGAAATATACCTCCCCGTGTTCATCGTGAAGAATGACTGGGTCGAGATCTTTCGTTACATTACCAACCATGTACAAACCATTGTTTTCCATCATTTTACTGCCAAAATTTAAACGGCTTGGACTATCATGGTTCCCCGCGATAGTCAAGACAGGCGTTTGCAGCTTTAGCACGATCGTCTCCAATACATCATTGAGTAGATGAACAGCTTCCGTTGGTGGTACGGCCCGATCATATAAATCCCCCGCAATAATCACCGCATCCGGCTTCTCCTGTTCCACCGCTTGAATGAACTGCTCCAGTATGTATTCCTGATCCTCTGTCATATATACACCCTGTACAAGCTTTCCCAAATGCCAATCCGCCGTATGAAAAAACTTCATCTGCAACACTCCTCCCACCTATTTAAACTATATACACAGTATAACACTTAGACGAGTAGGTCGGTTCTCCTATCCCACAATTTTTTTGAACTGTCCCATGTCCCAATGCATAGAAATTAATGGAAAGGACACATTAAATGGTAAGACAATTTTTTTACAAGGGAGGATTTGCAATGAAGCGTACAACCTTAGCACCATTAATCATTTTTGTCGGCGTCCTTTTCCTGTTAACCGGATGTATGAATAATAATAATGAGGGTGCGGCACCTGCAAGGGATAGAGATCAGCGCAATAACGTTGAAGAAATTGAACATATCAATAGCGAAAATAATCGTAATACAACGCCAACAGGTGAAGATTCCAACATTTATGATCTGCCAGATGAAAAAAATCAACATGATCAAGGAATATCTACCCATTTAGAATATCGTTTGGCAGGATCTGATATTCGGGATATTAAGGTGTTTGCCATTGACGATACCGTTGTTTTGGCGGATACCACAGAGAATACCAACAATAACGGTAAATTGGAACAAGCGAAAGGAATCATGCAGGTTTCCTTTGGTGACAAGGTACAAGTGTTAACAACAGCAAATCCAAAGGCCCCGGAATTAATAGAAAGGATCAAACAAAACATTACCGGAAAATCAACCGATTATGCACAATTGGGTAACGATATACAGGCTCTTTTTGAGATGACCGCGGAGAAAGGATAAACCCTGTACCTTGGTGGAAAGAACGCAAAGTTCATACACGATCGAAAAATAATAAAGCCATGATGTAGAGGAGGATAGGCATGAGTGATAAAAATGAGTCTGTGGATCATTCCAGACGAAAATTTATTAAAAACTCCGGAATCGCTGTTGGGGGTGTTGTCGTTGGCGGCGCATTGGGAAGCTTGATACCGCACAAACAAAAAACGGAGCAGCAACAAGCATCCACAGCAAAAAAGCAAGTTAATTACAATGATGCATTGATGTTTTTTACATTGGATCAATTTAAAACAACTGAAGCGGCAACGGAAAGAATTTTTCCAAAAGATGAGCTTGGACCGGGTGCCAAGGAATTGGGTGTTCCCTATTACATTGACCATCAGCTTGCCGGACCGTGGGGTTTGAATGCAAAAGACTATATGAGAGGACCAGCCTATACGGCGGAGGCAACCCAAGGAAACCAATTATTAATGGATCGCAGGGAAATTTTCACTCTTGGACTCAAAGGTCTTGATGATTATAGTAACAAAAAGTACGATAAGAACTTCGCACAGTTATCCGATGATCAACAGGATGACGTATTGGAGGTTTTTGATGCAGCAAAAGAATTTAAACTTACCGGTGCTACAACCAAACAGTTTTTCCAACTGTTACGGAGCATGACCATTGAAGGTGCATACGCCGATCCTTTATATGGCGGAAATAAAAATAAAGCTGGCTGGAAAATGCGTGACTTTCCGGGAAGCCAAACAGGTTATACAGAAACCATTATGAAAAAGGAATTTGTAAAGATCGAACCCAAAAGTTTACGTGAACATATGGGTGGCTAAAACGATGCACAAGGAGTGAACAAATTGACTAAAAAACTGCCAAAGGTTCCAGTCGTAATTGTCGGAATGGGATGGGCCGGCGGAATAATTGCCTCGGAACTAACCAAAGCTGGTATTAAGGTTGTTGGATTAGAACGTGGGAAAGCAAGAAAAACAAGTGACTATTACATGGTTCACGATGAATTGCGTTATGCCCAGCGATACGAGATGATGAAGGACCTATCCAAGGAGACCCTTACATTTCGAAATACAGAGAATATGCGCGCCTTGCCAATGCGTACATATGGCACGTTTTTGGACGGAATCGGGACCGGTGGGGCTGGTTCGCACTGGAATGGACAAACCTATCGTTTCTTACCTTATGATTTTGAAATTGCTACCAAAACGAAAGAAAAGTATGGAAAAAACAAGATCCCGGATGGCATGGATCTTCAGGATTGGGGGATTACCTATGACGATCTGGAGCCATATTATGATACATTTGAAAAAATGGCCGGCATTTCTGGTGAAGAAGTATCCCTTTATGGAAAACGTTCCAATCCTTATCCAACCAAACCAATGCTGAAAACGCCTGTTTTGGAAATGTTCGAAAAGGCGACTAAAAAGCTGGGATATTCCCCATACATGACACCATCAGCAAATTTGTCAGAGAATTACACAAACCCAGATGGCATTGCTCGTGGTGCCTGTCAGTATTGTGCATTTTGCGAACGCTTTGGTTGTGAATATGGTGCAAAAGCCGATCCAGTGGTTACTGTTTTACCAGTAGCAGAAAAAACAGGTAAGCTGGAGGTACGCACCTATTCCAATGTAACTAAAATACTTCATGATGGCAATAAAGCAACTGGGGTTCATTATGTCAATCCAGTTACCCGGGAGGAATTTGAACAGCCCGCAGATGTGGTTGTCTTATCCAGTTACGTATTCAATAATACCAAACTACTTCTTGTATCCAATCTGGGTAAACCATATGATTCTAAAACCGGTCAGGGTGTTATCGGGAAAAACTATTGCTATCAAATAACTGGTGGAAGTACCCTGGGATTTTTCAAGGATAAGTTTAATATTTATGCCGGCGCAGGTGCACTTGGGATGGAGATCCCTGAATTTACCGGGGACAATTTTGATCACTCGGATCTGGATTTTATCCATGGTGCCGGAATTCGCATGTTCCAATATGGAAATCGTCCCATTGCGAACAACGTTGTCCCTGAGGGAACCAAGGCTTGGGGTAAGGAATTTAAACAGACATCGATTAAATATGCCAACAGCTGGCTTAAAGTCGCAGTCCAGGGGGCCAGTATGCCATGGCGAACAAACTATCTTGACCTGGATCCCAATTATACAGATGAGTATGGTGTCCCGTTATTGCGCATGACCTATGATTATACCAATCAAGACCGGAAATTAACCGAATTCATGGCCAAGAAAACCGGCCCAATTATGAAAGAAATGGGGGCGGAAATTACCGAGACCCAAAATAATCTGGAGCCATTGGATATATCCCCTTATATTAACACGCACAATACAGGTGGTGTTATTATGGGAGATGATCCTAACACGTCGGCTGTAAACAAATATTTACAAATGTGGGATGCCGAAAATGTATTTGTTGCCGGAGCCTCCGCATTCCCGCATAACAGCAGTTTCAATCCAACAGGAACACTTGGCGCCCTATCCTATCTTTCAGCGGAGGGAATCATCAAATACATGAAAAACGGCGGTTCATTAGTTTAAGACAGGAGTTGCTTGTTCCATCTTCTTTCCTTGGAAGGGATGGGACAAGCGACTCTTCTATCTTCAAAAATTAGGTCCACTTAATAATAATGGTTTTCCAGTTCCTCTCTGATGCTTCCTGTAATTGGCTCCGATGTTTGCGTTTGCACATTGAAATTCACGTAGGTCACCGTATCTTTTGCACATAATCGCCCATGCTGCCACATTTCTTCATATAATTGTAAACTGGTGTTACCTATCATTTTTACCCAAGTATAGATATGTACGGGTGTACCAAAATAAATTTGCTGTACATAGTCCACGTTCATATTCAAGATGATCATTCTCCAGTGATCAAAGTTATCATCGGGCGTGAACAATTTAAAGATCTCATTTCGTCCCGCCTCAAACCAGACTGGCACCGTTGTATTATTTATATGACCAATACCATCTGTTTCTGAAACGCGCGGTTCGATTATGGTTTGATACATGAACATCATCCTTTACTTCATATCTACTACTATTTCAACAAAACAAAGGAATTTCCTGCTTTATTTCAAAAATATCCAGGAATAGCAGATTAATTCCTATCGGGCAAAAAAATAGAACGGAAGATGCCCTCCGTCCCACTAAATGTATTCGTGATTTTTCAGATAGTTAATGATAAGACCAGTTGATTCTTCTAATGTGTGCTGCTCGGTGTTGATGATGATTTCCGGATTGTCAGGTATTTCATAAGGGGCATCAACACCAGTAAAACCTTTGATTTCACCGGCACGTACTTTTTCGTACAATCCTTTTGGATCACGTGCCTCACATGCTTCCAGCCCACACTTTACATATACTTCGATAAATTCCTTGTCATGAAACAACGCACGAACATTATCACGATCAGCACGATAGGGAGAAATAAACGCGGTCAAGGTGATCAATCCAGCATCAACCATTAAATTGGCCACTTCCCCAATCCGTCGAATATTTTCCTTACGATCTTCCGGGCTAAAGCCTAAGTTTTTATTCAATCCGTGACGCACGTTATCTCCGTCCAGGCGATACGTGTGTATGCCTAATTCGTGCAGCTGCTTCTCCAATGCTACAGAAATAGTTGATTTCCCTGATCCAGACAAGCCGGTAAACCAAATAACTGCACTTAGATGTCCGTTTCGTTTTTGCCTTGCCTCTTTTTTTACCTCAGACTGATGCCAAACAATATTCGTTGATTCTCCCATCATTTTTCCTCCTAAAACCACCAAAAGTACACGATGGTAACAGTAATCACCATTACTAGCAAACTAAGTGGTGTACCTATTTTGATAAAATCCGAAAACTTGTAACCACCCGGGCCATAAACAATCATATTTGTCTGATAGCCAATTGGTGTCATAAAACTTGCCGATGCCGCAATGGTAATCGCAACCGCAAAGCCCATTGGGTCCAGCTGTAAATCCGCAGCCAGCTCCAACCCTATCGGCAGCATAAATATGGCAGCAGCACTGTTCGTAATTACCTCCGTAAATATATTGGTTAACATATACACGAATAACAGAATCATAAATAGTCCGATCGGTTCTCCCACCGCTAATACACCTGTTGCAATCCACTCTGCCAAGCCTGATTTCATGATGGCCATACCAACCCCAAAGGAACTGGCAATTAAAAGCAATACATGAAAATGGATATATTTCTTGGCCTCCCCCACTGTTATCGCCTTGGTTGCCAACAATAATAAAACGGCTAAGGCCATAGCTTTAAACATACTTAATACACTAAACGTAACAAGGATGATCATGAGGAAAAAGATCCCGATCGATAGCCAGCCCTTCCCTGAATTACGTTTGAGCGATTCCGGGATTCCTAAAGACGTTAGAACATAAAAATCATTGGATTGCTGATAGGTTTCCACAAAGTTCTTTCCAGCCAGCAAGAGTAAGGTATCGCCTGGAAGAAGTGGAATATCCCCTATTTTTGATGGGATCCGTTCATTATTACGATGAACTGCGATCACTCCGGCATCGTATTTGGAACGAAACTGATTTTGTTTAATTGATTTGGATAATAATCCGGATTGATGTGAGACAACCGCCTCGACAATCTGGGTGTTCCCATTTTTCAATGCATCCAAATCCGAGGGCTTACCCGTTTTTAGGGCTAACCCTTTCGTCATTTGCACATCAGTCAGAGTTGACATTAATCCGGTGAAAATTAATCGGTCTCCCATTTGAATAATCGTAGAGGAACGGATAGGGAAAATACGCTCTTCCCGACGGATAATTTCCACTAAATTCAACCCCTTTAGCTCCGTTAACCCGGCCTGCTGTACACTTTGGTTCAGATGCGGAAATGTTTCTTCAACGGTTAACTCAGCAATATATTCTTTGGAATCCTCTTTCACTTTTTGCTGCAACCCTTTGTATTCCGGTAATAATCGATAACCAACTGTAAACAGATAAACCAAACCGACAATGGTGATGGGTATGCCTATAACCGTCAATTGAAATAAGGTGTACCCTTCATAGCCATAATCAAGCAGCATGCCGTGAACAACCAGATTTGTAGACGTTCCCATCAAGGTGATCGTACCACCTAAAATTGTTGTGTATGATAACGGAATTAAAAATTTAGACGGCGCGATATGGTGCGCTTCACACCACTTTTTTATCAAAGGGGTAAGCGCCACAACAATAGGGGTATTATTTAAAAAACCGGAAAGCAATGTTGTCGGTATAAAAAAACGTGCCATCGATCCCAGTAAACTGTTACCCTGATCAAGCCAGGATGTAATGAATCTCTCCAGGATGCCACTTTTTTGAATAGCACCAGCAACAATAAATAAAAGCGCAATCGTCAACATGCCTTCATTGGAAAATCCGCGTAATGCTTCCTCAGGAGTTAAAATACCCGTTATTAAAAAAATGGTTAACACCGTAAAAACAATGATTTCCGGTCGGGCGATTTCGAAAAATAACCCGATTAACATAGCAGTTACGATTACGAGCACAAATATCAATTCAAATGTCATAGGGGTCAACCCTTTAGTTAATGTTGTTTTAAACCTTTTCTCAGCACTGCAGCTACTTCAGGACGGGAAAATTCTTTCGGTAATGACTCGCCATTTCGCAATTTTTCCCGTACCTTTGTACCGCTTAGATGAACATGAAACGTCTTATCATGGGGGCATGTTTTTTTCGTTCCCATACTCTCACATTTCGTACAATAGAAAGCATGTTCAAATTTAAATATTTGAATGCCAAGTTCTTCCTCATATTGAGAAATTAATTCCTGTGCCTCATAAGTACCGTAATAATCACCTACTCCGGCATGATCGCGTCCAATAATAAAGTGGGTGCAACCGTAATTTTTGCGGACAATCGCGTGAAGGATCGCTTCTCTTGGACCAGCATAACGCATCGCAGCTGGATAAATAACGAGTCGGGTTCGATCGGCAGGATAATACGTATTCAAAATAATCCAATAACTTTCCATTCGGATCTCAGCTGGTATATCATCAGACTTGGTTTCTCCCACCAATGGATTTAAAAGTAAACCATCGACTGATTCCAACGCACTCTTCTGGATATATTCATGGGCACGATGCACAGGATTACGCGTTTGAAAGCCAACAATAGTTTTCCACCCTAAGTCAGCGAACAACTTTCTTGTTTCCAATGGGTCAAGGTAAAAATCGGCAAATTGATCATGTTGTGGACGTTGCAGCAATTCAATCGATCCAGCCAAATAAACTTCACCTTTTTCATAGACTTTTTTTACACCGGGATGGGCTTTATCTGTTGTACCATATACAAATCTTGCTTCCTTTTCTTTATCATAGGAGTAGATTTCTGCCAAATGAAGAATTCCATAATTCACACCGTCTTCCCCTGCAAGTGCAAGCTTCTCACCAATTGCAAATGCATCTGCCTGTTCTTTCGTCACTGGTAGCGTAATTGGAATGCTCCAAATGGTCCCATCCGCTAACCTCATTTCCTCTACAACTCTTGTATAGTCCTGCTCCCCCATAAAACCAGTTAATGGGCTAAAGCCGCCAATTGCAATAAGTTCCAAGTCAGATAAACTCCAGGCATCCAATGTCAATGTCTTCAGCCTGTGTACTTCATTTACAAGCGTTTCCCGCCTCGACCCAATGACTTCCCGTTGAACAAGCTCACCACCATGGGGAAGAATCGCTTCTTTTGTCTTTTCTTTTGTCAATGTCATGCGATAACCCACCTTTTCCTTATTATCCTTTCAAAAAGCTAATATTCTGGCAAAATAGCATTCAGCTCAACTATCATGGCACCCGTCTTTGGCTAATCGAAATAAAAGACATGTGGAACATGATGTTCTTTTAGTTGTTTACTTCCGGTTCACCCCATCATGTTCCTCCTCTTTTACCAGGTTTTTCAGCCAATCCAGGGTGATGATTTGCTTTTGTTTGTTTAAAAAGCTTTCGTCCATTAATTCCTTTAATAGAAGCGTCCGGACCTTTTGCGTTAGCAACGACCGTTTGATTAGCTGGCGACTCTCATACAAAAAGTCAACATATTCTCCGTAGCTTTTGTCATATATCGTGGCTAGCTTGGTTTTTATTTTTGCTGCCAGAATTGGACTTGCACCATTTGTGGCAATACCGATCGATAATTTCCCTTGCTGTAAGTGAGCTGGAAATTGAACATTCCCTTGTTCAGCATCTGCAGCAGCATTTACTAAGGATGTTTCCGGTACAGCTTTGGTGACAGCCTGATTTACTGTAGGGTTATTTGTGGCAACAATAATCAGGAATGCATGAAGAAGATCGTTTGCTTCAATATGCTTTTGTTTCCAGCTTACGTACCCTTCTTCCCATAACATGCGAACCCCTTCATCTATTTCTGGACTGATCACCGTCATGTATGCCCCACTTTCGAGCAAAAATCGAATTCTTCGCTCGGCAACACGTCCCCCACCAACGATAACGACTTTTTTATCTGTTAAATCAATCATGAAAGGTAGAAAAGCCATTTACCAACATCCTTTTTTATAAACTTGGGTAAACATCTATTTTAGTGACAGCGCCTCATACACACGCTGTTTAAGTCCCTGTTTCATAGTCGGATGATCCCCAAGTTGTCGACAAACGATAATATCCGTCTTCGGATTTGTTCGTTCCCGTGCTTTCTCCTGTATTGAACGCATCAGCAATCCGGTAAACCATAAATAAGGAACAATGAACAGTTTGGAAAACCCTTCTTGCAATGACACATGAAGCTGTTGCTCAAATGAAGGTTCGCATGCGGCCAAAAAGCAATAATCTACTTGTACAGCAGGCATGCTTTTTTGCAAGTTTGTCTTAACCTGGCTGATATCCTTTTTTGTTTGGGGATTGTGACTGCCACGCCCAACAACCAGTATTTTGGAATCCTCCCTAACCGATTGACCTGTTTCCGCAATGCGTTCCAGCAAAATTTGAGTAAAGCGATTCTGCACCCCCAATGGCTGCCCATAGGTAAAGGTGATGAAAGGATACTTTTTCCTGATCTCAGTAAGCTCGGCTGGTATATCTTTGTAATAATGACCAGCACTTAAGAGCAGAACCGGAACCACCGCTATCCTCGATGCTCCATGATCCACGAGTTTTTCTACTCCCTGTTCCATATTTGGCTCCGCGAGTTCCAAGAAGCAAATTTCCTGAAGCGGTACATCCACTTGTTTGATGACGGCTGAAATACAGCTAATCGCCTCAGCAGTCGCTTCAGATATTCGGCTGCCATGGCTGACATACAGTACTCCTTGCATGCATATTCCTCCAATTAACCGATGACCGCAGACACCGAAAATTCATTTTCTACCGACAGTTGTTCAAACCATTGTAGTTGCTCCCGTAGTTTGACCACCTCGCCGATAACAATCATCGCTGGATTTTTAATCGTATTACCCCTTTTTGTAATGTTGCCTAATGTTCCAGTTACCGTTTGCTGCTGTTCTGTTGTTCCACAGTGTATTAATGCAACAGGAGTATCCGCCTGACAGCCATAACGAATCAGTTTACTGCAAATAAGTGGCAGATTCTTGACGCCCATATAGATACAAAGGGTATCCACTCCTTGAGCTAGATGCTCCCAATACTTTTCCGAGGCTTCAAGGCTTTTGTTCACGCCGGAAATAAACGTTACCGATGAGCTGTAATCCCGATGCGTTAATGGAATACCGGCATAAGCTGGTGCCGCTGATCCCGATGTAATCCCCGGGACAATTTCAAAGGCAATTCCATTCGCATGTAAAAACGCTGCTTCCTCCCCGCCTCTGCCAAAAATAAACGGATCTCCACCCTTTAACCGGCTGACAACTTTACCTTGGCTTGAAAATTGATAAAGCAAGTCATTGATCTCCAATTGGGTAAGCGAATGCTGATTAGGCCCTTTTCCGCAATAAACAAGTTCCGCTTCATCTGCAGCATGGGTTAAAAGTTCTGTATTCACTAAACGATCATATAAAGTAACATCTGATTGCTGAAGTGCTTTGATTCCTTTGACTGTAATCAAATCCGGATCACCGGGACCCGCGCCTATCAAGTAAACTTTTCCCATCATGTCCACCGATTCTCCTCCCGTATGTGCTTGAGCAACTTCATTATTCCTTATATTGGTTGGTTGCATGGAAATCACGTCCATCTGTTACTTTATCTACATAACCGGCGCGGATCACATAATCACCAAAATGTTCTCCTTCATAACGATTGTCAGCATAATCAGTTAGGATGGTACGGAGGTTTTCCAAAATTTCTTGCTCCCCGATATTTTCTCGATAAAGACGATTTAAACGGTCGCCGGTAAAACCACCACCAAGGTACATATTATATTTTCCCGGTGCTTTCCCGATAAAGGCGATTTCCGCAAGCGCGGGTCGTGAACAGCCATTGGGACATCCTGACATGCGAATAACAATTTCTTCTTCCCGTAAACCGACCTCATCCAAAATTTCTTCTATCTTCTCAAGCAGAGCAGGCAAATACCGTTCCGACTCAGCCATGGCTAAACCGCATGTTGGGAAAGCAACACATGCCATGGAATTCCGTTTTAATGCAGAGTGTTGTTTTCCATCTGTCAATCCATATTTTTTTACCAGTTCATTGATTTCCTCCAATTTTTCATTCGCGACATTGGCAATAATCAAATTTTGATTTGCAGTAAGCCGGAAATCTCCAGTATGAACTTTAGCAATTTCTCTTAATCCAGTCTTGAGCGCATAATCATCCGTATTCTTCACACGACCATTTTGCAGAAATAACGTTAGGTGCCATTTACCATCACCCTTTACCCAGCCATATCGATCCCCATTACGAGCAAAATGATAAGGATGTGCGGCCTCTAATTCCCAACCGAGACGTTCAGTTAACTCAGTCTTAAACCAATCCAGACCATGGGCGTCGATCGTATACTTGAAACGGGCGTTCTTCCGATTCGAGCGATTACCATAATCTCGTTGAATCGTCATGACTTTCTCCGCTACCTCGATGACATTATCCTTTGAACAAAAGCCAATCACTTTTGCAACCTGTGGATATGTTTCCGGTTCACCATGGGTGCTTCCCATACCACCGCCAACCGCTATATTAAATCCTATTAATTTTCCGTCTCCCAGGATCGCAATCAGTCCGAGATCCTGTGAAAACACATCAATGTCGTTGGATGGTGGAACCGCTAAACCAATTTTAAATTTTCTCGGCAGGTAAAAGCGGCCATACAATGGTTCGATATCCTCTTGCTCTTTGGTATCAACCACTTTCATCTTATCCAGCCAAATCTCGTGGTAAGCGTTTGTTTTTGGTGACAAGTGTTCACTGATTTGTTGGGAAAGCTCGTAAACTTCTTTATGAACTGCAGATTGATACGGATTCGGGTTACACATGACATTCCGGTTAACGTCACCACAAGCAGCCAAGGTATTCATCAATGCCTCATTCACTTCTTTGATCGTCTGCTTTAGGTTCCATTTTAGAATCCCATGCATTTGAAATGATTGCCTTGTCGTTAATTTCAAAGTGTCATCCGCATATTTGGTTGCTAAATCGTCCATAACCAGCCACTGTTCAGGCGTTGCGACACCACCTGGGGCTCGCACACGTAACATGAATTGGTAAGCCGGTTCCAGTTTTTTACGACGTCGTTCATCCCGAATATCCCGGTCATCCTGCTGGTAGCTTCCATGAAACTTTAACAGCTTCGTATCGTCATCCGATATAGCCCCTGTGATTCGATCCGCCAATCCTTGTTGAATCGTCCCCCGTAAATAGTTACTTTCATCCTTTATTCGTTCCAGATCACTCGGTGGCCCATCCTGTTTAAATGAATCATACGCTGCCATCGTCAAGCTCCTTCCCTTTTTGTCTTCTATTTCTTGCTCACTAATAGACATCCCGTTGATACCGTTTCTGCTGTCGCATTTCTTTCAAGTACTGTTCGGCTTCCTCATGCGTCATACCAGCTTCTTGTTCCACAATAGTGATTAGCGTTTGGTGAACATCCTTTGCCATTCGCTTTTCATCACCGCAGACATAAACGTGGGCACCTTCCTCGAGCCATTGATAAAGATCCCGGCTATTTTCCAGCATCATGTTTTGCACATATACTTTTTCCTTGGAATCACGTGAAAATGCGACATCCAATCGGGTTAGGTAACCTTCCTTCAACCAGTTTTGCCATTCGACTTGATAAAGGAAGTCACTAGTAAAATGTTGATCGCCAAAGAATAACCACGTTTTCCCTTTTGCTTCTAACTCTTCTCGTTCTTCCATAAAAGCCCGGTAAGGCGCGACTCCCGTACCAGGTCCAACCATAATCACGGGAACATCTGGATCGGCAGGAAGCTTAAAATTCGGATTATGCTGAATATAAACCGGTAATCGATCACCAGGTTCCAATCGTTCAGCCGTCTGAAGCGAACAGACACCAGCTCGATCGCGATTATGGGCATGATAGCGAACCGTTCCAATCGTTAAGTGAACTTCATCCGGATTTGCTTTATGGCTGCTTGTAATCGAATAAAGTCTTGGTGGTATCTTTCTAAGAATCTGTACAAATTCGCCTGGTGTCAGCTCCCGTGTTGGCGGAAAGTCATTGATCAAATCAAGCAAATCCCTGCCAACAAGATAATCTTTCAACGTTTCCTCCTGCCCTGGTGCAACTAAATCCACCAACTTATCATTTCGGAAAATCTCCGCCGCTTTTTGCATGAGTGGTTTTGTCAGACAGGTAATTTCCAGGTTTTTATGCAATGCATCATAAATCGAACGAATATCACCTTTTTTATTTACCGGTACAGTTTCTTCAGGATCCCAGTTCATCTCGTGGATCAGTTGATTTACCAGAATTGGATCGTTTTCCGGGATGATCCCTACACTATCACCCGGTTCAAAGGAAAAATTAGACCCCTCCAGTGATAATTCCAGATGACGCGTTTCTTTATTTGATCCGCGACCATTCAAATTGAGATTTTCCAAGATTTCTGCCTGAAATGGATTAGTTCTGGAATAGGTTGGCAGATCATGTTCTTGTGTTTGACTCCCCACCTGTTGGGTATGTGCATCGTCCGATTGCGGAACGGCTTTTTTCGCTTCACACACTTTTTCTAATACACCGTTTATCCATTCTTCTGCGGGTTCATCAAAATCAACATCACAATCAACCCGTGGATGAAGTCTTTCCCCACCTAACTCCTCCAACCGTTTATCAAAATCTTTCCCTGTTTGACAGAAAAACTCATAGGACTGATCCCCCAAGGAAAGTACCGAAAAACGCAAATCCTTTAGTTTCGGTGCTTTTCTGCTAAACAAATATTCGTAAAAGGAAACGGCATTATCTGGAGGATCTCCTTCTCCATGCGTGGCTGTCACAATCAGCAAGTCTTGCACATTCTTCAACTTTTTTACTTTAAAGTCATCCAGGGCCGAGCAGGTTACCTTAAAACCCTGCCCCTCTATTTTTTTAGTTAGCTCCTCTGCCAACGTCTGCCCATTACCGGTCTCGGATCCGAATAAAATGGTTACTTCTCTTAAAGCGGGTTGGTCGATATTGGTTGGTGCTTGCTCCTGATTTGGCACCGTCAACCCGTTTTGTACTGTCAGGGAAGCTGCCAAATATCCGCTCAGCCAAACTTTTTGCGTCTCTGTCAAGGTTGGAAGCAGACGTTGCAAAATATCGGTTTGTTCTTGACTAAATGGGCTATTGTTTACTTGTAATTCCAAAACAAATTCACCTCACAATAAACATAATTATATTTATTAAATATATCGCTTTACTAAGGTTTAAAACAAACAGTGTCATTAGCCATTATATCAATAAGGTTACTGTCCGTTACTGCCTGGCAAATGCAATCCACACTCTGTTTTATTAAATCCTTGCCATCTGCCTGCTCTGGGATCATCAGAATCCGTTACTCGTGACGTACAAGGAATACAACCAATGCTTGGATATCCCTGATCATGTAGTTCATTATATGGCAAATCATTGTTTTTGATATACGCCCATACATCATCCCACGTCCAATGAATAAGCGGGCAAATCTTAATTGACTTGAAACGTTGATCCTTATTCACAAAATCAGTATGTTTACGACTTGCCGACTGCTCCCTGCGAAGACCGGAAATCCATGCAGGAGCGCCTTGTAAAACATCTTCCAGTGGTTTTATTTTCCGAATGAAACAACATTGATCCGGATTTCGTGTCCATAAGGCAGAACCATACTCCGCCGCTTGTTCTTCCAACGTTAGCTCTGGCTTTTTTAATTCAATGCGAAGATCGGGATATTTACCTTTTACCTTATCAATCAAATCATAGGTTTCTTGAAAATGAATCCCTGTATCTAAAAAAACAACGCTTGCATCTTGTTTCACCTTTGAAATTAAATCAATTAATACAATCCCCTCAGCACCAAAGCTACAAGCATAAACAACACCATCTCCGTATGAATCGTAAGCCCATTGTAAGATTGGAGATGCCCCTTGTGTCTCGTCAACCGGGTGAAAATCTTTAAAAGGGTCACCAGGAAAATTGTCGTACGTAATCGGGGACTTTTCCATTTATCATCCCTCCATAATAATTTGAGGTGAAAGTCGTGTATATAACCAGCCCCCCTCCAGCTTTGGAAGAAGAAGGGGGCAGAACTTAAATCCTAACCTAGCTCCCTTCTTATCTTTCAGACTATGTCTGCAGGATTTGGCACAGTGTTTCATACAACCTGTTGCCGAAGCTTCACCGGGCCTTTCCCTCCACCTCTCATGATAAGAAAACTTAAAATCAAACTAACTTTATAGGAATTGTATATTATTGAAAAAATGATGTCAATACTTATTTGAAAAATGGGCTTTAGGACACATAAATGTTTCTTTTTCCAATCTCTGTTCTGTAAAAAATAATGGGGCAGGAAATCCGATCCCCTGTCCCATCTATACTTAGTCTTGCTTGTATCCTAAAACATAAGAAATCTTAGCCGCCCCTTCCATCACTTTTTTTGCTACTTTGTACTTTTGCTTTTCATCATAATGATTTAAAGGAATAACACAAGTAATACAACCAATCACCTTTTGTGTCGAATCAAAAATTGGAGCGGCAGTACCTGATGCACCCGCCAATCGCTCACCTAAAGTAATCATATAGCCTTGTTCGCGTATTAGCTTTATTTCATCACAAATTTGTTCCTGTTCATCAATGTCAACCGCCTCTTTTTCAAAAATCCTCTGAATTTCATCATCATCCAAGTGAGCCAATACGACCTTTCCGCTTGCCGCAATATGGATAGATTGCAACACACCGATTTCCAGAACATATTGCAAAGGATTTTGGCTGTGTACGCCCTCAACAAAGGAAATCTTCCTATGCTGTGGATGATATAGTCCTAAATAGACAGATTCAGTAATCGTGGATGAAATTTCCTCCATGAATGTTCTGGCAACCTGTTTGATTTCTACTTGTGACGATATAATGGAAGCCATTCGAACGAGTTCGGGCCCAATGGTGTATTTTCCGGTTTGGGCGGATATACCTAATATGTTTTCATCTCTTAACGTTTTTAGATTACGATGCAAGGAGCTTACCGGTATTTCCAGATAACGTGCCAGTTCGTTTACTCCCCAGTCTGATTTTTCATCGGTAAATGCTCTGATGATTGCAAAAGCTTTGGAAATGACATTTGGATTAAAACGTGAATTCACCATATCGTACTCCCCCCCCATATTAATAAATATTATGGGCTAGAAAAAAGGAACTTTCAACCAAATAGTCGTAGTGAACTGACCTGCATCTACTGGCCTCCTTTACCCCTAAATAGCCCCTTCTTCTTTTAATTGATCTATATCTTCTTTGGAAAGACTCATCTCTTGCTGCAAAAATAGTTCAGTGTGTTCTCCCAAAAGTGGGGGATGTTTTTTAATCGAAATTGGCGTTTTAGAAAAAATGACTGGATTTCGCACTAATTTCACCTTACCCAAAGTAGGGTGTGGTATTTCTTCAACCATTTTTCTTGATTGAACTTGCGGATGTTCAAACACCTCTTTTACATTATTGACCGGACCCGAAGGCACTCCTTTTTCCGAAAGTAGTGTAAACCATTCATTTGCATCTTTCCAAACCATTATTTTTTGTATCTTGTCTGTTAATTCTTCCCGATTTTGAATGCGTTTGGCATTTGTTTTAAATTTAGCCTCTTTACTCCATGAAGGCATGCCAAGTATTTCGGAAAACTTCTGAAACTGCCGATCATTCCCGCAGGCCACCATGAGAGGTTTATCCTTGCATTGAAATACCTGATAGGGAACAATATTGTTATGATTGTTCCCTACTCTTTTGGAAACATTCCCCTTCATTAAATAACTACTCGCGACATTTGCTAGAGAGCTAACTTGCACATCCAATAAAGAAATGTCAATCTGTTGACCTTCACCGGTTAAATCTCTAATCCTTATTGCTGAAAGAATACTAATTACTGTATATAATGAGCTCATAATGTCTACTACTGGCAGCCCGACACGTGTTGCTTCTCCATCTGGTTGACCAGTTACATCCATTAAACCGCCAACCGCCTGCAAAACCGGGTCAAAACCAGGTTCTTTAGCAAAAGGACCTGTTTGACCGTATCCAGTGACTGAGCACATAATTATTTTTGGATTGACCTTTTCCAAAGCAGAATACGCTAATCCTAAACGCTCCATCGTACCTGTTTTAAAATTTTCTATTACCACATCAGCATTTTTGACAAGATCTAAAAAAAGTTTTTTTCCCGACGCCTTTTTTAAATTCAATGTAATCGCTCGCTTATTACGGTTTGCCGATAGATAGTATGTACTTTCATTATCAACAAAAGGCCACCAATCACGAATACTATCGGTACCTCCTGGCGCTTCCACGCGAATCACATCGGCTCCTAGATCACCCAGTATCATCGATCCAGCCGGTCCCGCAAAAACCCTCGACAAATCAAGAACCCTTATATCCTCCAACGCTTGCTTCATTGTAAATTCCTCCTTATCTGATTGGGACAGCATATATCTAATGGAATAGTTCAGTTCGACGTTGTCTCTCCCCCTGTCCCACCACACACTCCATGTAAACGTTTTGGCAACAAAGGAAACATTTCTTGTCCACGTCCGACTCTATTGCAAATCACTCGCTAAATGAAACCGCCGTGGAATTTTATGCCGATTTGCATCCTTAATTCCCAATGCATCTTCCGCGATGAGGATTCGTTGAACATTTGGTGCACCTTCGCCCATGTGCAACATATTCGCATAGTTCATATACTTCATGATCGGATACTCGTCAGTCAAGGCATAACCACCAAAAATTTCATAGGCAGCACGAGTTGCTCGTGTTGTAATCTCGGAAGCAAAATATTTGGAATGTGCACTTTCTCGGGTTGCTGATTCACCTTTATCTTTTAAATAAGCACTTTTGTAAACTAGCATGCGAGCCGCTTCGACTTCGACTACCATATCGGCGATCAAGTGCTGAATCATTTGATAGTTTCCGATGGCATTACCCTTAAGTACGCGGGTATTTGCATAATCAATCGACAATTCCAAACACCCTTGCGCAATTCCCAATAGCCTGGCAGGGACTGTTAATCTTCCATAATCCAGTGCATTCATCGCAATTTTAAACCCTTCACCCTCTTTACCAAGCAGATTTTCTTCTGGGATTCGATGATCCTCTAAAAACACTTCACAGCTGCGCATCATATAACCTAAACCGCTCATCTCAATTGGGGTAGCCGAAAACCCTGGGCGGTCGGTTTCAATGATGAATGCGGAAATGCCTCGATGACCTGCATCAGGATTCGTTTTTGCAAATAACACCCCATAATCCGCTTCATTTGCAAATGTAATAAACACCTTTGAACCATTAATCACATATTCGTTACCATCTTTTACAGCAACGGTTTTCATAGAACCTGCTGCATCCGACCCACCACCGGGCTCAGTGAGTGCGAACATACCGATTTTCTCTGCGGCTATCAAACTTGGCACATATTTTTGAATCTGCTCATCTGATCCCCAATTTAAAATAGTAAACGGACAGGTCATGGATTGCATATTGAATGCATATCCAAGCGCTGGGTGAGCCTTAGAAATTTCCTCGCAAATAATCGCTAAATTAACAAAACCCATTTCTGACCCGCCCACTTTTTCAGGAAAACAGGATCCAAAATAACCTTGCTCCCCCATCTTCCGTAAAATTTCTTTTGGAAACCGATGATTTTGTTCAAATTCTCCAATAACAGGTTTGATTTCCCTTTCAGCAAAAACTTTGACTGAATTTTTGATAGCCAAGTTTTCTTCTGTTAGATTAAATTCCATATGTAACCTCTCCTCTTATTAAAATAAAATATTTATTGATCCATCGTAGCCGGTAACCAGGTTGCAATAGATGGAACTAGCATCAGTATAATTAAAATAATTAAATCAGTTACAACAAACCAAAACACACCTTTAAACGTTTCTGTTGTTTTCACCCCTGCTGCACCTGAAGCAACAAATACGTTCATTCCTACAGGCGGTGTTACCAAGCCAATTTCCGCTGCTTTGGTAATTATAATGCCAAACCATATTGGGTTAAACCCGAGTGCTGTAATAATTGGGAACGTTATCGGTACCATTAAAATCAAGATTGCCATTTGATCAAGAAAAAACCCTAATATCAAGTAAACGAGAACAATAATGGCTACGATGAAGTATTTGGAAACCTGTAACCCTTCTACATACGTTACTAAGTTTTGGGTAACTCCGGTAATCGTTAAAAAATAGCCAAATATCATGGCACCGATTACAATTGTCAATATCATTGTTGTTGATTTTATCGTTTCTATTAATACCTTATTACACAATGTAATCGAAAACCTTCGCATCGCAATAGCAATCAAAAAGACAACAAAAGCTCCGACAGCACCTGCTTCGGTTGGGGTTACAATCCCTGTATAAATAGTCCCAATTACAATGGTAATTAATAGTAAAACGGGCCACGTGTTTTTTAAAGATTTAAAACGGGCTTTAATAGGAGTTTTTTCGTATATATTTGGTGCCACATTTGGTTTGAACTTAACCCATATCAAAATTGTTACGATATAACCTAATGCTGTAATAATCCCTGGGATAACGCCTGCAATTAAAAGTGAAGCGACCCCAACCTCTGAGAGAATGCCATACATAATTAGTATGATACTAGGAGGAATGAGTACTGCCAGCGTACCTGAAATGCTAACTACTCCCATTGCAAAAGAAGTACTATATTTATATCGCTTCATCTCAGGATAAGCAGCCGATGCCATCGTAGCGGCAGAAGCAGTACTTGAACCACTTGTCGCCCCCATACCTGCACCAGCAAACACCGTTGCAATACCTAATCCACCCGGTAAATTTCCTAACCATTTATTGGCTGTGTAAAACAAATCCTTCGTTAAGTCACTTACAGTCATAATTGCTGCCATCAAAATAAACATGGGAATCGCACTAAGTACAAAGCTCTCTATACTATCATATGGTGCTGTCTTAATTACTCCGAAAAAAGCTTCCCAGCCACTATTAAGAATTAAACCTATTGAACCAGAAACACCTAATGCAAAAGCAATAGGCATCCCAAATATCAGAAAAATCAACAGTAGAACAATGGGAATAACGACAGTCATAAACCCTCTCCCTCCTTTATGAACTCTTCTTCTTTTTGTTTTCCAAAATGGGCTAAAATAGGTTCCATAAATTCAAGAAGTAATCGTAGTGTGAATAAAAAAGCACCGATGGGAACCCATATATAGGAAAGCCAGATCGGCCAAGGAATAAGACCAGTTCCCACAATATTTTGTATCCAGACCTCATAAGTCATCGACATTCCTTGATATCCAATAGCAAACACAAATGCAGCCTCTAATAACAGATGAATTAAATTAACAACATTGGTAACCTTTTTTGGCAACCTTTCAATTAATAAATCCAATCGGATATGACCGTCGATCTTCATCACATAACTCATACTTAAAAATACGGCTGCGATCATCAAGTATCGTTCGGTAAATTCATATGTACCAATGATCGATTGATTAAGTACATACCGGCTTGTAGCATCTACTGTAATTAATAGCATCATAATAAAGATAGATATTTGCGCGAGAAATAGGGAAAGACGTTCCAGTTTTTCAAACACATGTATTACTTTTTCCATAAATCCACCCCATTTTTTTAATTCACCATTATTAACTACTTGGTAACTTCCTTCCTTATTTCTTTGAATAACCTTACAACCTTTTTCCCAGGATAACCCCTTTCTTCCAAATCATTGGCCCAACTATTCCAGACAGATTCGATCTCCCGGTTAAGTGTGGACAAAGTCTCATCGTCAAGTTCGTACATCTCCATACCATCTTGTTCAAATTCCTTTATTAATTCTTCAACATGGTCATCTAAGTATGAAGAAAAGTGTTCAATCGTCTCTTCTCCCGCTTGATTCATCGCCTGCTGAACATCTCTCGGAAGATCTTTGTAAACCCTTTCATTAATGGAATAAGTAGCGACAAAGCTTCCCATATTTGCATTTGTAGTTGAATATTTTGCTGCTGTCTGTAATTGGTAAGGTTTGTAACTTGTTACCGCAATTGCAGCCCCGTCAATTGTTCCCCTTTCCATTGCCGTAAAAATTTCTGGAGCGGCCATTGATACCGGAGATGCCCCTAATGCATCAATTCCAATCTCCAATGGGCCAACAGGCGCTCGTAGCTTTAGTCCTTGTAAATCTTCCAGGCCCGTAATCTTCTTTTTGGCAGTTACAATTTGATAATGGGGCAATGTAACCGCAAACATTGGACGAACGCCATTTTTCAAATACTCTTCGTCCAGCAAAAATTTATTAACAAGCTTCCAATATATTTGGGAACCTTCCTTTGATGAAGGGATCGCTCCCGGAAGTGTTGCAACCTCGGACAAGGGCATTTTTTCGGTAGCGTAAGAAGTGTATGCAATATCTACGGTGCTGGAATTCGCTAATTCTAATAAACTAGTTGCCTTCCCAAGCTGTTCCGAGGGAAAATATTGAAACTTTATTTGCCCATTAGTAAGCTCTTCCACACGATCCATCCAGTACACAATTCCCTCTTGAGAAATAAAATTTGTAGGTGGCACTGAGTCGGCAACCTTTAACGTAATAACGTTATCTTGATCTGCTTTCGCCACACTTTGGTCAACGTTATTACAACTTCCCATGAAACAAATTAAACCAAGTAAACCTGCATAGATAAAAATTTTCCGTATCACTACCGTCCCCCCTGTAAAAAATGAAATTCTAAACAATCGTTCCCCGCTTTTTCAATTAGCCTCCGTCGGCAAACGCTTACATATATGTCATCTAAGCGTATGCTATTCCGTTAAATTGAATATAACATATTTCCGATAATTACGTCAATACAAATTAATGTCAATTTTCCATAACTGGTTAGTCCAATAATTAGAATAATTTAATAGATTTCAAGCATCACGTCATTGCTTTTTCGGCAAGAAATATGTAATATATCAAATGAAGACGTTCGATTCTTCTGTTCACCCACGAGAACTGCAATTAGTATCAATAAAGAAGAGCATACTTAAACGGGCATGCTCTTCTTCGGCAAATCAGCTATAATGCTATTTATATACAATATTATGGTCATGTCGTGCCGTGTTCGTAATGGTTAATATATCGTGACTTAATTACTTCAGATTTTCAAAAAATCCCCTTGCACATTAACTTATTTTAATCCCCTTTTCGGTCGCTGTAATTACTTGATCAGCCATGTTAATGAATAGTCCAGTTTCCACCACGCCAGTCAGTGCTTTTAATTGATTATGTAGTTGCCCCGGCCGGTCGATTTCATTAAAAGCACAATCCAAAATATAATTGCCATTGTCAGAAACAAATATATCATTACCCAATTTACGTAATTGTGGTTTTCCACCAAGATTAGCTATTTCTTTGGCTACCATTTCCCAGCCAAAAGGGACGACTTCAATTGGTAAGGGAAACTTTCCGAGACGTGTGACTTGTTTGGATTCGTCTACAATAATGAGTAGCTGTTTCGCCCTGGCATCAACAATTTTCTCCCGTAAAAGTGAACCGCCCCCGCCTTTTATCAGATTAAGATTTTCATCCACTTCATCGGCACCGTCAATGGCTAAATCAATCCGGTCGATTTCGGCAAAACTTGTCAACGGAATCCCATATGCTTTCGCCAATTTTTCGGTTTTTGTTGATGTTGGTATTCCTTTCATTGTTAACCCCTCTTGCACACGCTCACCAAGCTTTTTCAACATCCAATTAACCGTAGATCCGGAGCCCAGACCAACTGTCATTCCGTCTTTAATGTACGTCACGGCTTTTTCTCCAACGTGCATTTTATGAAGATCGGTCTGATTCATAGTCACATGTCTCCTCCTAACCGTTTTTATGGTCAAACATGGACACAAATGCATGCCGAAACGCTTCCACATCCGCATCCACACATACTTGCACATTCCCGTCATCTGTGAAATTGGTTACCGTGCATCCAGCGGCAGGCCCATCTGTTGCGACATCAATTGATGCGCGTCTTACTCGGAAAAGTTCAGGTCGGGTTAAATAAATAATCGTACATAAATCATGAATAGCTATTGCCTTATCAGAATAGGTATTTTTATAGAATTGAAGCATATCGTAAACCATCTCACCAATTTTGCCCTGTTCTTTCACTTTCTTAACATCCTCATATGATACACTGGTTAACTGGGTCACATCAAGTCCACACATAACAATATTCATATCTGATTCAAAAACAATCTTTGCAGCATGTGGATCAGCAAATATATTAAATTCGGCGACAGGGGTTGCATTCCCTCCTACTGCTGCACCACCCATTAAAACGATTTGTTCAATGTTCTCAAGTGCCTCTGGGAACGTTTTGAATAGGAGAGCAATGTTGGTCAGCGGTCCAATTGGCACCAGTGTTACCGAATCAGCCGAGTGCATAATATAATTTCTTAACTCGACGACCGCATTCTCCTCAGAAAGTAGCGAGGTATTCGGCTCAGCTGTAAATTGGTATTCACCGATACCACTCGTTCCATGAACATGGGAAGCTGTTTCCTGCTTGCGTAAAAGCGGCCCGGCAGAACCTTTGGCAATTGGGACATTTTTCTCCAAAAAAGTAAGCAAGTCAACAGCATTTTTTGTCGTATTTTCAATTCCTACATTTCCGCCAACAGTAGTTATTAATTTCACGTCCAATTCATCGGAAAACGTAGCGGCTGTAATTGCTACCACGTCATCAATGCCCGGATCCGTATCAATAATAATTGGTTTCATCATGATCATCTCCTTGTTTTATGTAAATTGTTTCATAAACTTTACGATCCCATTATAAACAAAATAAAACAAAACCCCAATTTTCATGATTTTATTTTGGAAACTTCTATAATAAAAAACGGGACAAGATGCCTGCCTGGGATTACACTCATTTGGTTCAATACATAATGTCCTTCTATGGTTAGTAATACTACGCATACATCGTGTTTCTTTCCCGACTTGGCTTCTTGAATCTCTCCCGACCTCGGGGCATTCTCTCACGACTTCGCGTGCCTCCCTCCCGATCTCAAAGCGTTCCCTCCCGGGTAAATCGATAAAAAAGCTGCAAATCCCGAAATGGGACTCGCAGCTTTTCATTACCTTATCCTCTATTTTTCAAAAAGTCCTGCTTCCTGATCTTCCACTGCCATCTTTCGCACCTCAAAATGTTTCTTCTTCCCTGTTGCGGTGTATGGCAAATCATCAATAAACCGGTAATAACGCGGCTTTTTATAATCAGCCAACATCGGGTGCTCTGCACAGTACCGGTTTAGTTCTTCAGTAGTTAGTGACGGATCTGCCTTAATAATGTAAGCTACGGTTGACTCACCCCTTAATTCATCAGGAACGCTTACGAGCACAGATTCTTGCACTTTTGGATGTTCATTGAGAATCTCTTCTACCTGTACCGGATGAATATTCTCGCCTGAGGAGACGATCATATCATTTTTGCGGCCAACGATAGTAACAAACTCATTTTCATCCCATGTTGCCAAATCGCCTATATAAATCCAGCCTTTATGAAATACCCGCCTGCTTTCTTCCTCTTTATTAACATAGGCATACGCAGTTTTTCCGGGCGCACGAACAATAACCTCTCCAACCTCCTGATTATCTCTGGCTACTACATCATCCGGATCAGCTTTTCGATCAGGATAAATTTTTACCACGGCAACATCATCATCGGTACAGGCTCGTCCCGCTGAACCGGCCATCTCCGGCAAATCATATGGACGAAGGAACGTATTCCAGAATGCCTCTGTAGTTCCATAGCCATTATAAATATTTGGGGTAAGTGTCTCCTGATAGTTGATGCACTCTTCTCTTCCCAGCGGCGCCCCCATTGTAACAATTCCCTTCAATTTTGATAAATCGACCGGATGTTTCTTCTGTTGTTCATACAGCATTTTCAACATCGGTGGTGCACCAATCAAAAAGGTTAATCCATATTTTTCGACGTACTTTAAACAAGTTTTTGGATGAAAATTGCGCAGTATGACAATTTCTCCGCCAACATAGAGTGTGGGATTTGGACCGCCTGAATGGAGCCCGCCACGATGGAACCACGGACTCATATTCATCGTTTTATCTGTAGGAGTTAGTGGAAAA